>NZ_JAUMUI010000043.1 GCF_030530745.1 Neisseria sp. | reverse complement strand
CTGGTGGAGGCGGGGGGAATCGAACCCCCGTCCGAAAGCCCTCTACAAAGCGTTCTACATACTTAGTCTTGCCAACTTGGAATCTTGCCCCCATTCCGCCGGCAGACGGGCTGTTTGGAGGCCAGTTACCTTAAATCTTATTTCCTGCCAAGTAACCCGGCAGAAAACCAGCCGATGTAAAATGACGTTGCCGCAGGTTACCCTGCACAGCCCACCGGCCGACTGCTGCAACGGCTAGCCTTAAGCGGCTAAAGCGTAAGTTTCGTCGTTTGCGACTATTTTGGTTCAGTGTTTTACGGGAATCTGAGACCCCGGTATGCCCGCATCTGCTTCGCAACCCCCGTCGAAACCAAGATCGCCCCCAGATAGGAAAGGCGGATTATACGCAGTTAAGGCATAAATTGCCAGCGCCGCTTTATCTTTTCAGACGGCCTTACCGGTTATAAGTGAATCCACTTAAATATTCCGTTACGGCGTTGCTGCGCCTTAGCTCAAAGAGAACGATTTTGTAAGCCGCTAAAGCGGCAACAGAATCGGTTCCGTACTATCCGTACTGTCTGCGGCTTGCTGCCTCGTACCGAAAATTAATTGAATCCACTATAATGGCCGTCTGAAAAACAATACGGGCAAAACTTAATGTATAACGTCAATACGCACGATGTGCGCCGCTTTTTTGCCGAAGTGTGGCGGCAGCGCATGCTGCCTTTGCAGCTGGATGCCTTGCAGCAGAAAGCGCTGCGGATTATCGAAGCGCATCCCGAATACCACCGCTATCTGGAAAACATCGACGACTACCTTGATAAAAACTGGACGCCCGCAGAAGGCGAAAGCAACCCGTTCCTGCATATGTCGCTTCACCTTTCGCTGCAAGAGCAGGCTGCCATCGACCAGCCGCCGGGCATCCGCGCGATACACGAACAGTTGTGCGCCAAACACGGCGGCTGGGTGCAGGCCGAACACGAAATGGCCGATGCGCTGGCGGAAACGGTTTGGGAGGCGCAGCGTTTCGGCCGCGGGCTGGACGTTAACGCCTATATGACGCGCCTGCGCAAACTGGTGGGTTTGGGTCAGGAAGACCGGGCGCGCATCAATCCGCACGAAGTGGGTTTGTCCGACAAAACCAGCGGGCGCGGTTAACCGCCGAAAGGTTTTCAGGCGGCCTGCTTATTTTTCAATTTTCCCTTTGTTTAAGAAAGACCACCATGACCGCTATTTTAATCACGCTCGGTTTGATTGCCCTGCTCGCCGGCCTGCTCGGCACGGTTTATCCCGCCATTCCCGGCCTCGGGCTGATGTTTGCCGGCGCGTGGCTGCTGGCTCATGCCGACGGTTATCAAATCATAGGCACCAACACGCTGATCTTTCTCGGCGTCGTTGCCGCTTTGGGCATGGCCACCGACTATGTGGCGGGCATGTTGGGGGCGAAATTCACCGGCGCCAGCAAAACCGCCGTCTGGGGTGCGCTAATCGGCGGCATCGTCGGAGCGTTTTTCTCGCTGCCCGGTTTGCTGCTCGGCCCCTTAATCGGCGCAGGCGCAGGTGAATTTTGGGCACGCAAGGATTTGTGGTCGGCAGGAAAAGTGGGCTTGGGCACGTTTGTCGGCTTTATCGTGGGGGTAATCGCCAAAGTGGGCTGTGCGCTCACTATCGTGCTGACTTTGGCCGTGATGGGTATCATCAACCTTTTCCAATAAATATCAATCAGGTAAAAAGCAAAACGGCTTGCCCGCTTTTTTGACTGCCTGTATGCTGCAGAAGCCGCAACCTCCAAACAGGCGGTTTGCAGGGGCGGTTTTACAGACTGCCGAAGCAGCAGCACAGCCTGTTCCTTAACGCCCGCACCGTCTGCAGTGCCGCCCCACCCTACTCCTTTTATTCTGCCATACGTTTGTTCGGATTTCTGAAACCGTCTCCGTTTGCTGCAACTTATCCGGCTTGAAGCCGTCTTAAAACTATTCGGCTGTTTCGTATGGCAACCTTGACAACACCTGCCTACATCTATTTAATACACGGTACAAAATTCGTTTTGTACTAATACATATCAAGAGGCTACCCTTTATGGATGCATTAATGCTCAGCCGCATACAGTTTGCGGTGAATATCAGTTTCCACATCCTGTTTCCAGTGATCAATATCGCGCTGGCCTGGTTTGTGGTGTATTTCCGTTACAAAGCCGGCAAAACGGGCGATGCGGGCTGGCTGTCCGCCTACCGCTTCTGGACAAAGGTTTTCGCCGTTTCATTCGCCATGGGCGTGGTGTCGGGCGTAACCATGAGTTTCCAGTTCGGCACCAACTGGCCGGGCTTTATGGAAAAGGCGGGCAATATCGCCGGCCCCTTGCTCGGCTATGAAGTGCTGACCGCTTTCTTTTTGGAAGCGGGCTTTCTCGGCATCATGCTGTTCGGCCGCGAACGGGTCAGCCAGAAGGTGCACATGACGGCCGCCACGGTGGTTGCGGTGGGCACTTCGGTTTCGGCCTTCTGGATTCTCGCCCTCAATTCGTGGATGCAGACCCCCCAGGGGCACTGGATCGACGCAGAAGGCGTCATTCACGTAAAAAACTGGCTCGAAGTGATTTTCAGCCCTTCGTTTCCTTACCGTTTCGCCCATAAAATCCTTGCCTCGGTGCTGACCGCTTCGTTTCTTATGATCGGCCTGTCGGCCTGGCAGGTTCTGAAAAAATCGGCCGACAACGGCACCGCCAAAGTGATGAAAACCGGCCTGACCGCCGCCGTGGCCGCCGTTGCGCTGCAAATCTGGGCGGGCGACGAACACGGCCTGAACACGCTGGAACACCAGCCCGCCAAGCTTGCCGCCATCGAAGGCGTATGGCACACCGAAAAACCGGTGCCGCTCACCTTAATCGGTTGGCCGAACGAGACCACACAGCAGACCGATTACGCCGTGAAAGTGCCTTATCTCGGCTCGCTGATCCTCACCCACAGCTTGGACGGCGAAATCAAAGGCTTGAGCGAATTTGCCGACAAACCGCCCGTTGCCCCTGTGTTTTTCGCCTTCCGCATCATGGTAGGCGTAGGACTGCTGATGCTGCTGGTAAGCTGGTACGGCTGGTTCAGGCTGCGCAAAGCCCGCTGGCAGCCTGAAAACCTGCCCCGCCGGCTGCTCTACGCCTTTGCGGGTATGACGTTTTCAGGCTGGGTGGCCACACTGGCCGGCTGGTATGTAACCGAAATCGGCAGGCAGCCTTTTCTGGTACAGGGTATTTTGCGCACCGAAGATACAGTTACCAAAACCGTGCCAGCAGGCAATGTGGGGCTGACTTTGGTTATGTATCTGGTGCTATACACCCTGATGCTGTTTTCTTACCTGATGGTTTTGAAACATATGGCCGAACATCCCGAACACGACACACACGACGGTAAAGGCCGTCTGAAAGCGGAGGAACGATAATGGATTGGAACTACTGGCTGCCCCTGATTTTCTTGGGCTTACTCGGTTTTACAATGACGGTATACGTGGTGCTCGACGGCTTCGACTTGGGAGTGGGCATGCTGATGCCCCGCGCACGGCCGGAAGAGCAAAACGTGATGGTCGGATCGATCGGGCCGTTTTGGGATGCCAACGAAACCTGGCTGGTTTTAGGCGTGGGCGTGCTGTTTATCGTGTTCCCCAAAGCGCACAATATCATTTTGGGCAACCTCTACCTGCCCGTTGCCTTTATGCTGTTTTCACTGATTGTGCGCGGTGCGGCGTTTGACTTCCGCGTGAAGGCCGATGACAGCCATAAAGATTTGTGGAACATTGCCTTTATGCTCGGATCTGCAGGTATGGCGCTCACACAGGGCTGGATGCTCGGCCGCTACGTTACCGCCTTCGGCACGCACCCCTTGGATTATCTGTTTTCACTCGGCATTATGGCCACCGTGCCGGCGGTTTACGTGCTGCTCGCCGCCTGCTGGCTGATTGCCAAAACCGAAGGTGAGTTGCAGCAGAAAGCGCGCAAATGGGCCAATCAGGCCTGGTGGCCGGTAGTGGGCTGCCTGCTGCTGATTTCGCTGGCCACCCCGTTTGTGAGCGGCAGCATTTTCCAACGCTGGTTCACCCTGCCCAACCTGCTCTGGCTGGCGCCGATTCCGCTGCTGAGCGCATTCTGCCTGATCCGCGCCAAAATGCTGCTCGTATTGCAGCAGGGTGTGTGGCAGCCGTTCGCCCTCTTAACCGCCACCCTGATACTGTGCGCCCTCGGCTTGGGTATCAGCATATTCCCCTATGCCGTTATCGGCCAGCTCACCGCTTGGGAAGCCGCCGCCAGCGTGCCCACCCTGGTGGTAACCCTGATCGGCGTTATCATCACCGTGCCGTGCATCATCGCATACAGCATCTTTGCCTACTGGGCGTTCAGGGGCAAAGCCACCACGCTTACCTACGGCTGATACAGCACCGGCCGTATCCAAAATAAACCGAGGCCGTCTGAAAAACATTTTCAGACGGCCTTTCATACTTCAACCGCGAAACGTGTTACAGCACTTTCACGATGCTTTCGCACAGATAGCGGATATTGTCGGCAGTGATGCCCGCCACATTGATGCGGCCGCTACGCACAGCGTAGATGGCGAATTCGTCTTTCAGGCGGTCAACCTGCTCGGGGCTTAAGCCCGAAAACGAAAACATGCCGTTTTGTTTCACGATAAAGCTGAAATCCTGACCGGCACCGTATTCTTTCAGCAAATCCACAAACTGCCGGCGCATTTCTTTAATGCGCGCGCGCATTTCGTCGAGTTCGGCAATCCATTGTGCTTTCAAGGCCTCGTCTTTCAGCACCAGCGCCACGGTGGCGCCGCCGTGCGAGGCCGGGTTGGAATACAGGGTGCGGATGATGGATTTCACCTGGCTGAAGGCGCGGTCGGCGGTTTCGGCGTCGGCGGCCACGATGGTAAACGCGCCCACGCGTTCGTTATACATGCCGAAGTTTTTGGAATACGAGCTGGCCACCAGCAACTCTTTATTCAGTTTGGCAAAGGCGCGCAGGCCGTAGGCATCTTCTTCCAAGCCGTTAGCAAAGCCCTGATAGGCGAAGTCGAACAGCGGCAGCCAGCCTTTTTCGGCCGACATTTTGGCCAAAGTTTCCCATTGTTCGGGCGTGGGATCGATGCCGGTGGGGTTGTGGCAGCAGCCGTGCAGCAGCACCACGTCGCCCTCTTGCGCCTGACCCAAATCTTCAATCAGGCCGTCCCAGTCGAGGGAGTGGGTGGTTTTGTCGTAATAGCGGTAGTCGCGGATATTGATGCCCACAGCCTTGAAAATGGCGTTGTGGTTGGGCCACGTGGGGGCGGAAATCCACACGTTTCGGGAGCCGGTTTGGCGTTTGACGAATTCGGCGGCCACACGTAAGGCACCGGTGCCGCCCAAGCTTTGCGCGGTTTTGGCGCGTTTGGAAGCGATGATTTCGCTGCCGGTGCCGAAGAGCAGCATTTGGGTTTGCTCGTTATAGTCTGCCACGCCGTCGATGGTGAGGTAGTTTTTGGTGTTTTCGGTTTCCAGCAGGCGTTTTTCGGCCTCTTTCACGGCCTTCATTATCGGGGTTTTGCCTTGGGCGTCTTTATACACGCCGATGCCCAGATTCACTTTGCTGCTGCGGGTTTCGGCTTTGAATGCTTCGCCCAAGCCCAGAATCGGATCGGCCGGCGCGGCTTCGATTTTGTCAAAAAACATGATGCTGCCTTTCTGAAAATGTGGAAGGAAAACTGCAAAAAAATCAGGATTAATCTTACGCTTTTTCACAAAAGATGAAAACCGCAAAACGGCCGGAATATTGAGAAATATCAGAAGTCCGGCGAAACGGCCGCGGCTGCCGCCCGCTCGGGAGGAGCCAATAGCAAGGCCGTCTGAAAAACCTGTTTTTCAGACGGCCTTTTGTCAACAATTGCCGCGCTTTAATTCGGCTTGATCACTTTTACACCTTCTTGCGTGCCCAACACCAGCACGTTGGCGGCATTGTGGCCGAACAGGCCGTTTTCCACCACGCCGGGGATTTTATTGATTTCGTCTTCAAGCGTAACCGGCAGGGTGATGTTCAAGCCGTGCACATCTACAATCTGGTGGCCGTTAAACGTGGTAAAGCCCACCCGCAGCTCGGGCTGCCCGCCCAAGGCAACCAGTTTGCGCGAAACCATCGACCGCCCCATCGGAATCACTTCTACCGGCAGCGGAAACTTGCCCAAACGCGTAACGTATTTGCTCTCGTCGGCAATACACACGAATTTGTCGGCGATATTGGCCACGATTTTTTCATTGAGGTGGGCGCCGCCGCCGCCCTTAATCATTTGCAGCGAATGGTTGATTTCGTCGGCACCGTCTACATAAAGCGACAGGTGCGACACTTCGTTCATCTGCACTTCGGGGATTCCGTGGCGCGCCAGCATTTCGGAAGTGCCTTTCGAGGTGGAAACCGCACCTTTGATTTTTTTGCCGCTTTTGGCCAATGCTTCAATAAACAGGTTGACGGTGGTGCCGGTGCCGATGCCGATGTATTCGTTTTCATTTACGAATTCCACGGCTTTTTCAGCAGCCATGCGTTTGAGTTCGTCTTGCGATGCCATGCTTTCTCTCTCCATCAAAAAAGAAACGGATTAAACATTACACAAATATGGTAACAGCTTTTACCAAACTGTGCAGTATCCGCTTTTCAGACGGCCTGCAACAGCACGGCGGCCTGCGCTTCAATGCCTTCCTGCCTGCCCAGATAGCCTAATTTTTCATTGGTTTTGCCTTTGATGTTGACGGCCGTTTCGCTCAAGCCCAAATCGGCGGCGATGTTGGCGCGCATAGCGGGGATATGCGGGGCGAGTTTCGGTTGTTGGGCGATAACGGTGCTGTCCACATTCACCACCCGCCAGCCCGCCGCCTGCACGCTTTTATAGGCTGCGCGCAGCAGCACGCGGCTGTCGGCGTTTTCGAATTCGGCTGCGGTGTCGGGAAAGTGGCTGCCGATGTCGCCCAAACCCGCCGCCCCCAGCAGGGCATCGGTAACGGCGTGCAGCAGCGCGTCAGCATCAGAATGGCCAAGCAGGCCTTTTTCAAACGGAATATTTACACCGCCCAGTATCAGCGGACGGCCTTCGATCAGTTGGTGGACATCGTAGCCCTGCCCGATGCGTATGTTCATAAAAGTTCCTTGTCGGAGTCTGGTTCTTGTCCGACCTATTTTACACAAAATAATGCCGTCTGAAGCCGTTTATTGCGTTCAGACGGCATCCGGTTATCCGAATCAATATGGTTGCCGGCTTGAATGATTACAAAATTCCTTTGCAGAATATCGTTTTGAATTTCAAATACAGCTTTATCCGGTTTGGGTTTCAAAGGATAAATTTATCCTTTAAAAATATAAACAATACCGGTAAACATCATAGCCAATATGGCGAACAGCAGGTTCAAATTCAATTTTTCTTTGGGAACCAGCCCATACAGATTCAAGGCTTTGGATGCCAGCATGAAAAAGAAAAACGTGCCTAAGAAAATAAGGGACCAAACCATTTTGCCGTCCGTTGTTCCGGTTGCCGGTGTTTAAATTTTCAATACAGAATAAACCTGTTTTTCAGGCCATGCCCTGCCGGAAAAGTTCAAATTTTTTCGGTATTGACATGAAATAAGGTCGTTTTTTATTAGCCGCCGGCCTGCAGTTTGCCGCGGTAGGCATAAAAATACAGCGCGCCCACAAACACCGCGCCACCGATAGCGTTGCCTATATACACCGACACCATGTTCCGGCCGAACTGCGCCCACGAAATATCGGCGCCCGCCCAAATCGCGGCGGGAATCACAAACATATTCGCCACCACGTGCTGAAAGCCCGCCAGCACGAAAATCATCACCGGAAACCAAATGCCCAAAACCTTGCCTGAAAAACTGCGTGCGCCGTAGCAAAGCCACACGCCCATGCATACCATCCAGTTGCAGCCTATACCCGACACCAGCGCGCGGCCGAAATCTTCCGCCACTTTACCCTCGGCAGCCGAAACGGTTTTTGCCAGCACCGCGCCTTCGGTTAAGCCGACATAATGACCGAAAAACCACGCTACAAAAAAAGCGCCGACAAGATTGGCCAGTGTAACAATCAGCCAGTTTCGCCCCCACTGCGCCAGCGAAATCCGCTTCGCCAGCCACGCCACGGGCAACACCATCATGTTGCCGGTAATCAGCTCGCCTCCGCCTATCAGAATGCATATCAGCCCGATGGGAAACACCGCCGAACCGATAAACACCGCCAAGCTGCCCCAATCGTGCGGCATACCGCCAACCACGCGGATATAGGCCAGATAGCCCAGCGAAATATACATGCCGCCGAGAAAGCCCAAAATGCTCAAAGCCTGCATACTCCCCTGTGCCTTAGCCGCGCCTTTTTCAACCGTTTCCTGCAAAATCTGTTCGGGAAGCAAACTGCCCATGCCTTTACCTGCAATGCGTAATTAAACAACGCCATTATAGCGGCATTTCAGACGGCCTCATTGACATGGCTCATTTATTCTGTAAGTAAATTACATTTCATTTACCGCAATACTTTAGCGCCGCCACGCCCCCTCCCGCCGCTGCCTGACGGAACCTTATTCCCCCTTCCCCGCTCCAATTATGACAGTTTTTTTACAGGGTTTTGCCATGAATCAAACTTCGGGCACAAGCCCGCCGCCCGCGCTTGCCCACCATTGCGTTTTAAAACATAATATCCGCCGGTATTTTTGTGTTTTATTACATCGGACATAATAATATTACAGGCTCTCCAGCCGCCACTTGCCGGAAAAACAGAAGTTTTAAGGAAGTGCTGCCCGACCCGCCCGGTCCGGAAGCGCTTTTACGCACTGCCTGCCTTTCAGGCAGTTTTTATCAGAGGCAATTCTTTTAACTTTGCAAAAGAAAAGGACGCTTTATGAACCAGTCTAAACTTCTCTTCTGGTCGGTTACGGTGGCACTGGCAGGTTTCCTGTTCGGCTTCGACACCGTGGTGATTTCGGGAGCCGAAAAATCGCTTTCCGAAATGTGGGGGCATTACACCCTGTTCGGCAGTGCCGAACTGTTCCACGGCAACGTGGTCATGGCCTCGGCCCTGTGGGGCACGGTAATCGGCGCACTCTTCGGCGGCTGGCCCACCGATGTGCTGGGCCGTAAAAAAACGCTGATTGTCATCGGTGTTCTCTACACGGTATCCGCCGTCGGTTCGGCTTTGGTTTCCGATCCCTGGCTGTTTGCCTTTTTCCGCTTCATCGGCGGTTTGGGCGTGGGCGCATCCACTATTGCCGCCCCTGCCTATGTTTCTGAAATTGCTCCTGCAGAAAAACGCGGCCGCCTGGTGGCCATGTATCAGTTCAATATCGTATTCGGTATCCTGATTGCGTTTCTATCCAATTTCTTCTTTGCCGGCTTAAACTTGGGTGATACCGCCTGGCGGTGGATGATCGGCATTGAAGCCCTACCCGCGCTGATTTATACCGTTATGGTCTGCACAGTGCCGATGTCGCCGCGCTGGCTGATGATGAAAGGCCGCTTTGATGAAGCCCGTGCGATATTGCAGAAAATCGATCCCGGCCGTGATGTTTCCGATTTGGCCGGTGCAGGCGGAAACGATTCGCGCACCAAAGAAAGCATCTGGCAGCCCAAATACCGCTTTATCGCCCTGCTGGCCTTTTTGATTGCCTTTTTCAACCAGTTTTCAGGTATCAACGCCTTCCTGTATTACGCACCGCGCATCTTTGAAATCGCCGGTTTGGAACAAAGCGCCGCCCTGCTCAGTAGTGTGGGCGTGGGCGTGGTCAACCTGATTTTCACCTTAATCGGTTTGGTTTTAATCGACAAACTCGGCCGCCGCACCTTGATGTATATCTGCTCGTTCGGCTATATCGTTTCACTCGGCATGATTTCGCTGGCCTTTATGCAGAACTGGAGCGGCCAGATTGTTCCTTTCCTGTTTTTCCTGTTTATCGCCGCCCACGCCGTCGGCCAGGGTGCTGTTATCTGGGTGTTTATTTCGGAAATTTTCCCCAACCACCTGCGCGCGCAAGGGCAGTCGCTGGGCAGCAGCACGCACTGGGTGCTGGCCGCAGCCATTCCGGCAATGATTCCTTTCTTGTTCGGCACCATCGGTGCCAGCGCGGTCTTTATGATTTTCACCGGCATGATGGTGTTGCAGCTCTTGTTTGTTATCTTTATGATGCCCGAAACCAAAGGCGTGCCGTTGGAAGAATTGTCTAAATCGTTAATCAAGGAAAACACATAATGAAAGTAACCAGTTTCGGCGAAGTGCTGTGGGACGATTTTCCCGGCGGAAAAGTGCTCGGCGGCGCACCGCTCAACGTGCTCGTGCGGCTGCGTTCGCTCGGTGCCGACACCAGCATAATCAGCAGCAGGGGCGACGATGCCGACGGCGAAGAGCTGTTGCGCCAAATTGAAAGCAAAAACGTCGACACCGGTTTGCTGCAAGTGTGCAAAGATCAGGCCACCAGCCTGGTGAAAGTGCATCTGGATTCCTGCGGCAGCGCTTCCTACGAAATCGTTTACCCCTGCGCGTGGGACAGAATCCAAGTGGAAGAAGCCGCCCTACAGCGTGTGGCCGAGTCGGACGCTTTCATTTACGGCAGCCTTTCCACCCGCGACGAAGTTTCCCGTAAAACGCTCGGGCAATTGGTAGAAAAAGCCAAATTCAAAATTTTCGACGTCAACCTGCGCCCGCCGCACTACGACACCGGCCGCCTGCTCGAAATGATGAAAAAAGCCGACCTCATCAAGCTCAACGACGACGAATTATACGAATTGTCGAAAGCCTACGGCTCCAAACACAATTCTATCGAGCAAAACATCCAGTTTCTCGCCAAACTGAGCGGCACGCAACGCATCTGCGTTACCCTCGGCAGCCACGGCGCGGTTTATTTTGAAAACGGCGAGTTTTACCGCCATTGCGGCTACCGCGTCAAAGTGGCCGACACGGTAGGCTCCGGCGACAGCTTCCTGGCCGGCCTCACCTACAAGCTGCTGAACAACACCCCGCCGCAGGAAGCCGTTTCATTCGCCTGCGCTCTGGGCGCGCTGGTGGCATCGCATCACGGCGCCACCCCCGAAATCAGCCTGAAAGAAGTTGAAAACTTTATGCACCCCGCTTAAATGTTTTCTTCTCTTTAAAAAAACAGCCGAACCTGCTCCCGGTTTCGGCTGTTTTTTTGCGGCCTTGCGAAATTTATCAGACCGGCTTTTGTTAAGTTCTATCGATATTTTAAAATCTCCGCGCCATACTCGGGCCTGACCCCGGCATCCCATTATCCCGAAAAAAAGAGATACTCGGGTCAAGCCCGAGTATGACGAAATTTAAGCATTTCAGACGGCCTGAGACCTTTGCAAAATACCTAAAACCCCATCCAAACGGTTAC
>NZ_JAUMUI010000042.1 GCF_030530745.1 Neisseria sp. | reverse complement strand
AGCACCAAACGGCCGCGGCCGCGCATCACCGGATCGCCGGGCATCAGCTGCGGGTGTGGGAAGCGTTCGTCGATATATTCGTTGATGATGTTGGATTCGTGCAGAATCAGGTCGCGCTCGGCCAAAACGGGCACTTGGTTGTAGGGGTTCATAACCGCCAAGTCTTCGGGTTTGTTGAAGATATCGACGTCTTTGATTTCAAAATCCATGCCTTTTTCAAACAATACGAAACGGCAGCGTTGGCTGAACGGGCAGGTGATGCCCGAATAGAGTGTCATCATAATGGTTTTGCTCCGGCTGAAAACCGCCTGAACGGTTTCAGACGGCCTGTGTTTTACAGAATCAAAAATAAGCGGGATTATAGCCGATCTGCGCTTGCCGAGCCAAGAAAATCGTTATAACAGTATGTTTTTTAAATTATTTTTACCAAAATAAGCCTAATACACAGCAAGCCACGGATAAGGGCGCGGCCGGCTTTCAGACGGCCTGCACCGCAGTTTATGCCGTACACCTAATTAAATTATTAACAAATTTAGCGTAATTTAAAAACAATATGCGTTATAAGTTCCGACCCATACCGAATGTTTAATACAGATGTTTTTCCAACCGCCCTTCTCCCGCCTCCGCCGGCTGGCCGTCGGCCTAATGCTGCTTACCTTGGCATTTCCCAACGCCGCCTGCCATGGTGAAACAAAAAAACCGCATACCAAACCCGCCCTTTCACAACAGGCAGTCAAGCAAAACGGCCTGATGCTCGACATCGCCCGCCGCTTTTATTCTGAAAACGAAATTAAGAAATACATCAATATGCTGGCCGCTTCGGGCGGGCAGTTTCTGCACCTGCATTTTTCCGACCACGAAAACTACGCGCTCGAAAGCGCCCTGCTCGGCCAAACGGTTGAAACCGCCAAACGCAGCCGCAGCGGTGTTTATACCAACCCCAAAACCGGCAAGCCGTTTCTGAGCCGCAAACAAATGCGCGCGATTATCCGCTACGCCGCCGCTAAAAACATTGAAATCGTGCCCGAAGTGGGCAGCCCCAATCATATGAACGGCATCTTCACGCTGTTAACCCGCAAACACGGCAAAGATTATGTGCGCGCGCTGAAATCGAAAATGGCCGACGACGAAATCGACATCACCCGCCCCGAGAGCGTGGCGTTTGTGAAGGCGCTGATCGACGAAACGGCCGAAACGTTCAACCGCAGCAAACATTTCCACATCGGCGGCGACGAATTCGGTTACAGCGCCGAGAGCAATCATGAATTTATCGGTTATGCCAACACGCTGGCCGCGCATCTGGCGGCCAAAGGGCTGAAAACCCGTATGTGGAACGACGGCCTGATCAACAGCACGGTCGGCAAACTGAACCGAAACATCGAAATCACTTATTGGAGCTACGACGGCGATCCTGCCGATAAAAAAACTGCTTCTGCCCGCCGTGCCATGCGCGCCTCGCTGCCCGAGCTGACCGCTAAAGGTTTTTCTGTTTTGAACTACAATTCGTATTACCTTTATTTGGTGCCCAACGGCAAACGCGACTTCGCCCACGATGCCGGCTTTTCGGCGCAAGACATCGAAAAACGCTGGCACTTGGGTGTGTGGGACGGCGAAAACCGCAGCAACGCCGCCGCCGACACGGCCAAAATCATCGGCGCCGCGCTGGCGGTGTGGGGTGAGAACACGGGCAAAATGAAAAACGAAACCATACTCCGCAACACCGCCGCCCCGCTCAAAGCCATGATGCGCAAAGCGAATGCGGCATCGGCGGCCACGCCCTGAATCCGGTTTTGCCACGGTTAGGGCCGTCTGAAAAAACCACGCAACCGTTATATAATGCCGCTTTTGCCTGCCCTAACGCGAAAGAGCATCTCTAAAATGAGCAAAACCGTACACTATTTGAAAGACTACCAAGCCCCGGCCTACCTTATTTCTGCCACCGACCTATATTTCGATATCCAAGATGCGCACACCCATGTGAAAGCGCATTTATCGGTGTTGCCGCAGCAGGCGGGCAAACCGCTGGTGCTCAACGGCTCCGCACAATTATTGTCGGTTGCCGTTAACGGCCAAGCGGCAGCAGACTACACGCTGGCCGAAGAAAAACTGGTGCTGCAAAACGTACCCGCAGAGCCGTTTACCCTCACCGTCGAAACCCTCGTCAGGCCGTCTGAAAACAAATCACTGATGGGTTTATATGAAAGCGGCGGCAACCTGTTTACCCAATGCGAGCCGGAGGGCTTCCGCAAAATCACTTTCTACCCCGACCGCCCCGACGTGATGTCGGTGTTCACCACCACCATCACCGCCGATGCCGGACGCTATCCCGTGCTGCTCTCCAACGGCAACAAAGTCGGCAGCGGCACGCTTTCAGACGGCCGCCATTGGGTGAAATGGGCCGACCCGTTTGCCAAACCCGGCTATCTGTTTGCCTTGGTGGCGGGCGATTTGAGCCTGACTCGCGACAGCTTCACCACCATGAGCGGGCGCGAAGTGGCCATTGAGTTTTACACCCGCGCCGAAGATGCGGGCAAGGTCGATTTTGCCGTTCAATCGCTCAAACACGCGATGAAATGGGACGAAACACGCTTCGACCTAGAATACGACCTCGATATCTACATGGTTGTGGCCGTGGGCGACTTCAACATGGGCGCGATGGAAAACAAGGGCCTCAATATTTTCAACACCAAATACGTGCTGGCCGACAGCCGCACCGCCACCGATGCCGACTTCGCCGCCGTCGAAAGCGTAATCGCCCACGAATATTTCCACAACTGGACGGGCAACCGCGTAACCTGCCGCGACTGGTTCCAGCTTTCGCTCAAAGAAGGCTTGACCGTGTTCCGCGATCAGGAATTTTCCGCCGACCGCATCAGCCACGCCACCTGCCGCATCGAAAACGTTGCCATGCTGCGCGCGCTCCAGTTTCCCGAAGACGCCGGCCCCACCGCCCACCCCGTCCGCCCCGCCTCATACGAAGAAATGAACAACTTCTACACCATGACCGTGTATGAAAAAGGCGCCGAAGTGGTGCGCATGTATCACACCCTGCTGGGCGAAGCAGGCTTCCAAAAAGGCATGAAGCTCTATTTCGAGCGCCACGACGGCCAAGCCGTTACCTGCGACGACTTCCGCGCCGCCATGGCCGACGCCAACGGCACCAACCTCGACCGCTTCGCCCTGTGGTACAGCCAGGCCGGCACGCCCGTGTTAGACGTAAAAGGCCGTCTGAACGGCAGCGGCGGCTACGAATTAACCGTCAAACAAACCGTGCCGCCCACACCCGACATGGCCGGAAAACAACCCATGACCATGCCGCTGAAAGTTGCCCTGTTCGATGCGGAAAACGGCCGGCAGCTTGCTTTCAGACGGCCGGGCAGCAGTGGAGAAACCACCGAAACCGTGCTGCTGCTCACCGAAGCCGAGCAAACCTTCACGCTGGAAAACGTACACCGGAACGCCGTGCCCTCGCTGCTGCGCGGCTTTTCCGCACCCGTGCACCTCAATTACCCCTACACCGACGCAGAGCTGGCCGTGCTGCTGGCCGCCGACACCGACCCCTTTGCCCGCTGGGAAGCCGGCCAAACCCTCTACCGCCGCGCCATCGCCGCCAACGAAGCCGCACTCACGCAAGGCCTGCCGCTGCCCGAACACCAGGGTCTGCTCGAAGCCGTAGAATATGTATTGAACGCAGACGGCATCGACGCCGAATTCCAAGCCATGCTGCTGGCCGTGCCCGCCGAAGCCGAACTGTGGGCGGAGCGCGACAACATCGACCCGTTGCAAGTCCACCGCGCCCGCGAAGCCCTGCTCGACTTAATCGCCACCCGCTTTAAAGCGCAATTTCTGGCACTCAACCAAAAAGCCGCCCAGGCCGAGCAACAGGCCGACCCTGCCACCCGCTACGAATACAGCCCCGAAACCGCAGGCTGGCGCACCCTGCGCAACACCTGCCGCGCCTTCGTATTGCGCGCCGACCCCGCCCACATCGACACCGTTGCCGAAAAATATGCCGAAATGGCACAAAACATGACCCACGAATGGGGCATTTTGTCGGCCGTCAACCACAACGAAAGCAACAAACGCAACGAAATGCTGGAACAGTTTGCCGAAAAATTCCGCAACGACGCGCTGGTGATGGACAAATACTTCGCCCTGATCGCCTCCAGCCGCCGCGGCGACACGCCCGCACAAGTTCAAGCGGCCTTAAACCACCCCGCCTTCAGCCTCGAAAACCCCAACAAAGCCCGTTCGCTGCTCGGCGCTTTCAGCCGCAACGTGCCGCATTTCCACGCCGAAAGCGGTGCGGGTTACGCCTTTATCGCCGACAAGGTGATGGAAATCGACCGCTTCAACCCGCAAGTGGCTTCCCGGCTGGTGCAGGCGTTCAACCTCTGCAACAAACTCGAACCGCACCGCAAAAACCTAATGCAGGCCCAATTGCAGCGGATTCAAGCCCAAAGCGGTTTATCGAAAGACGTTGCCGAAATCGTGGGCAAGATTTTGGCGTGATAAGCGTGGGGTGGTTTAAAAGCTTGAGGCCGTCTGAAAAGTTTTCAGACGGCCTTTATGATGATTCGGCGGCAAGGCTATACCGCAAACTCCGCCCACACCGGCGCATGGTCGCTGGGGCGCTCCTGCGCGCGCGCTTCAGAATCCACCTCAACGGTTTGCAGCGCATCGCGCAATGCCGGCGTAACCAAAATATGGTCGATGCGCAAACCCTGTTTGCGTTGGAACATCGCGCCGCGGTAATCCCACCAGGTGTAATACGCGCCTTCGGGGTGCAGGTGGCGCAGGCTGTCGGTCAAGCCCAAACCGAGCAGGTTGCCGAACCACGACCGCTCGGTGCCGGTGCAGTGGATTTTTTCGCGCCATTTTTCGGGGTCATAACAGTCGGCATCGGCGGGCGCGATGTTGAAATCGCCCAGCAGCACCACTTTTTCGTAACGCCCTATTTCTCCGCGCACAAATTCGGCCAGCGCGGCAAACCATTGCCGTTTGTATTCGAATTTCGGGCTGTCGGGCGCTTCGCCGTTCACACAATACACATTAATCACGCGCACGCCGCCGACGGTGGCGGCAATCACGCGCCGCTGCGGATCGTCGGGCAGCGCGGGCAGGCCGGTGTGCACGTCCTGCGGCTCTTCCCTGCTGATAATGGCCACGCCGTTATAGGTTTTCTGGCCGCTCCACACGGTGTGCCGGCCACCCATCTGAAAAACGGCGGCGGGGTATTTGTCTTGGTCGAGCTTCAGCTCCTGCAGCGCCAGCACATCGGGTTGGTGTTGTTGCAGCCAGTCCTGCACCTGCGGCAGGCGCACGTTGAGGGAATTGACATTCCAAGTAGCGATTTTCATAAACAGCCCCGGTTAATATTCAGGGCGCCGATTGTGCCACACTTCATTTTTCCCTGCACGACTGCCGAAACAAAGCCCGCCGGAAGGGCGGGCATTTTTCAGACGGCCTTGAAAACCGTTTATTCTCCGACAGCACCGGCGGTGCTTTTTTGCGTTTTGGCATCCGGCGCAAGCAAAGCATCCAGCACCGCCGACACCTGCTTCGACACCAGCCGGTATTGCAGCACGCGGTGATAGCGCGTGTAATCGACCAGCTTCCCGGCACGCAGCCGCGCCAAGTGTTTCGACACCACTGTCGGGGGCAGCGCCAAAGCGCCTGCCAGCTCGTCGATACTGCGCTCGCTCCCTTGCAGCAGTGTCAAAACCGCCAGCCGCTCGGGGTTGCCCATCAGCTTGAGCAAAACGGCGTTGTGTTCCAATTCAGATGTAGCAGCGTTCATAGCAGTAACCGTAACAAACATCAGGCACCCAATTCTATAACAACTTTTTACGGCCGAACCCGGCAACCGGGCGGATTTACGGCGAAAAACCCTCCCGTTGCCTTTAAAACTACACTCTAATAAAACATATCGTTATCGTTTTTCAGATATATTTTTTGAAATTGTGATGATTTTTATATCGGAACGTTCGGCTTAATTTATCCCGCCACGGCAAAAAAGACTTTAATATTGCGGTCATGGCGCCATATAAGGCCGTCTGAAACCGTATTTTTAAGAGGAACCCCATGAGCAACGTATTATTGAATCTGGCCGACGAGCCGCGCTATAACGAAATTCAAACCGGCGACATCCGCCCCGCCCTCGAAACCGCCATGAGCGAAGCACGCGCCGAAATTGCCGGCATCAAGGCGCAAAGCGGTGCCACATGGGAAAACACGGTGGAGCGCCTCACCGACATCACCGAGCGCGTCGGCCGCATCTGGGGCGTGGTGGCGCACCTCAATTCGGTGGTCGACACCCCCGAGCTGCGCGCCGTGTATAACGAACTGATGCCCGAAGTTACCGCGTTTTTCACCGAAATCGGCCAAGACATCGAACTTTACGAGCGCTTCAAAGCCATTAAAAACTCGCCCGGGTTCGCCAAACTCGATGCCGCCCGCCAAACCAAACTCAACCACGATTTGCGCGACTTCGTGCTCAGCGGCGCCGAGCTGCCGCCCGAACAACAGGCCGAATTTGCCGCGCTGCAAACCGAAAGCGCGCAACTGGGCGCACAATTCTCGCAAAACGTGCTCGATGCCACCGATGCGTTCGCCCTTTATTTTGAAGACAGCAGCGAACTTTCAGGTTTGCCTGAAGATTCGCTGGCCATGTTTGCCGCCGCAGCCCAAGCCGAAGGCAAAGCGGGTTATAAAATCGGCCTGCAAATGCCGCACTACATCGCCGTGATGCAGTATGCCGGCAACCGCAGCCTGCGCGAACAGATTTACCGCGCCTACGTTACCCGTGCCAGCGAACTGAGCGATGATGGCAAATTCGACAACACCGCCAATATCGGCCGCCGTTTGGAAATCGCCCTGCAAGAAGCGCAACTGCTGGGTTTCAATAATTTCGCCGAACTGTCGCTGTTCACCAAAATGGCCGACACCCCCGAACAGGTGCTCGGTTTTCTGCACGACTTGGCCGCACGCGCCAAACCGTTTGCCGAAAAAGATTTGGCCGAAGTGCAAGCGTTCGCGCGCAACAACCTCGGCATCGCCGACCCGCAGGCATGGGATCTGACCTATGCCGGCGAAAAACTGCGCGAAGCCAAATACGCCTTCAGCGAAACCGAAGTGAAAAAATATTTTCCCGCCGGCAAAGTGCTCGCCGGGCTGTTTGCCCAAATCAACCGCCTTTACGGCGTGAACTTCATCGAAAAAACCGTGCCCGTTTGGCACCCCGACGTACGCTATTTCGAGCTGGAAAAAGGCGGTTCGGTTATCGGCGGCGTGTATATGGATTTATACGCCCGCGAAGGCAAGCGCGGCGGCGCATGGATGAACGACTACCGCGGCCGCCGCCGTTTCCTGTCGGGCGCCAAAGCCGGACAGACGCAGACACCGGTTGCCTATCTGGTATGCAACTTCACCCCGCCCGTGGGCGGCAAAGAGTCGCGCCTGAGCCACGACGAAATCATCACCCTTTTCCACGAAACCGGCCACGGCCTGCACCACCTGCTCACGCAGGTCGACGAATTGGGCGTTTCCGGCATCAACGGCGTGGAATGGGACGCCGTGGAGCTGCCCAGCCAGTTTATGGAAAACTTCACTTGGGAATATGATGTTTTGGCCGAAATGTCGTCGCACGAAGACAACGGCGCCACCCTGCCGCGCGAACTGTTTAACAAAATGGTGGCCGCAAAAAACTTCCAGCGCGGTATGTTTTTAGTGCGCCAGATGGAATTCGCCCTGTTCGACATGCTGATTTACAGCCAAAGCGACAAAGGCCGTCTGAAAGAATGGCCGCAGGTTTTGGAAAACGTGCGCAAAGAAGTGGCCGTGGTACAGCCGCCCGCCTACAACCGTTTCGCCCTGAGCTTCGGCCACATCTTCGCCGGCGGCTACGCCGCAGGCTACTACAGCTACGCTTGGGCGGAAGTATTATCGGCCGACGCTTACGCCGCCTTTGAAGAAAGCGGCGACATCAAAGCCACCGGCAAACGTTTCTGGATGGAAATCCTCGCCGTGGGCGGCTCGCGCAGCGCAATGGAGTCGTTCAAAGCCTTCCGCGGCCGCGAACCGCAAATCGACGCGCTGCTGCGCCACAGCGGCTTCGATGTGGAAGCGGCTTAAGGCAGTTTTGGCAATTCTGCCGTACCGATAAGCCGTCAGGCCGTCTGAAAAATCTTTCAGACGGCCTGACGGCTTAAATCAATACCCTTCTATCACTGCCTTTCCCGCCCCAGTTTTTTAAACTCCCAAACCGATAGATCGGCATGGAAACTCAAATAATACTGTTCGCCCACGGCTTCGATGGTTGCCGTGTGCCAGAAGCGTTTGTGCTCTTTGTCGAGCAGTACATACGAAACAAAATAAGGCTCGGTAACCACGGCGTTTACCGAACGCGCCTTTTGCGACCACGCCGCCGCCACGGCCGCCGCATCGGCAAACCTTACCCGCGAGAGCGGAGTGAGTTTTTTCGGAATATCCAAACCTTCGGGCGGAATGCGCAGGGTGTCGGTGTAGCGCCAGCGGCCTTGGCTGTAAACATAGTGGTCGATTTTTTCAGGGCGGACAGGGTCTTGGATATCCGCCTCGATGCGCGGGCGCACGCCGTCGAAAAAATCGATATTGCCAAACACGTTAACCGCTTTGCCACGGAAAAGCGGCAGGTTTTTCAGCGCATCTTGCGCCGCCTGTAAAGCGGCGGCGTCTTCCAGCAGGTTACCGCGGTAACTTGCCAAAGTTTCCGCCGAAGCGGCTGCGGCAGGCGGCGCGGCCGCCACAGCTGCGGCTTCGCCCGGGCGGCAGGCGCACAGCAGCATACTTAAACATAAAGCCGACAGCGGCAGTTTGAGGCAGAAGGGCATAAAATTGATAGGGAAAATCCGGAAAACCGCATTATATAGCGGATTGACTGTTCGGGCGCTTTGCAAAACCCGTTCCGGCTGCTAACACATCCGCTTTCTACTCAAAACTTCTGTCATACTCAAAAGCATCCGTCTTACTCGGGCTTGACCCGATTATCTTTTTTTTTTTTTTCAAAAAAAACAGCAGATACTCGGATCAAACCCGGATAACGAACCTTGTTTGTTTAAATCAACCGCTGTCAAAACCCGACCGTTCCTGCCTAAAGCATCGGTGCCGTCTGAAAAATATTTCAGACGGCCTTTGCCTGCGCGGCAGCCCGCTCCCCTGCCGAAACCCATGACGGCACGCCGGCGTTTCGGTATATTTCGGCCTTAGCGTTATTTTTATGGGGTTGCAATGGAAACTTCCCGTCCTTTAATCCGCGTGGTAGCCGGTGTCGTGCTCGACAGGCAGGGCCGCTATCTGCTCAGTTCGCGCCCCGAAGGCAAGCCTTATGCGGGCTATTGGGAATTTGCGGGCGGCAAGGTCGAAGCGGGCGAAAGCGAGTTCGCCGCCTTGCAGCGCGAATTTGAAGAAGAGCTGGGCATTCATATCGAAACCGCAAGGCCGTGGCTGACGAAAATCCACGATTACGAACATGCGCGGGTACATCTGCGCTTTTGGAGGGTAGAGGCAGACGGTTGGTCGGGCAATATTCAGGCACGCGAGGGGCAGAAATGGTCGTGGCAGCGGGCGGGCGGCTTTACCGTGTCGCCCATGCTGCCCGCCAACGGCGATCTGCTGGCCGCCCTTGCCGTGCCGACACAGCTTGCAGGCCGTCTGAAAACCGGCTTTTACGGCGAAAACGGCATGGGCGGCTACCGCGTGGTGCCGTTTGCGCCGGCTGAACCGCAACACGCCAATGTGTTAATCGGCGAACCTGAACTGCGCGCGTGCGGAAAAATTCCTGCTGCGCAAAGCGTGTGGGTGGTGATTGATAAAGCCGAACAATGGCCGCTCGTGCAGGATGCCGACGTGGTGGTGTGGCGGGTGCAAAACCGCGAAGCCGCCGAAGCCGTTTGCGCGGTGCTTGAAAACGGCGTGCCGCTGCCTTTGGTGGTGCTGGCTGACGAAAGCACGGCCGCCGCCTACCGCCGCCGCTGGCTCGAAAAAGGCGCCCATGCGGTGATTGCCGACGATGAAACCGAATTTGCCTGAGGCCGTCTGAAAAATGTTGAATCTCAACCGGAAACAAGCTGTTTTGGCGGGTGTGCTGCTGTTGGTGTTTGCCGCCGTAAAAGTGGCGGCGCTGCTGTGGTGGCAGAACGGCCAACCCGAAATCACGCCCGTTGCCGAATCCGCCTGCAACGTGCACGCGGGCTGCAGGCTGCCCAACGGGGCGGAAGTGAAATTCAGCAGCCGCGTGGCCGCCAAAGAGCCGTTCGACATCACCCTGCGCAACGTGCCGCCGCAAACGGCCGAAGTGTTTGTGAGTTTTTCGATGCGCGATATGGACATGGGCTTCAACCGCTACAAGCTGCTGCACCGGGCCGACGGCTCGTGGGCCGCATCACAAATCCGTCTGCCCGTGTGCGTGCAGAACCGCCATGACTATCTGGCCGACATCCATATCGGCGGCGAAGTGTTCCAAGTAGGTTTTACGGCGGAATAAAATCAAAGGCCGTCTGAAAACGCAGCCCGTGTTTGCTTTTCAGACGGCCTGATTCGCTATACAATGCCCCGAACCCCCTATGAACAAGGAGCAGCAAAATGATCGGCAAAAAAATATTTGAAGAAGTGTCGGCAAAAGTGAGCGAAACCATCGCCAACAGCCCCGCCAAAGACGTTGAAAAAAACGTGAAAGCCCTGCTCGGCAGCGCGTTCAACCGCATGGATTTGGTTACCCGCGAAGAATTCGACATCCAGCAGCAGGTGCTGATTAAAACCCGCACCAAACTGGCCGAACTCGAAGCGCGCCTGGCCAAACTCGAAGGCGGCACCGCCGGGCCGCAGGAAGCCGCCGAAGTGCCCGAACAAACCGAATAAGGCCGTCTGAAACCGAAGACTGCCAAATGTCGTTAGCCCTTGTTTACAGCCGCGCCTTAAGCGGCATGAACGCACCGTTGGTGGAGGTGGAAGCCCATCTTGCCAACGGTCTGCCTGCGTTTAATATCGTCGGCCTGCCCGACACCGAAGTCAAAGAAAGCCGCGACCGCGTGCGCGCGGCGATTATCCAGAGCGGCTTTGAATTTCCTGCCAAAAAAATCACCGTCAACCTCGCCCCCGCCGACCTGCCCAAAGAATCCGGCCGCTTCGATCTACCGATCGCACTCGGCATACTGGCTGCCTCGGGGCAGATTATGGCCGACAAACTGGCGCAATACGAATTTGCCGGCGAATTGGCCCTATCGGGCGCACTACGCCCCGTGCGGGGTGCGCCGGCGATGGCCTGGCAGTGCATGAAAGCCGGCCGCGCCTTTATCCTGCCGCAGCAAAACGCCGGACAGGCCGCCATCATCAACGGCATCACGGTTTACGGCGCCGGCAGTTTGGGGCAGGTGGCCGCGCACCTGAACGCCGTCGAACCGTTGGCGCAAACGCAGGCCGATATGGCGCAAAGGCCGTCTGAAAACCGCAACCTGCCCGATTTGAAAGACGTGAAAGGCCAGCACACCGCACGCCTGGCTTTGGAAATCGCCGCCGCCGGCGGCCACAGCCTGCTGATGATGGGGCCGCCCGGCACGGGCAAATCCATGCTCGCCCAACGCCTTCCCTCCATTCTGCCGCCGCTAACCGACGACGAATTAATCGAAGTGTGGGCACTGCGCTCGCTGCTGCCCAACCACAGGCAGGATTTGCACAGCCACAGGCCGTTTCAAAGCCCCCACCATACTTCCAGCCCCGTGGCGGTAGTGGGCGGAAATTCCGGCCCCGGCGAAATTTCACTGGCCCACAACGGCATTTTGTTTTTAGACGAACTTCCCGAGTTCGACCGCAAGGTTCTGGAAGTATTGCGCGAACCGCTGGAAACCGGCGAAATCCATATTTCCCGTGCAGCGCACAAAGCCGTTTATCCCGCCAAATTCCAACTGGTTGCCGCCATGAACCCCTGCCCCTGCGGCTATCTCGGCCACCCCGCAAAGCCCTGCCGCTGTACACCCGAAAGCATCGCCCGCTACCGCGGCAAAATTTCCGGCCCCCTGCTCGACCGCATAGACTTAACCATTGAAGTACCCGCGCTTTCCGCCGCCGAACTGACACAACAGCAGGCCGGAGAAAGCAGTGCAGAAGTGTCGGTGCGCGTGCAGGCCGCGCGCGAGAGGCAGTATGCGCGTCAGGGCAAGGTCAATGCAGATCTGGGGGTTACGGAACTGGACGGAACCGCAATGGTCTCTAAAGAAGCACACGAAACTTTAGGCACCCTGCTCGAAAAACTCTCGCTTTCCGCCCGCAGCTACCACCGCATCATGCGGGTGGCGCGCACACTGGCCGACCTGCACGGTGACGACAACGTCGGCCGCGCCCATGTGTTACGCGCAGTAAGTTTTCGTCGGGCTTTGTAAGGTTTTTGCTTAAAGCATAAGTTGTTGCTAAAATGCGCCGTTTGGAAACTGGGGAGCAAAGCAGTTTTCAGACGGCATCACCCAATAAAAAATCAAGGTATCGTAGGTATTTTATGAGCGCGAAAAAACAGTATGGAAAAGGCCTGTCAGGCTTTATGTTGGGCTTGTTGCTGGCAACCGCAGTGATTGCCGGCGTTTTGTTCTTTTTGAACAAAAGCAATAAAGAAGCATTCAAAGAAGAAACGCAGAAAGAGCTGCCCAAACCCGAAATCCTCACACCGAAAAGCAGCGAGCCTGCCGCATCCGCACCGCCTGCCGCCGACGGCACCGCCCCTGCCGGTACGGCTTCCGACACAGACGTATTAGGCGGCTTTATCGAAGAGCAGCAAACCGCTTCCGAAACGGCAACAACTTCCGAACCGGAACCCGCCGCACCCGATGCTTCTGCAGCCGTCCCCCCAAAAACCGGAATCAAACCCAAACCCGAACAGAAACCGGCGGTGAAAAAAGCCGAACCCAAACCCGGTAAA
>NZ_JAUMUI010000041.1 GCF_030530745.1 Neisseria sp. | reverse complement strand
GTGCTGGCCGACACCGCCGGCCGCCTGCCCACGCAGCTGCACCTGATGGAAGAAATCAAAAAAGTGAAGCGCGTGCTGCAAAAATCCATGCCCGACGCACCGCACGAAATCATCGTGGTGCTCGATGCCAACATCGGCCAAAACGCCGTCAACCAGGTTACCGCCTTCGACGACGCGCTGGGCCTCACCGGCCTGATTGTTACCAAGCTCGACGGCACCGCCAAAGGCGGCATTCTCGCCGCGCTCGCCGGCAACCGCCCGATTCCCGTGCGCTATATCGGCGTGGGCGAAAGCATCGACGACTTGCGCCCGTTTGACGCCAAAGCATTTGTGGACGCGCTGCTCGACTGACTTTCAGGCCGTCTGAAACCCTCCCGCCCGCACCGCGCACTGCCGTGCGGGCGTTTTTACCCAAAACGGTTTTCTTGAAACAGTTTGTTTCCTATCATCTCCACCCGTCGCTCCCGGCTGAACGGTGCAACATTATTCGGTATAATCGCGCGTAACCTTTCAGACGGCCTGATGCCGTCTGAAACCAACTTCACCGGATAACCCTATGATTCGTTTCGAACAAGTTTCCAAAACCTATCCCGGCGGCTTTCAGGCGCTGAAAAACGTCAGCTTCAAGATCAGCAAAGGTGAAATGATATTCGTGGCCGGGCATTCGGGCGCGGGCAAATCCACCGTGCTCAAACTAATCGCCGGCATCACCAAACCCACCGAAGGCAAGGTGTGGTTGAACAACCAAAATATCGGCGGCTTAAACGACAACCAAATCGGCTTTATGCGCCAGCACATCGGCATCGTTTTCCAAGACCATAAAATCCTTTACGACCGCAACGTGCTGCAAAACGTGCTGCTGCCGCTGCGCATCATCGGCTACGACGCCAGACAGGCCGACAAACGTGCCCGCACCGCCATCGAAAAAGTGGGCTTGGGCGGCCGCGAGCTTTCCGACCCCGTTACCCTTTCCGGCGGCGAACAACAGCGCCTGTGCATCGCCCGCGCCGTGGTGCACCAGCCCAGCCTGCTAATTGCCGACGAACCTTCCGCCAACCTCGACCGCGCCTACGCCCTGGATATTATGGAACTGTTCAAAACCTTCCACGAAGCCGGCACCACCGTAATCGTGGCCGCACACGACGAAACCCTGATGGCCGACTACGGCCACCGCATTCTGCGCTTGCAGGAAGGCAGGTTCACATCATGAACCGATACGTATCGCTCCACCTTGACGCCGCCGCCAACGCCGCCCGCCAACTGCTGAAACAGCCCGTAGGCACACTGCTGATCCTGCTGATGCTGGCGGTGGCGATGACGCTGCCGCTCGCGCTCTATCTGGGCGTGCAAAGTTCGCAGGCCGTGGTCGGCAAACTCAACGAATCGCCGCAGATCACCGTTTATATGGAACCGGGTGCCGATACGGGCGATGCTGAAGCCGTGCAAAGCCTGATCGCACAAGACAAACGCATTCAGAAAAACGAATTCGTGAGCAAACAAAAAGGCCTGCAAGAGCTGCAAACCAGCATGGGCGGCCAAGATTTGGTGTCTATGCTCGACGAAAACCCGCTGCCCGACGTATTCATCGTTACCCCCGATCCCGCCACGCCTCCTGAAGAAATGAAGGCGCTGCAAAAAGATTTGGGCGGGCTGCCGATGGTGGAAGAGGCCAAGCTCGACACCGAATGGATGCAGACGCTCTACCAAGTCAACGATTTTGTGCACAAGGTATTCTGGTTTCTCGCTTTCACCCTCGGCGTGGCCTTCGTTTTGGTGGCGCACAACACCATCCGCCTGCAAATTTTGAGCCGCAAAGAAGAAATCGAAATCACCAAACTTTTGGGCGCGCCTGCCTCGTTTATCCGCCGCCCCTTCCTTTATTTGGCCGCCTGGCAGGGCGTGCTTGCCGTGGCTGCGGGCCTGGGGCTGTGCGCCTGGCTGGTAAACGTGTCGAAACCCTTGGTCGATCAGATTTTCAAGCCCTACGGGCTGAACATCGAATGGCGTTTTTTCTATTTTTGGGAAGTGCTGCTGGTGCTTGCCGCCGTGGCCGCCCTCGGCACCGCCGGCGCATGGCTGGCTACCCAGCAGCATCTGCTTGGGTTTAAAGCCAGGCGCTGACCGGTTCGGAACAAATACACAGGCCGTCTGAAACCCTTTTCAGACGGCCTTCCTCCATAGCCCGCACTCATAAAATCCAGTACAATACGCCCCTTAAATAAAGACCTTAGCAAGAGAAAACCATGATTGAAGCCGAAACCGTCAACCAGTTGAACGCCGTGCTCGCCGACCTTTCCGCGCGCAGCAGCGACATCCGCGGCTATCTCGATTACGACGGCAAAAAAGACCGCCTCGAAGAAGTGGTCGGCCTCTCCGAAGACCCCGACCTTTGGAACGATCCCAAAAAAGCCCAAGAAATCGGCAAAGAGCGCAAAGTGCTCGAAGGCATTGTGCTCACGCTCGACAACATCGCCGCCGGCATCAACGACAACCGCGAGCTGCTCGAAATGGTGGTGGAAGAAAACGACGAAGCCGGCTTCGCCGCCGTGCAGGAAGACATCGCCAAACTCGGGCAGATGATGGCCGATCTGGAATTCAAACGCATGTTCAACCAGCCGGCCGACGTGAACAACTGCTTTATCGACATCACCGCCGGCGCCGGCGGCACCGAAGCCGAAGACTGGGCGGGCATGCTCTACCGCATGTATCTGCGCTATGCCGAGCGCAAGGGCTTTAAGGTTGAAGTGCTTGAAGAAGACGAAGGCGACATCGCCGGCATCAACCGCGCCACCGTCAAGCTCGAAGGCGAATACGCCTACGGCCTCTTGCGCACCGAAACCGGCATCCACCGCCTGGTGCGCTATTCGCCGTTTGATTCCAACAACAAACGCCACACCTCGTTTGCCTCGGTGTTCGTTTACCCCGAAGTGGACGACAGTTTCGAAGTGGAAATCAATCCCGCCGACCTGCGCATCGACACCTACCGCGCATCCGGCGCAGGCGGCCAGCACATCAACAAAACCGATTCCGCAGTGCGCATCACCCACAACCCCACCGGCATCGTGGTGCAGTGCCAAAACGACCGCTCGCAACACCGCAACCGCGACGAAGCCATGAATATGCTCAAAGCCAAGCTGTTCGAGCTGGAAATGCGCAAGCGCAACGAAGAAAAACAGGCTCTGGAAGAAGGCAAGTCCGACGTGGGCTGGGGCCACCAGATCCGCTCGTATGTGTTCGACCAGTCGCGCATCAAAGATTTGCGCACCTCTTACGAAGTGGGCAACATCAAAGCTGTGATGGACGGCGATTTGGACGGCTTTATCAAAGCCAGTTTGAAACAGGGCGTGTAACCGCAGCTATCATAAACAGGCCGTCTGAAAAGGTTGTTTCTTTTCAGACGGCCTAATACCTTTCGGTTAACGGCACAGCATCGGGTTAGTCTGCCTGTTTTCTCAACCGGCCGTGCAATTCCTGCACACTGTAAACACCCAAGCCGTTCAGACTCTTCACACCCTCGCTCATGGCTTCGCCGCCTGCTGTGGTGGTGTATTGCGGCACGCGCTGGGTGAGCGCGCTGCGGCGGATGCTGTGGCTGTCGGCCACAGATTGCGCATCGCTGCCTACGGTATTGACCACCAGTGCGATTTCGCCGTTTTTAATGGCATCGACAATATGCGGACGGCCTTCAAGCACCTTATTGACGGTTTGCACGGTGATGCCCTGCCCCGCCAGATAAGCCGCCGTACCGCGCGTGGCGCACACCCCGTAGCCCAAGGCGAGGAAGTTTTTTACGGTTTTGACAATCAGCGGTTTGTCTTCGTCGCGCACGGCGATAAAGACTTTGCCTGTTGCCGGCATACGTTCGCCCGCGCCCAGTTGGGCTTTCAGGTAGGCTTCGCCGAAGGTGGCGCCCACACCCATCACTTCGCCGGTGGAGCGCATTTCGGGGCCGAGAATGGTGTCGACGCCGGGGAATTTGATAAACGGGAACACGGCCTCTTTCACGGCATAAAAGTCGGGCACCACTTCTTTTTCAACGCCTTGCTCTTTCAGCGAAATGCCCGCCATCGCGCGCGCGCCCACTTTGGCCAGCGGCACGGAAGTGGCTTTCGACACAAACGGCACGGTGCGCGAGGCGCGCGGGTTCACCTCGAGCACAAACACTACGCCGTCTTGCACCGCAAACTGCACGTTCATCAGGCCGACCACGTTCAGCGCGTAGGCCATCGCTTTGGTTTGGCGGCGGATTTCTTCCTGCACTTCTTCGGAGAGCGAATACGGCGGCAGCGAGCAGCCGGAGTCGCCGGAGTGGATACCGGCCTGCTCGACGTGCTGCATGATGCCGCCGATGACTACGTCTTTGCCGTCTGAAACGCAGTCTACGTCCACTTCAATCGCATTGTTGAGGAAGAAGTCGAGCAAAACGGGGCTGTCTTCCGACACCTGCACGGCTTCGCGCATATAGGTTTTCAGTTGCTCTTGACTGTGAACCACCTGCATGGCGCGGCCGCCGAGTACATAAGACGGGCGCACCACCAGCGGATAGCCGATTTCTTCGGCCAACACCAGCGCCTCTTCTTCGTTGCGTGCGGTGCGGTTGGGCGGCTGGCGCAGGCCGAGGTCGTTCAGCACTTTTTGGAATCGTTCGCGGTCTTCGGCGGCATCAATCGAATCGGCGGAAGTGCCGATGATGTTCACGCCGTTCTCCACCAGCGCGTTGGCGAGCTTCAGCGGGGTTTGGCCGCCGTAATGCACAATCACGCCCCAGGGGTTTTCTTTTTTCACGATTTCCAGCACGTCTTCCAGCGTGAGCGGCTCAAAGTAGAGGCGGTCGGACGTGTCGAAGTCGGTGGAGACGGTTTCGGGGTTGCAGTTGACCATAATGGTTTCAAAACCGCTTTCGCGCAGCGAGAGCGCGGCGTGCACGCAGCAGTAGTCAAACTCGATGCCCTGGCCGATGCGGTTGGGGCCGCCGCCGAGAATCATTACTTTTTTGTTTTCAGACGGCCTGGCTTCGCATTCCTCTTCGTAAGTGGAATAGAGATAAGCGGTGTCGGATTGGAACTCGGCGGCGCAGGTGTCGACGCGTTTGTAGACGGGGTGCAGGTTCAGGCCGTAGCGGTGGGCGCGCACTTCCTGTTCTTTCACGCCCAAGAGTTGCGCGATGCGTTTGTCGGCAAAGCCTTTGCGTTTCAGACGGCGCAGCGCGGCGTAGTCCAAGTCTTTCAGGCTGCCTGAAACAACCGCGGCCTCTTCTTTGACAATGTCTTCAATCTGCGCCAAAAACCACGGGTCTATCGCGCAGATTTCATGAATTTCCGCAATCGTGAAGCCCGCGCGGAAGGCATCGGCCACAAAAAGGATGCGCTCGGGGCCGGGGTTCGCCAGCTCGCGGCGGATTTCGGCTTTGTCGTCGGTTTTCGGGTTGAAGCCGCACAAACCCGTTTCCAAACCGCGCAGGGCTTTCTGCATACTTTCCTGAATGGTACGCCCCATGGCCATCACTTCGCCCACCGATTTCATCTGCGTGGTGAGGCGGTCGTCGGCGGCGGGGAATTTTTCAAAGGCGAAACGCGGGATTTTCGTTACCACATAATCAATGCTCGGCTCGAACGATGCGGGCGTGCGGCCGCCGGTGATGTCGTTGCGAAGCTCGTCCAAAGTGAAGCCCACCGCCAGCTTGGCCGCCACTTTGGCAATCGGAAAGCCCGTGGCCTTGGAAGCCAGCGCGGAAGAACGGCTAACGCGCGGGTTCATTTCAATCACAATCATCTCGCCGTTGGCCGGGTTCACCGCAAACTGCACATTCGAGCCGCCTGTGTCCACGCCGATTTCGCGCAACACCGCCAAGCTGGCATTGCGCATGATTTGGTATTCCTTATCGGTGAGCGTTTGCGCGGGCGCAACCGTGATGGAATCACCCGTGTGCACCCCCATCGGATCGAAGTTTTCAATCGAGCAGATGATGATGCAGTTGTCGTTTTTATCGCGCACCACCTCCATCTCATACTCTTTCCAGCCGAGCACGGACTGCTCAATCAGCAATTCATGCGTGGGCGAAGCATCGAAACCGCGTTCGCAAATCGCCAGAAACTCGTCTTTATTATAGGCAATGCCACCGCCCGAGCCGCCCATGGTAAACGACGGGCGGATCAGCGTGGGAAAGCCCACTTCTTCCTGCGCGCGCAGGGCTTCGTTCATGGTGTGGCACACAAACGATTTCGGCGTAGAGAGGCCGATTTTCTCCATCGCCTCTTTAAAGCGGCCGCGGTCTTCCGCCTTATCAATCGCGTCTTCGGTGGCGCCGATTAACTCGACGTTATACTTCGCCAACACGCCGTTGCGCGCCAAATCCAGCGCACAGTTCAGCGCCGTTTGGCCGCCCATGGTGGGCAGCACCGCATCGGGGCGTTCCTTGGCGATAATCTTCTCCACAGCCTGCCACATAATCGGCTCGATATAGGTAACATCGGCCATATCGGGGTCGGTCATAATCGTAGCGGGGTTGGAATTGACGAGGATGACTTTATAGCCCTCCTCGCGCAAAGCCTTGCACGCCTGCGCGCCGGAATAGTCGAACTCGCAAGCCTGGCCGATGACGATGGGGCCGGCGCCGATGATGAGGATGGATTTTAGGTCGGTACGTTTGGGCATGGTGGATCTTTCTTAAAAAAAGTCTATTGACAATTCATTTTGTTTAGTTGTTCTACTAATTGCTGCTGTTGCTCTCGTCTTTCGTGAATTTGTTGATCAGTTAGTCTAGAGATTAGGTTACCCTTTGACCATCCGGATTTTAATTCTTCTCTAATATCGTCTAGTTGCTGCTGTAAGTGTTCTCGTTCTTTAAAACATGAGTCCTTACTTTGCAAATGCGATGAAAGTCTTTCGTTTTCATCCTTTATTCTTTGGTTTGTATTTGCAAATTGAGTGTTATTTTGCATACAGCGATTAAATTCTTCGCGAGATACATAATTTTGGTTTATTGAATTTTCTAAATTCGTCTTTTCGGTTTGGCAAATAGCAAAATTTTTCTCGGAAGTGGATTTTTCTGTATATAGTTTGTTTTTTTCGTCTTTTAGATCATTAATCTGTCGAATATATGATTCTTTGTTTTCCTTATGGGAATAGTCAATAATAAACCATGCTGCTATAGCACCCATGACGAATCCTATAACAATTCCCGTGAATGTTTCTTTTCTTGACCATTTGGTTGCTTCATCGTGAGAAATAGACATAATTTATCTTTACTTAAATGATCTTTGAAAAAAGCAAGCGTAGGTTGGGTTGAAAACCCAACATTACATCGTTCAATTATTTCAAAACGTTGGGTTTGACAACCCAACTTCTCTAACGGGTCAATACCCAACCTCTTCTTAAATTTAACGGTTTTGTTGGGTTTGCAACCCAACCTACGGGGTGGCTGAAATTTTCCACAGGCCGTCTGAAAATTTGGAACACGCGTGGATTGGGTTGAAAACCTAACATCAAACCATTCACTTATTTCAAAATGTCGGGTTGGTAACCCAAGCTGCCTGTTGGTTTGACAACCTATTTTTCACTATTCACCGAAACTACCATCTGCTTCTGCCCCGCCCGCCCAATCTGCGGGCAACAAACCTTGCTGCACATACCGGTGAAACGATGAATACGGCCAATCCGCCACATGGGATACATAACCGTGTTTCACCGGATTGATATGAATATAATCAATATGGGCATTCAAATCCCGCTCGTCGCGGATTTGGTGTTCCCAATACCGCCGCTGCCAAATACCCCGCTCGTTTTTGTGCTGCCGCAACGGGGATACGGCTTCGGTTTTCGGTATGGCTTGGGAAAACCTGGCCTTAATCATCCGTAATCCGGCAGGGTAACCGCTGTCGTTTGCAGGCAGCCTGATCAATAAATGCAAATGTTCGGGCAATACACAAACGGCAATGATTTCAAACGGGTGGCGTTGTTTGACTTCGGCAAATGCCTGCCGTAAATCATCAATATGCCGTACCAGCCAATCTTGTTTTCTGTCTTGCAAGGCAAGCGTGAAGAAATAGCAGCCGCCCGGGGCAAATGCACGGCGGTAGCGCATGGTTTGCTCCTGTATGTTATTTTGTTGGGTTTTCAATTCAGCCGTAGGTTGGGTTGAAAACCCAACATCACACCGTTCAATTATTTCAAACCGTTGGGTTTGGCAACCCAGCCTACAGGACTCCACCTGGTTTTTCAGACAGACATCACCATCACAACCCCGCCGTCCACATTTTTACGGCAAAACCGATAAACAGCACGCCGACGGCGGCCATGGCGGCGGCGGATATTTTGATGTGCCGTTTAAACGCGCGGGTGAGTGTGCGGCCGACGAACACCAGCGTGTTCAAATACAGCAGGCTCACCAGCTGCAAAATTACGGCCAGAGCGAGAAAACTCAGTGCGGGGTGCGGGTAGGCCGGATCGACGAACTGCACGAAAAACGATAGGAAAAACAGTATCGCTTTCGGGTTGGTTAGGCTCAGCAGCAGCGCGCGTTTGAAAATGTGCTGCGGCTCGGGCGGGATATTTGCGCCGTTCGTTGCGCCCGGCCGGAAGTGCCATTTTTTGGCGGCACCGCGCAACAGGTTGCTGCCGATATAGGCCAAATATAACCCGCCGGCGAGCTTGATGCCGTGAAACAGGGCGGGATAGAGCTTGAGCAGGGTGCCGGCGCCCAATACGGTGGCGAGTATCAGCAGGCTGTCGCCCAGCAAGATGCCCGCCACGGCGCGGTAGGCGGCTCTGGCGCCGTGTTGCCCGGCAACGGTGAGGCAATACATGGAATTGGGGCCGGGCAGCAGGATAACGGCGATGGTGCCGATAATATAGGCGGCAAGGTCGGTTATGCCGAACATTTTCAGACGGCCTTAGCGTGGGTTATCAAGTTAAAGAACGACGGCCTGCGCGTTAAAAGCTGGTGATAAACGTGATCAGGCCGAGAAAAATGCCGGGCGCGTTGGCCAGCGCCACGGGAATATCGCGGTTTTTTTTAAACAGGGCGTAAATCACCCATAAGGTGCAGTTGATCGCGGCCACCAAAGGTTGCAGCCATGCGCCTTTCTGGCCGGACAGATTCATTTGTATCTGCGGAATATAGGCCACATACATACCCACTGCCATGAGGGTGGCGGCAATAGAGAGTATGCGGACTTGTTTGTCGCTTAAAATTTTCATGAGGTGTGGTGTTTATTGTTGTTTTAAATAATTTTGATGGAACATAGGGGGGAAGGGTGCAATATTTATCTTCAATTTTAACGGCTTGTTGGTTTAACACCCAAGCCCGAAGCCTGTTTGTTTTTTCAGACGGCCTGAATGGTTTTTGTAAAAATATCGGCCGTCTGAAATACGGGTATCAAATATAGCGGCTGATTTCCAACAAGTTGCCGTCGGGATCCCGCAGGTAGATTGACTCAATCGCCCCCGTTGCACCCGTACGCGGCACGATACCGCTTAAGGGTTCAATGCCGTGCTGCTGCAATTCGGCCAACACCTGCGGCAGCGGGGTTTCAGAAAGCAAACATAAATCTGCCGTGCCGCAAGCGGCATTTTGTGCATTAGGCAGCACTTCCGCACCCTTTTGGTGCAGGTTGATTTTCTGGCTGCCGAAGCGCAGGGCTTTGCGGCCTTCGCCAAAGGTGGTTTCTTCCATGCCCAATACTTGGGTGTAGAAAGTAATGGTTTGTTCAATATCAGCAACGGTTAATACCAAATGATCAAGCGCGGCGGTTTTCATAATACTACGCCCCCCCCTTTTTTCAGACGGCCTTATTAGCTTTCATACTGTCGATAAATTTATCGAACAGGCATGCCACATCATGCGGGCCGGGGCTGGCTTCGGGGTGGCCTTGAAAGCTGAATGCAGCGCGGTCGGTCAGTTCGATGCCTTGTACGGTGCCGTCGAAGAGCGAACGGTGGGTTACGCGAACGTTGTCCGGCAGGGTGTTTTCGTCCACCTGAAAGCCGTGGTTTTGGCTGGTAATCATTACACGGCCGCTGTCGAGATCTTGCACGGGGTGGTTGGCTCCGTGATGGCCGAACGGCATTTTGCTGGTTTCTGCACCGCAGGCCAGACCCAATAACTGATGTCCCAAGCAAATGCCGAACAACGGTTTTTTTGTTGCCAACAATTCCCGAATCGCAGCAACCGCATAATCACACGGTTCAGGATCGCCGGGGCCGTTGGAAAGGAACACGCCATCGGGGTTCATTGCCAGCACTTCTGCCGCGGGGGTCTGCGCAGGCACCACGGTCAAGCGGCAGCCGCGCCCGGCGAGCATACGCAGAATATTGGTTTTCACGCCGAAATCGTAAGCCACCACATGATAAGGTTGTTCGGACGGCTTGCCGAAACCCCTCCCCAGCCTCCATTCGCCTTCTGTCCATTCGTAGGCGCCGCTGCAGGTAACTTCTTTAGCCAAATCCTTACCGACCATGCTGCCGAACGCGGCAATCAGTTCGCGCGCCCTTTCTTCGGTTGCGTCCGCACCCGTGAGGATCGCACCGGCCTGCGCGCCTTTATCACGCAGAATGCGGGTGAGGCGGCGGGTGTCGATATCGGCAATCGCCACGGTGCGGTTGCGCACCAGATATTCCTGCAAACTTTCGCTGCTGCGGAAATTGCTGTGCAACAGCGGCAGGTCGCGGATAATCAGCCCGGCGGCATACACGGCGCGGCTTTCCACATCTTCGCCGTTAGTGCCGGTGTTGCCGGTGTGCGGATAAGTGAGGGTAACGATTTGTTTGCAGTATGAAGGGTCGGTGAGGATTTCCTGATAGCCGGTCATAGAAGTGTTGAACACCACTTCGCCGGAAGTTGCGCCATGAAAACCCACTGAGGAGCCATGAAACACGCTGCCGTCGGCGAGTACTAAGATTGCGGGAGTGGTCATGATGGATATCCTGTATGGCTGAAAAAGAAACGGTGCGGGCCGTCTGAAAAACAGGCCGGTATTCAACTGCCTCTGAAAATCCGGCTAAAAAAAAACACGCCGCACGGCTGTGCTGAAAACCGTGTTACGTGCTTTTACAGGCATAAGCCTATGCCTTAGAAGCAAGTTATTTTAAGCGAAAGAAGGAGGAAACTCAAGCACCCGGATACCGGCATGAGAAAACCTGATACAGGAAACCCAAAGGCCTGCCGACATTCAAATTCATCTTAACCCCAACAACGTAGCAGCAAGGTAAATATTGGCTGCAAATAACTTATCCGCCGCTCCCGTCCATACTATCTGTACTGTCTGCAGCTTCACCGCCTTGTCCTCTTTTAAATCTTAAGCCACTATACAGTCGAGAGCGGGCCATGGCTCGCCGCCGACCACCTGCACAGCCGCTATGCCGATTCCGTCCAACTCACCGAAGAGCAAATGCAGGCAGCCAATGTGCAGGGTATCGGGCGGTTGCGCGACCTGCGCGAAGCAGCGGCATTGTCGCCCAAGCTGGCCGAAGTGCTGCAAGCCTACAGCCAGGCCGAAACCAAGGCGGCACAGAAAGCCCTGATCGATCAGCTGGTTGCCGAGTGGGCAAAAACCGACCCGCGCTACGGCGGCAATATCGTTTTCGCCGCGCCCTTTATCAAAACCGCCAACGAGGGCGTGGCGCTCACGCCCTCGCAGGCCAACGCCGCCATGCTCTACCTCCCCTCCAAGGAACATCAGGCCATGGCGGAACAAACCCTGCACAAAATCGCCGCGCTGGATGCGTTTTCGGGCGAAAAATCCAACGTCATCTATGTTTCTTCCGACAACGACATCCTGAAATTCTTTAATGTCGCCAACAAAGCCTACGACAGCTTAAGCCAAAAAACATGCTGATTTCATATAAACTAATGCCGTCTGAAAAGCATTCAGACGGCATTAGTTTGTGTGGCAACCGTTGAAGATAACTATGTTTACTTTACGCAAAAAAATAAAATTTTCGTTTGTTTGCCAAAACAACCGATTATCCCATAGGCATTTACAAATGAAATTTAAGCGATACGATTAGCTGCTTGAAATAAATCGTATCGAAGGCTTAAAAAACGGGAAATCTGAATTACTTCTTACAAACAGGTATTTAATAATGAGAAAAATATTTTTACTTTTAAATTTAAATTTAGCTTTGTTTATTTTAAGCATCATATCAAACATTTATATCATATTTATTGGAGGTTTTCATGTTCCTAGAATTAATTTGGATTTTTTAGAAGGATTGCAACTTGGAAATTATATTGATGAAATAAATAGTTCAGTCAGCTTTACAGTAGCATTGTCATCTATAACATTTATTATAAATCTTATTGTAGTATTAATGCTTACATACTCATATAGCCATGGAGCGGGAAGAAAGTTTTTTAATTTCATCCATAAGAAAAATAAGTTTCTTTTTGAATGGGGCGTTTATGCAATCAACCCTTACTTGGTCAAAGAAAGAGTAATAGACAATCGCAGTAGATTCATTAGGATAGTTCAATTTTTATTCTATTTCTGGATAATTTTCGTAATTATTTGTTTTGTCTTTAATATTGAATTCATCCAATTACCAAAAGTTGAAAGATTCATCTCGTTAATCACTAACTACAAAATATTTCTATTTTTATTTAATATTATTTTATTTATTGTAATTTCTTTCATGTTTTTAGGGTTTATTTTCTCGTGGATGCTAACGCTCATATCTATTTTTGATAGAAAGGAAATTTAAAGTGGCGAACAATTGTAATACTTATGATGAAGGAAACACTGTAAGCGATGCGGTTGGCGCTTCATTGACCAGCGCAGATACCGGTTTCAAACAATTCCTGGAAAAATTTGGTGCAGCAAATATAGCAAAATCAAAGCTTAATCCGGCTGTTAACATGTTTGGCCATGTCGGCCTTTTAATGTCTGCGGGGCAGGTTGTTCAAAAGTATACGCAAGGAAATAAACAACAGGCATTTATTGAATTTACTTCAGCAACCGGGGCTTTTTTAGGAGGACTTGGTGGCGGCATGATTGGTGCAGCAACTGGACCAGGAGCCATACTTGCTTCTGGTGCGGGCTCCTTAGGCGGAGCTTGGTTGGGCAGAGAAGTCGGGGAGTGGCTGGTAGACCAATACAGGAAAGCAAGCGGCGACTACCACTGGACATGCCCAAATGAATATGAAGACTACAAAAACCTCAACCGCGACGGCAAATACCACGTCTACGACCCGCTGGTATTGGACTTGGACGGCGACGGTATTGAAACCGTTGGCACGCAGGGCTATAACGGCGCATTGTTCGACCACAATTCAGACG
>NZ_JAUMUI010000040.1 GCF_030530745.1 Neisseria sp. | reverse complement strand
GGCTCGGCTCGGCTCGGCTCGGCAGTAAGCTTATTCAATTCATCATATAACTTTGAAATATTTACAGACATTTGCTTACCTATTCATGCTTGCATTTGTTTTCTCAAATATTAAAAATTACTTAAACATATAAATTATTTTCTATTGTTGAGTTTCTTGATAGCCCGCCGAAATAAATAAATTGGTATTAAACACAATAGCAAGGCCGTCTGAATCCAGTTCTTTCAGACGGCCTGTTTCACGTGAAACGTTCAGCTTTTCAAGGCTGCGGTTAATTGCGGCACGATGTCGAACAGGTCGCCGACAATGCCGTAATCGGATACGCTGAAAATAGGAGCATCCGGGTCTTTGTTTATCGCTACGATTACTTTGCTGTCCTGCATGCCGGCGGTGTGCTGGATGGCGCCGGAAATACCGATGGCAAAATAGAGCTGCGGGGCGACCACTTTGCCGGTTTGGCCAACTTGGGCATCGTTCGGGGCATATTCGGCATCGACGGCAGCGCGGGATGCACCAATGGCAGCGCCGAAAATATCGGCCAATGGCGTGAGCAGGGCATTGAACTGTTCGGCGCTACCCAATGCGCGCCCGCCGGCCACTACCACTTTGGCTTGGGTAAGTTCGGGGCGGTCGGATTGGGTGAGTTCGCGTTTCACAAAACGGCTCAGGTTTTGTGCGGGCGCGGCTTCCACCGTTTCTATTTGGGCATTGCCGCCGTTTTCTGCCGCATCGAATGCAGTGGCGCGGAAAGTAAGCACCAGTTTCGGCGCATCGCTCTGCACGGTTTCAAAAGCATTGCCTGCATAAATAGGCCGGATAAATGTTTTATCATCAACCACTTCGGTTAAATCGGAAATCTGCGGCGCATCGAGCAGGGCGGCGATGCGGGGGAGTAGGTTTTTACCGAAAGCGGTGGCCGTGGCGCCGATATACCGGTAATCTCCGGCCAGCTTTACCGCCAACGGGGTAATTTCTTCGGCAAGCGCTTCGCCGTAATAAGGGGCGTCCGCCAGCAAAACTTTAGCTACGCCGTTGATTTTCTTGGCGGATTCGGCCACTTCGGCAGCATTGCTGCCGGCCACCAGAATATGCACTTCGCCGAGTTTGGCGGCGGCGGTAACGGCGTGCAGGGTGGCGGGGTTTAACTGTTGGTTATTGTGTTCTGCAATAATTAAAACGCTCATGTCTCGCCCCTTCTCAAATAACTTTGGCTTCGTTTTTCAATTTTTCAACCAGTTCGGCAACGCTGCCTACTTTAATGCCGGCTTGGCGCGGCTTGGGCTCGGCCACTTTCACGACGTTGGTTTTCGGACTGATGTCCACACCCAAATCGGCCGGCGTGGTTTTTTCGAGCGGCTTTTTCTTGGCTGCCATAATATTGGGCAGTTTTACGAAACGCGGCTCGTTCAAACGCAAATCGGCGCTGATTACGGCGGGCAGTTTCAAAGCCAGCGTTTCTTCACCGCCGTCCACTTCGCGGGTAACCAGCACTTCACTGTTTTCCAGCGCCACTTTGCAGGCAAACGTGCCTTGTGCGGCGCCGAGCAGGGCGGCCAGCATTTGCGCGGTTTGGTTGGCATCGTCGTCGATGGCCTGTTTGCCCAGCAATAAAAGCTGCGGCGCTTCTTTGTCGGCAACGGCTTTCAGTAGTTTGGCTACCGCCAACGGCTCCAGTTTGGCATCGGTTTCCACATGAACGGCACGGTCGGCGCCCATTGCCAAAGCGGTGCGCAGGGTTTCTTCGCTTTTTTTACCGCCCAGCGACACCGCCACGATTTCGCTGATTTTGCCCGCTTCTTTCAAGCGCACGGCTTCTTCTACGGCCACTTCGTCAAACGGGTTCATCGACATTTTGACATTGTCGATATCCACATCCGAACCGTCGGCTTTCACGCGGACTTTGACGTTATAGTCCACCACTCGTTTTACGGCAACCAGTGCTTTCATAAACTCTCCTTGAGCCGGGCTTCCGGCAGTAATCGGTTAAACGGTTTTTGCAGAAAAAACAACACGCCCGTTCTGCAAAAACGGCTCGCACCGCCAAACGGAATAGGGATTATACCCGAATTAAAGTAATTGCTCTCAAGCATTTATATGATGTATGGCAAATATCGGGAAACTACACAGGCCGTCTGAAAACGGCATAATGGCAGCCCTGCTTTCATTTTTCAGACGGCCTCAGATTTGGCCCGAATACACGATAACAAGCTCTGATAAACGTCTTCCGCATCAGGAATCTGCGCCACATTGCCGAGATTCACTGCCCACGGCGAAACCTGCACGCCGGTTTTGGCCGGGTCGGTATCGGTATAGATGCCGACAACAGGCGTATCCAGCGCATTGGCAAGGTGCAGCAGGCCGGTATCCACACCAATCACGCCGGCGGCATTATCGAGCAGAAAAGCGGCCTGCAACAGGTTCAGCTTGTCGCACACGCGGGCAAACGGCAGTTTGGCGGCGATGTTTTCCGCCCGCAGTTTTTCCGTTTCATTACCCCACGGCAGGTAAACGGGGCTGCCGCTGCCGTCATACAGCTTTTGCAATAACTCGAGCCAATGGTTTTGCGGCCACAGTTTGCTGTCGCGGCTGGTGGCGTGCAGGGCAACGTAATAATGCCCTGGCAAATCTTTCAGACGGCCTTCCGGCGGCACGCTCAGCCCGAATCGCTGTTCGGCGGGCATTTCATAACTGAACGCCAGCGCAAACAAAGCACGGTTGCGCCAAACGGCGTTTCTGCCCTTAGGCACGGCATAAGTTTGGTTATAGGTTAGCGCCGCCCAGCGTTCGCGTGCACTGTTGAAATCCAAGCCTTTCACGGGTGAATTGGCAGTTTTCGCAAACAGCGCGCTCTTCATCAACCCTTGGCTGTCTAACACAAAATCGAATTGCTGCCGTTGCAAAACGCTTTTCAGACGGCCTATTTCGCGCCATGTTTCCGCCCGATTTAATTGTTTGCGCCATTGCCGCCAGCGCATCGCGTGCACTTCTTTCACAAACGGATGCAGGCGGGCGATGTCGGCAAAACCCGCTTCACTCAACCAATGCAGCTCCACATCGGGGCGCATACGCGATAAATCACTCACCGCAGGCAGTGTGTGGATTAAATCACCCATGCTCGAGAGCCTTACCAACAGTATTTTCATTGCGCCCAATCCGTCAATGAGCTCCATGTTTCACGTGAAACACAATCAACTTATTGATTTTTAATATAATCTGAAATTGCATCGGCGTTCTCCAACACCACCGCGCCGGCATCTATCATTTCGTTCCATGCCGTTTCCACGGTTTCAGGCGCGATGCCCCGGCATGCTGCCGCATTCACGACCACTTTCCAGCCGCCGCCTTTCAAAAGCTGTAAAACCGTTGTTTTTACACAATAATCCGTAGCCAATCCACCCACAATAATGATTTCAGCCCCTTTGCTGCGCAACCATTCGATCAGCCCCGTGCTGAGCTTTTCGCCGATATCGTGAAAACAGGCGCCGTAGGGGTGGATCTCGGGATCGACGCCTTTCCATACGCAATAATCGTATTCTTTGGCCGACGGCAGGCCGTCGAGCAGCTCGTAGCCCCTGCTGCCCACAATCGCGTGGGAAACCCAAGTAACATCGGCTTCGGGCAGCCCGGTGGGCTTAAGCATATCGGCCGCATCCGCCACCAGCCATTTGGCTGCGGGGCTATGCGCGTCTTTCGTCATCACCCGCAAATCCGCCAATGCAGCCTGCGCGTTCAACTCCGCCACAATCGTATCGCCCTCAACCACCGGCAGCTCGTTCGGGCATAACGGCGAAAAGGTTTTCTGGGCATCAACGTCTATCGACACTATCATAAAACAGGCTCTCGGTTTTCAGCAGCCGCCATTATAGCAAAGGCCGTCTGAAACCGATAACGGTGTTATGATGAGCCTTTCCAACGGCTTTTCAGACGGCCTTATGCAACACACCATCACCCCCATCGCCACCGTGCATTCCCCCTACAAGCAAAAATTCGGCGTTGCCCGCCAGCCCGGCCTCGTACCCGCCGCCGAAGTGTGCATCGAGCTTGAGCCGGCTTTTTCCGCCGACAGCGTGCGCGGTTTGGAAAATTTCGATTATGTGTGGATCAGTTTTATTTTCCACGATGTTTTAAACGAAGGCTGGTCGCCGCTGGTGCGCCCGCCGCGCTTGGGCGGCAAACAGAAAATGGGCGTGTTTGCCACCCGCAGCCCGCACCGGCCCAATCATCTCGGTCTGTCGCTGCTGAAGCTCGAACGCATCGAAACCGCCCGCCCCGTGCGCCTGTATTGCAGCGGTGCCGACCTGCTCGACGGCACCCCCGTCGTCGATATCAAACCCTATATTCCGTTTGTGGAAGCCAAACCCGATGCCGCAGGCGGTTTCGCCGCCGCCAAGCCAAACGAATTGTCTGTAAGCTGGCAGCCCGGCTGCGGGGCAGAGCATCTCACCCGGGCCGAGCGCGACTTAATCGGCCAAAGCATCGCCCAAGACCCGCGCCCCGCCTATCAAGACATTCCCGAACGGGTGTATGCAATGGATATTTCGGCCTACGGTGTGAAGTTTCAAATCAACGGCGGCAACGCCGTGGTGCTGGCGGTAGAAAAGCGCGGTGCGGAATAAAAACAAACCGGTCCGTTTGAACTTTAAGCGGATAAGGCCGTCTGAAATACAATAAGGCATAACACCTGCAGAATGCCCCACCAACCGATAAGGAGAATCCCCATGAAAAAACTGCTCGCCGCTTTACTTTGCGCCACTTCTTTCGGCGCCTACGCCCAAACCGACATCATCGTGCCCGTGTCGCGGCTCGACATCGAAAAAGGCAACGCCCCGATCGGTGAAATCCGCATCAGCCAAAGCAAATACGGCGCGGTATTCACGCCCAAACTACAAGGCCTGAAAGCCGGAATCTACGGTTTTCACGTTCACGAAAAACCCAGTTGCGCCCCTGCCGAAAGCAACGGCAAACTAACGGCCGGCATGGCCGCCGGCGGACACTGGGATCCGAAAAAAACCGGCGCCCACAAAGGCCCGTGGGATGACGGCGGACACTTAGGCGACCTGCCCGCACTGGCCGTGGCCGAAAACGGCCGTATCCAACCCGTGGTTGCCCCGCGCATCAAAAACATCAACAGCCTGCGCGGGCATTCGCTGATGATTCATGAAGGCGGCGACAACTACAGCGACCAACCCGCCGCATTGGGCGGCGGCGGCGGGCGCATGGCCTGCGGGATAATCAAATAACCGCGCATACCGAAACACCTGAGGCCGTCTGAAAAAAATCAGACGGCCTCAGGTGCTTTTGCCGAAATCCCGGCCGGAGGCCTCTGCAAAACTCTTTCCGATACCTTAAAACACTTGCGTCATGCCCTGTACTGACCCGGGCATCTTTTTGTTTTAGAAGAAAAAGGGACACCCGGATCAAGCCCGGGCATGACGGAATATAAAAAACATCGCATCGATTTAAATGTAATAAAAAATATGCGTATCCTCACAGAATAAATAAAAATTAACTTCTCTTTTTTTTCAAAAAATAAGTTAAGTTGTTGAAACAAAATTCAACCCACACCCCTCAAACATACCGGGAACAGTTGATAAAAGCTGTTTCTCTTTTCTTTTGATTTTCTATTTTTTTTAAGGAGTAATCAAATGCAAACTTTGATGAATGGTTTCGGCCACGAATTAAGCATGGCTGAATTGGAGTTGGTTGCAGGCGGTTTCAACTGGGGCAATGTCGATTTCGGCAAAGCTGCAGCAATCGGCCTGACAACAGGAGCCACTGCAGGGGCTGCCGGTTTAGTAGGAGGCCCAAAAGTTGCAGGAGCAGCGGCTTTGGGCGGCTTTGTCGGCGGATTCGGCTCTACTGTCATTAACGACGGTTGGGAAAAATAGCATACCGCCATCTGACAATTGTCAGATATTAACCGATATGTCGGTTTTGTGCCGTGCCATAAACCCGGCATACCCATTAAGTTTTTATAATGGTTCCGATCATGAAATTCAGTTTGTTTATAGCGGTTACAGCAGTTGTTGTTTTCGTGGTTACCCTGACCATAAGTTATTTTTTTATACTTCATGATTTTTCACAATCTTTGAAAATCACCTCATTGGCTGTTTTAATTTTTATTCCGATGAATATATTACTTCAAAAAATTTTTAACAGGGATAAATTTAAATAAGTGTAGCCGTCTGCAGAGCAACGGGCAGGTTTACGGTTAATATTTTTCACAAAGCAGGCACCGTAAGCCGGATATACTATTATGGGAAGCCTGCTGCCGCTATCGGCATATAGCCATAATAAACATGCATATCCTCACAGAATAAATAAAAATTAACTTCTCTTTTTTTTTTTTTTTTTTCAAAAAATAAGTTAAGTTGTTGAAACAAAATTCAACCCGCACCCCTCAAACATACCGGGAACAGTTGATAAAAGCTGTTTCTCTTTTCTTTTGATTTTCTATCTTTCGAGGAGATACATTATGAAGAAACTGAATCAGTTTGAATTGAAAAATGTAAGCGGTGGCGGAGTGATCCGAGATGTGGGAGGTATGGTCGGTGCCAGATTTGGCGGGCTTCCCGGCGGCCTTCTCGGTTACGGTTTCGGATGGCATATTGAAAACTCAATCAAAACGGATGTCAATGCATTGGCCAACGATATTCAAAACCGGGTAAACAATGGTGAATACGTTCACGATTAATATTTAATAAGCAGGCACCGCAGGCTGAATGTTTCAATTACAGGAAATCTGCGGTCGCCATCAGTGCATAATATTAATGAACAGATAGGATGGGTTTATGTCTGAGCCTTATAAAAAAAGAGGATGGGCATCGTTTTTGATTTATGCAGTAATGATTTTATCTGCCTCCGCCCTAACCCGCCATTATGCCGTTGAAGACCCGGCCGCTTCATTGATTATTATCGTTTCTATGTTTATTGCGGAAGGTTTATACCTGCTCTACAGAAAAATAAGCTGATTCCGGCACCGTTATCATGACAATCAGTTGCAGGTTTTCCAATCAAAACAGGCTGAGACCTTTGCAAAGGCCTCAGCCTGCATACAATATTGCAGCAGCGTTCAAACCAGGTTCTGCGGCCTGCCCGCCGCAAAACGGTTGATGTTTTCCACCAATATGTCAAACAGGCGGTGGCGGGCTTCGGTGCTGCCCCAGGCCATATGCGGCGTAACAATCAGGTTGGGCAGGCGCGCTTTGAGCAGCGGGTTGCCGTTGCGCGGCGGCTCTTCGGTAAGCACGTCGAAGCCCGCCCCGCCCAGCGTGCCGTATTTCAACGCAGCCACCAGCGCGTGTTCGTCCACCAAACCGCCGCGCGCGCAGTTCACCAAAACCGCGCCAGGCTTCATTTGCTGCAGCTCGGCTTCGCCTATCATGCCTGCGGTTTGCTCCGTGAGCGGGCAGTGCAGCGAAATAACGTCGGCGCGGCGGACGGCATCGTCAAACGCCGTATACCCTTCGCGCACGCCGTCAGCGTGTTTGTGTTCGCCGAACAACACTTCCATACCGAATGCGCGGGCATAACCGGCCAGCGTGGCGCCGATGCCGCCGCGTCCGAAAATCACCAGCGTTTTGCCGTTCAAATCGCGCATCGGTGCGCCGAAATGGCAGAAAAACGGCGACCGCTCCCACACGCCGGCGGCAATATCGCGCTGGTAGGCGGGCAGGTTGCGCATCAGGGCAATCATCAGCATAAACGCGTGCTCGGCCACCGAATCGTTGCCGTAGGCACGGATATTGCACACCGCCACGCCCGCTGCTTTGGCCGCCGCCACATCAACGTTGTTGACGCCTGTGGCCGCCACCGCAATCAGTTTCAACTGCGGGTTGGCGGTGATATGCCCGGCATCAATCACCACTTTGTTGGTAATCACAATCTGCGCGCCTTGAATGCGTTCCGCCGTATTTTGCGGTTCGGTGTTGCCGTATTCGGCCAATTCGTATTTGAAATCAAAATCAAACGGTTCGTCCGCCAACGTGTCGCGGTCGAGCGCAACGATTTTCAGCGTTTCCATAATTATCATTTGCTATTGAATTTTTTAATCTGATAAAATTTAACTAATTAAATATTGACAGAATCAAATTTCTTAACCGCCGCCACCCCGATATGATGCTAATCAATATCATTTCAGACGGCCGTAGGGCGTGCCGTCGACAAGCTTGTGAAGCGGTTTTTTGAGGAAAAATCCGCAGATGCAAGGCAAAAAGCGCAGCAAGGTTGAACATCTTGCGGGCATTTTAGCTTCGCAAGTCCGCTACGCTACCTAACGCCGCAGATGCGGATTTTAACCAAAAATACCGCCGCAACGCTTTTTGGCGTGCCCTAAGGCTCTTAAAAGGAACCCACCATGTTGAAAACCATCACTTTCGCCATTCTACACTTCGGCGTGGCATTCGGCGTAGCCTACGCCTTAACCGGCAGCATCGGCATTTCGGGCGCGGTGGCGTTAATCGAGCCGCTGGCCAACACGTTTGTGTTTTATTTTCACGAAAAAGCGTGGAACCGCTACGAGAAAAAGAAAAACCCCCGCGCCCGCAAAAGCCGCTTTCCGCTGCACCAATGCGTGGGCAACTGATACCCGTTTTTATGTTATGCTTGCCGCCCCAATCCGATTATAGAAAGCACAATCATGAGCCTGATTATTGAAGACATCGAAACCGGCCACGGCAAAGAAGCCGTGAAAGGCAAAGAAATCACCGTGCACTACACCGGCCGGCTGGAAGACGGCACCAAATTCGATTCCAGCCTCGACCGCCGCCAACCGCTCACCATCACACTGGGCGTGGGTCAAGTGATTGCAGGCTGGGACGAAGGTTTCGGCGGCATGAAAGAAGGCGGCAAACGCAAGCTGACCATTCCGCCAGAAATGGGCTACGGCGCGCGCGGCGCCGGCGGCGTGATTCCGCCCAACGCCACTTTGGTGTTTGAAGTGGAGCTGCTGAAGGTTTACGAATAACCGGCGTGCGGTTCAAACAAACCGCAAACTTTGCAAAGCTTGAGGCCGTCTGAAAGTTTTCAGACGGCCTCAAGGCATTTCTACCCCCCAACCTAACCGGCCGGGTTGCCCATATCCTGCTCCGGCTCCGGCTCCGGCGGGGTATCCGCCTGTGCTTCACGCGCCAGCTCTTCGGCATAAACTTTCGCTTCGGCTTTATCAAACGGTTTGAGCACGCCGCCGCTGTTGCGCGGGTCAAGGTCGGCAATCACCGGGCCGGCGGCGGCAGGCATGTTTACGTGCATACTGCGCTTGTCTTCGGGCACCGCCTGCTGCTGTTTGGCAAACACGGCCAACAATGCCGCAAACACAACGAAATAGGCATAAAAACCATAGCGTTCGGCCTGATCCATCACCAAACCCAGCAATACCGGCGCCAGCATCGAGCCCATGCCGTAGCTGAACAGCAGGCTGCGGCTCACTTCAACCGTGCTCATCTCGTTGGGCAGCTGGTCGTTGGCTCGCGCCACGCTCAAAGCATAAAGCGTAAACAGGCCGATGCCGAACATAAACGCCACCGCATATTGCGCCCACGCGGCGGTGATGTCCGCCAGCATCAGCCCGATGCCCGCCGCCGCACCTGCGGCAGACACCAGCGAACAGGCCAAAATGGCGGCGCGGCGGCCGTGGCGGTCGGAAAATTTCGCAACCGGCAGCTGCACGGCAAACCCCATCACCATTGCCGTCATCAGATAAAACGAAATCTGCCGCACATCAAAACCCTGTTTGAGCAGGAATACCGAAGCCATAGTGAAAAAACCGTTCATCAGCAAGCCCGCCGTAAAGCTGCCCACCAGCGCCAACGGGGCGATGGCAAACAGGTGCGGCAGGCTGATACGCTGGCGCGGCGGCAGCTCGGGGGCATGCAGGCGGGTGAGCGCCACCGGCAGCATGGCCGCCATTACCATCATCGCCGAAACCGTGAAAATTTCGCTGTTGGAAAGCTTGAAACTCAACAGCGCGATACCGGCGGTAAACGAGATGTAGTACACCACGTTATACAGGGCCAGCACCCGCGCCCGTGCCGACGCAGTGCTGCGCTCGGCAAACCAGCTTTCCACAACCATCAGCAGGCTGTAATAACAAAAACCCAGCACCACCCGCAGCGCGCCCCACACCCACAAGTTGCCGGTCATCAAATGCCCCAGCGCCGCAATGGCAAACACCGCACCGAATGCGCTGAAGCTGCGGATATGCCCCACGCCCGACACCACGCGGTGCGCCGCTACCGTGCTCAAAGCCGCCCCCAGGAAGAAAGCGGCATTTAACACGCCGATGGCAGTGCTGTTCACTCCCATTTGCGAAAGTTCCACCCCCGCCGAATTGAGAAACAGGCCGAAACCGGCAAACAGAAAAAATACCGAAAAAAAGAGCGCATTGAATTTATCGGGCCGGGTCGTCATTCTGAAGGCTTTCACATGGGGTTGGGAGTAAGGGATTATAGGACGGACGGTGCGGCAGATACAGTAAAAACAGCGGTTGCGGCATATCCGGTTCAGAATCGGGGCAGGGCGGTTTCAAACGGATCTGCCGGGATTTTCAGACGGCCTTGCGCACGACAAAGCAGCCCGCCGTATCCGTTCACATATTCCCGGATTTAACGTCATATTTTTACACAATTTCTCAAAACGGCAGTTTTGCTTTATCAATCTGTTATTTATTAACCCGGCCTTAACCGTATGCAGGAAAACTCTCGCACCGGTCTGCCGTCAAACTATGGCTTGATAAACAGATAAAACCGAACCGAAAGGACGAACGATGAAAAAAACCGCTTTAACCTTCGCCGCACTGGCCTCTGCCGCCGCCTCTTTTGCCGCTGCTGAAAATATGCCGCAAACCGGCGGCGAGCAGGGCGCGTTTCCCGGCCTGCAGGAAGTGCAATACCAAGGTGTCAAACTGTCTGCCAAAAGCGACGACCGCACCAAATTCGTGTATGTAGCCGACAGTGTAAATGCCGTCCCCGCCGCAGCCGAGCCGGTCGCAGCCCCCGCTGATCCGATGGCCGAACCTGCCGACGAACCCGCGCCGGCTGCCGCACCTGCCGGCACGCCCGATCCGGCTGCCTCACCCGACGGAAGCGCTCCGGCCGCACCGCTGCCGCAAGACCCCGTTACCCAGCCGTAAAACGCCGGGTTTGAAGCAAAGGCCGTCTGAAAATGCATTTTCAGACGGCCTTTGATTCCAGCCGGCCCAAGGTCTGCCGACATTCAACGCAACGGCGGTATTTTGCCTCAAAAAACCGCTTCGCCGGTTAAATGTCGACAGCCTCTAACGCTTATCCCACTCCGAATACGGACGTCCGCTCAGATAAGCGTTGGTAAACCTGCCGTCGGACGTGATTTCCTCACCCAGCCATTCCGGCCTGGCAAATGCCGCATCTTCGCCCGGCAATTCCAGCTCCGCCACGATTAACGGCGCGTTGTCGCCGAAATATTCGTCGATTTCAAACACAAAACCTTTATAGTTAACTTTATAACGCCGCTTTTCGAGCTTAAACGGACACATGGTCTGCATCATCGTTTCGGCGTGCGCCAGCGGGATTTCATATTCGAACTCGCTGCGGACAACATCCGAAATATAGCCTTTGAGCGTGAGCCACGCACGGTTGCCGATGATGCGCACGCGTATGGTGCGCTCTTTTTCCACGCTCAGATAACCCTGCCGCATGGTTTCCGGCCCGCCCGCTTCAGCACGCCAACTGTCGTTTTTCAATAAAAAGCGGCGTTCGATTTCGATAGTCATTGTTCAGACGGCCTCTAAAATGGTTTGAATACAACAAGATATAAAGCAGCTATCATAATCACCGCAGGGATTTCGTTAAACACGCGGAACCATTTGTGCGAGTAGCGGTTGCGGTTGTCCTGAAAGTCCAAAAGCAGGCGGTAGCAATAAAAATGGTAGCCCAACAGCACCACGCCCAGCGTTACTTTAGTGTGCACCCAGCCCATGCCCCACCAGCCGGTAACAAACGGAATCACAAAGCCCGTCAACACTGCCCCGACGCCCAGCGGCGTCATAAATTTAAACAGCCGCCCGGCCATGCCCAGCAGGCGCAGGTATTCGCCGCGGTTACCCGCCTCAACCTGAGCGAGGTTCACATAAATGCGCGGCAGGTAAAACAGCCCGGCAAACCACGAAATAACAAAAAACACATGCAGCAGTTTGAACCACAAATACATTTCAGACGGCCTTTGGAAAATAACCGACATATTGTAGCCCTAAAAACCGGCCAAATGGTTAAGATTTGTTTAAAAAGTCATTATTTTTGCTAAAATGGCGCCGCATTTTACGGAAAGGAAAACCCCAAATGATCAAACAATTCGAAATCCACGGCGGCGTGAAAAAAGAGCTGCAGGCCTATCTCGACGGCCAAAACACCGATTTGAAAACCGCGATGGACAATGAAACGCTCAACCGCGGCGTAGCCGCGATTATCCACAACGGCCTGCCCGCCATGGTGCGAAAAATCTATCCGCTCGAAAAAATGCAAACGTTTTTCTGGGAAAAGAAAGACTTAATGGTCGAATTCGTTGCCGCCCGCCTGGCCGCCGCCGATAAAAAAGCCAAAGGCAGCAAAAACACCAGCCGGAAAAAACGCTGACCGCAACGCTTTCTGACTACACACCCCAAGATTACAGGGCCGTCTGAAACAGTTTCAGACGGCCCTGTAATCTTTTTTACTATTTCATTAATTATAGAAATAAAAACTATTTGCATTAATATTAAAATAGAGATATAACTTTAAATACCATCGTTTCAAACATCAAATCTATGTTTATCGCTTTTCTGATTATGCTGCGCGAGGGCATCGAAGCCGCGCTGATTGTGGGTATTGTGGCAGGTTTCCTGCGCCAGTCGGGCAACGGGCACCTGATGCCGAAAGTATGGCTGGGCGTGGTTGCGGCCGCCCTGCTGTGCTTGGGTTTGGGGTTGGCCATCCACACCGCCACCGGCGAGATTCCGCAAAAACAGCAGGAATTCGTGGTGGGCATTATCGGCCTGGTAGCGGTGGCCATGCTCACCTATATGATTTTATGGATGAAAAAAGCCGCCCGTTCGATGAAGCGGCAGCTTGAAGATTCGGTTCAGACGGCCCTGAACAAAGGCGGCAGCGGCCGGGCGCTGGTGGGCATGGCGTTTTTGGCGGTGGCGCGCGAAGGCTTGGAGAGCGTGTTTTTTCTGCTGGCGGTGTTTCAGCAGAGCCCCTCGTGGCGTATGCCCGCAGGCGCGGTGGCGGGGCTGGCGGCGGCCGTGGTTATCGGCGCGCTGGTATATCAGGGCGGTATGCGCCTGAATTTGGCAAAGTTTTTCCGCATCACCGGCGCATTTCTGATTATGGTGGCCGCCGGGCTCTTGGCCGGATCGCTGCGCGCGCTGCACGAAGCCGGTGTGTGGAACCGCCTGCAAACCATTGTATTCGACATTTCCCACATCCTGCATGAAGACAGCCCGCTGGGCGTGCTGCTCGGCGGCTTTTTCGGCTACACCGACCACCCTACGCAGGGAGAAGTGCTGGTGTGGCTGCTGTATCTGCTTCCCGTGATGTATTGGTTTCTGCGCGGCAGCCGGCCTGCCGTTTCCGAAAAATCCCCTTAACACAGAAAGAGGTTATGTTTATGAAACAGAAAAATATTTTGGTTTTGTCCGTGCTCGCCGCCTTCAGCTTGGCGGGCTGTCAGCCGCCCGAGGCCGAAAAATCCGAAGCACCTGCTTCCGGCGGGGCGGCTGCCGCCAATGCCGACGGTTCGGTCAACATCGCCGTCAACGACGAAGCCTGCGAACCGATGGAGCTTACCGTGCCCAGCGGCAAAGTGGTGTTCAACATCAAAAACAACAGCGGCCGCAAGCTCGAATGGGAAATCCTCAAAGGCGTGATGGTGGTGGACGAACGTGAAAACATCGCCCCCGGCCT
>NZ_JAUMUI010000011.1 GCF_030530745.1 Neisseria sp. | reverse complement strand
GAGCCTACGCCCGAGCCTGCTCCGAACACCGAAAACACCTGTACGGATTGTCAAAACAACAACGACAACCCCACCAACAGCTTCGGCGGCATCGACACCAACCCCGGAAACGTATTCCAAGGCCAACCCAACGAAATCGGCCAAATCCACGGCACCGAGGCAAAAGACACGATTTACGGAACCGACAAAGCCGATGAAATTTACGGCTATGCAGGTGCCGACGTGATTTACGGCGGCGCAGGCGACGACATTATCTACGGCGGCGAAAACGGCGACACACTCTACGGTCAGGAAGGCAACGACACGCTCTACGGCGGCAACGGCAACGACTACCTCAACGGCGGCGCAGGCGACGACATTATGTACGGCGGCGCAGGAAACGACGTTTATATGGTGGAACAGCCGGGGGACTGCGTTATCGAATATGCCGATGAAGGTATCGACACCGTGCGCACCTATATCGATTACGAACTGCCCGACAACGTTGAAAACCTGATTCTGATGGGAAGCGCCGATCTGAACGGCACCGGCAACTGTCTTGACAACGAAATCATCGGCAACGGCGGCAACAACGAGTTGCGCGGTATGGACGGCAACGACCGCCTCATCGGCAAAGGCGGTAACGACTGGCTCGACGGCGGCGAAGGCAACGATTATCTCGAAGGCGGTGCAGGCAACGATACCTATATTTTCAACAAAGGTTACGGCCACGACATCATCTGCGATTACGACACCACCGAGGGCAACCACGACGTTATCGAGTTTTGGCACGGGCTTCAGGCTTCCGATCTGAGCTTCGCGCGCACCGGCAACGATTTGACCATCACCGCCAACAGTGAAGATTCCCTCACCGTGGTCAACTGGTTTGAAAGTGCCGCCTACCGTATCGAAGAATTCAATTTCGACGACGGTACCGTATGGGACAGCACCGCCATCGATAATGTTCTGAACAGCTACGGCATCGATACAAGCTATGCCGCTGCAAGCCAAGAACAAATTGCCCAGCAAACCCAAACCCAAGGCATCATTTAAGTTTGAAACAGCTTAAACAAACAGGCCGTCTGAATTTTGCAGACGGCCTGTTTTTTATGAAACCCCAAACCGTTACAAAACTCACTCGGGCCGATACCTTTGCAAAATTTATTCGGGCCGTCTGAAACACCCAACTCCGTCATACTCGGGCTTGACCCGAGTATCTTGTTATCAAATCGGAAACAACCCTTAGAAGCAGCTAGAACAAGGCGTAAAAGGAAAAAAGATACTCGGGTCAAGCCCGAGTATGACGATATATAACAACGAAATATAAAACCAGCCGGCGCCCTACGCCGTTTATAACTTTGCCGCCAGCCCTTTTGCCGCCTCCGCACGCTCGCGGCGGCTCAGTTCGGGCAGACGGGTGTTGAGCGACGACCATTTCGGCCGGTTGCGGGCTTTGTCCAATTCAGACGGCAAACGCGAAACCTGCCACGGTATTTTGCCGCTCTGCATCCTGATTTCGGCTTGCGCCGCATGGCCGCGCGTTTGCAGGGCGGCGAGCAGATCGAGGGCACGGGCGGCCAGCAGTGTGAGGGTTTCCGGGTCGATATGCAGGGTTTGTTTGCCCGACAGTTTGTCGGTAATCGTCTGCATATTCGGCAGCACGCCGCCGAGCACTCCGCCGATGGCGGTACCCAAACCGAGCGAGCCGCCGAGCGTAACCATGTCCACACCCAAGCCGATTAACGCACCGGTGGCCGCGCCGGTGCCGGTGCGGATGCCGTATTCTTTCAGCAAATCGGCATCGAACGGGTCTTGGCGGAACGCCTTGAGCGCCCATTCGCCGGTGTCGATTTCGTTATGGTAGAAACGGTAGGTTTGGAACAACTGCTGCTGAAGCTGCCGCTCGAGCTGGCGCACGGCCGCCTGCATGGTTTGCAGCACCGGCTCGGGACTGTCGCCCTCATCGATTTCCAGCTTGTAGGCCGCCACATCAAGCAGGAAATGGGCGATTTCGCTGCGCGCCTCGCGGTCGAGCTGCTGCCATTCGCGGCGGCGCATCGCAATCAGTCGGTCGATAATACCGCGTTCGGGCAGCATGGTGGCCAAGTTGTCCCACAGGCGGATTTCGCCTTCGAAATCAAAGGCTACGGTGTCAAAACCGCTGTAAACGTGAAGCGTGCGCCGCGCCAGCATTGTCGTCCACCCGCCCAAATCCTGCCCGCCGATAAAGTTGAACACCGGCATTACCGGCTTGGCGCACCACGATAAAACCGTTAGTTCATCTTTGTATTTATTCAGCACCGGCTCGCGCGCATCCACCACATACAGCGCCATATCGCTTTGCAGCAGCTGGCGCAGAACTTTGGCTTCCTGATTGAAATCGCCCGCCGCTTCGGGGCTTTCGAGAAACTGCTGCAAACGCTCGATGCCGTCCGAACGGCTAGAAGTGTTGGCTTCCAGCCAGTCGAGCACGCCACCCGCATCTTCCAGCCCGGGCGTGTCGTAAAGATACACCAGCGTCTCGCCGCCGTCGTTAATCGCCGCCTGTTCCACATGGCGGGTGGTGGCGGGCGCGTTTTTCACTTCGCCGAAACGGCTGTCGCGCAGCAGCGTGCGCAACAACGATGTTTTGCCGGTATTGGTGTGGCCGACCACGGCCAGGGATAGCGGTTTGTTTTGCATAAACAACTGTTCGGAATATGTTTTAAATGGTTTGGGCAGTAAGTCGAGCTTGAGTCCTGCCTACTGTTACCGCCTGCTTTTCAGACGGCCTCTTGCCCCAGCCTTTCCCTTTGGCTGATTTTGGGCGGATCCAGCCACGGCAGGCGGCGTTCGGTGAGCGCGGCGTGCCATTGGTTTAAATAGTCTTCAAGGCCGTCTGAAATGTTTTTTTCGGCCAAAAGCTGCACCACCGCCCCGCCCTGCGCGGCTTCGGCCAGAGCAGTGAGCTGGCGCAGGATGCCGCGGTCGGGCATGCTGCGGGCGCGCACGCCGATCAGCAGTTGGGCGGGATTGGCCTGCAAATCGGCTTTCAGCGCGGCGACGGCATCGCGGCCGGCGGCGGTGCCTTTGTTTAGCCACTCTTGCCCCAAAACGTGTTGGAACCAGGTTTTGTCCGCCCATTCAGCATCGAGCATCACCGCCCATTTGGGGGCGTTGCTGAGGCTGATTTGCGGGGCGGCGGCAACGGTTTCGCTTTGGGTGTCGGCATCGACCACGCGCTGCTGCCATTGCTGGATGATTTGCTGGTAATAGGGTTTTTCGAGCGGCAGCGTGCCCATGCTGCGGCGGGAAAGGATGTGGCAGGCAAGCCAGGCGGCGAAACGGGGCAGCAGGCCGTAACAGACGATGCTGCCGATCAGCAGGCCGCCCCATTGGCGTGAAGCGGCAAGGTCGTCGTGCAGACGGCTGTTTAACACGGCATCGGTATCGGGCACGGGAAAGCCGAGTTGGGCGGGCAGCCAGCCTAGCGCCTGCACGGCCTGCACGAAAACGGCGTCGCTTAAAATGGTACTTTCCCAGTTGAAGGTATATTGGCGCACGGCCAGCAGCACCACCACGGCGGCCAACATGCCGGTTAAGGCGGAAAGCCACAGGCGGTGGCTGGTGCGGCCGATCAGCCAGCGGGTGGCGGGCTTGCCCCATTCGTCGCTGTACAGGCGCAAGATGGCTTGGTTAACCGGGTCTTTACCGCGTATCCATAAGGCGGGGTTGGCAAACAAGCCGTGCGGCTTGAAGCGCGGCAGCAGCACGCTGCCCAACCATAACAGCAGCATCAGGGTATGCACGCCGAGCACGCCGGCCAACACGAAGAAAAAGTTCAGCCCCGACTGCTGCATCAGCGTTGCGGTGCCGGCAAAGCCGCTCACCAGCCAAAACAAGGTGGCGGCCAGCAGCAGCCAGGCAAACAGGCTTTGCACGTGCCCGAGGCTGTCGTGCAGTTTGCGGTCGCTGTCTATCATTTCGGCGCGGCGGCAGAGTTTTGCTTCGGCGCTGCCTTCGGCGTGGCGCAGGGCTTCGGTGAGCGGCTGCGGATCGGCGGCGAAAATATAGCCGCGTTCCTGCAAAAGGCGCACCAGTTCGGTGAGCTGGCGTGGCGGTGTGAGCATGGTTTCGAGAGGTAAGGCCGTCTGAAAAAGTTGTTTATTCTAACACAGCGCCATGTGCTTTCAGACGGCCTGTGCGGCGGTTTTCAGACGGCCCGATGGCATATTGCCGGCAAATGCAGTATGCTTTCACTGTTAAAAGCATTAAAGTTTATCTGCCGCCACATTAAAACCCGTAAAGGAGCGCAACATGAACACCCGCCGCCTGCTTATTCCGCTGCTGCTTGCCGCGCCTTGTGCCGCATGGGCTTATGAAGCCGCCGGATATGTGCCCGTTAACCCCGCCCCCGCCGCAGAAGCCGCGCCTGCGCCTGAAAACGACACTTGGGCCGACCGCAGGCACGGTGCGGTGAGAAGCCGTTTGAAATCTTGGGCACACAGCATGGACGATTGGTTCGGCGAGCCTGATCCCGACAACCCCGCCGATGCCAACCTGCGCGTGATGCTCGACACCGAGTGGAACAAGTATGACAACTTTTCGGTGAAACCGCGCATACGCGGCAAGGTGAAACTGCCCGTGTTGCAAAAGCGCCTGAACGTGGTGTTCGGCGATGATTCACTGGATAACGAACCGCGCAGCAATGTTCACCTCTATGAAGGAAACGCCCGCCCTGAAGAAAAAACATTCGATAAAACCCAAAGCCGCGAAAGCAATTCGTCGCTGGCGCTGCGCTGGTCCGACATAAGCAAACGCACCGGCATCGACACCGATGCCGACATCGGCATACGCTCCGGCGACGACATCTACCTGCGCCTCAAAGGCAGCAAAAACTGGCAGCTCGGCGGCGATTTCAGCACCCGCCTCGAACAAATCTACCGCTACGGCATCGACAGCAAACATTATGTGCGCACCAACTGGGAAGTGCGCCACGCTCCCGAAAACCGCCCCTTTATCGCCAACCAGCTTCATCTGCAATACACCCATAACAATGAAGAAGACTGGGCTTGGGGCAACAGTTTCTACCGGCAGCATGATTTTCCCGGCCGAAAACGCCTCAATTACGGCCTGTATGCCGGTGGAGGCATCGAAGCAAAAAAAGCCAAACTCAACAACTACGGCCCGTTTGCAGGCTGGCGCCAACCCGTTTGGCGCGACTGGCTGTTTATGCAGGCCGAAATCAATTACCTGAACAACCGCAAAGAAAACCGCAACCACCATATCGGCACGCTGCTGCGGGCTGAAGCCTTGTTTTAACCCGTCCAAGCAGCCCGTTCATGCCGGGAGGCAAAATTCATTCAGGTCAAGGCCTTTACAAAACTGCCTTCAGGCCGTCTGAAATGCCCAACCTCCGTCATACTCGGGCTTGACCCGAGTATCTGCTATTTCTTTCTAAACAAAAGCCCGAATATGACGCAGATTTTTAAAGTGTCCACATGAATTTTATAAAAGCCTCAGGCCGTCTGAAATGTTTCAGACGGCCTGAATGAATTTTGAAAGATATTGGAAAAGGCTAATTCAGATAAGGCATGGGATTGACCGCCTTGCCGTTGATCCTCACCTCGAAGTGCAGCTTCACGCGGTCGGCATCGGTATCGCCCATCGTGCCGATAACCTGCCCCGCCTGCACGGTTTGGTCTTTCTGCACCGAAATGCTCTGGTTGTGGGCATAGGCCGTCAGCGTGCTGCTGTTGTGGCTGATTAAAATCAGCTTGCCGTAGCCGCGCAAACCCTCGCCGGCATACAGCACCTTGCCTGCCGCCGCCGATTTCACCGGCGTGCCGGCTTCGCCGCCGATGTCGATACCTTTGTTGGAACCGCCGTTATAAGGTGCGATAACGTTGGCGCTGCCGTTGTCCACCGGCCATTGCAGGGTCAGGCGGTTGGTGGGGGCGACGGTGGTTTCCCTTGCAGGAGCGCCTGCCGATGCGCGCGCCGAAGTTGAAGTGGAACCGGAGCCGCCTTTCGGGCGCACGCGCAGCACTTGGCCGACTTCGATTTTGGTGGGATCGCTCAGATTGTTCCAGGCCGCCAGCGTTTGCGCGCTTTGGCCGAAACGCAGGCCGATGCGGTAAAGGTTGTCGCCGCTTTGCACGCGGTAATGCCCTTCGGGAACAGGGCCGGAGGCGGTTGAAGAGGTGCCTGCACAAGCCGCCAGGGCCGACACGGCAGCGGTAAGCAGGAGGGTTTTCAATTTTGATGAAAAGGCTGTTTGTGTATTCATGGGGCGTAAGGATAACAAATTTCGACGGCCGCCCGAATGCCCGCGCGGCCTTTTGTTTGAGCTTTACTTGTTTTTACTGCGTGTATTTTACCCGTTTTCACATCAAAAATGCTTGAAAGCGCGCCTTTCAGGCTTTATTTTACTGAAAATGGTGCACGATCGCGCCGCCGTTTTGCTTTTTTGCGCGGCAACACAATAAATAACAAGGAGTTTGTGCAATGCGGTTTTTCGGTATCGGTTTTCTGGTGCTGTTGTTTTTGGAAATCATGTCTATCGTATGGGTGGCCGACTGGCTGGGCGGCGGCGCCACACTCGCGCTGATGGTGTTGAGCTTTATCGCAGGCGTGATGATGCTGCGCCATACCGGCCTATCGGGCGTGCTGCTGGCGGGGGCTGCCATGAAAAACGGCGGTGAAATTTCGCTCTACCAAATGCTGTGGCCCGTCCGTTATGCGGTTGCCGCGCTGCTGCTGATGAGTCCCGGCTTCGTGTCGCTGGTTACCGCCCTGATCCTGCTCCTGCCCTTCAAAGGCAGGCCGATTGCCCAAATGAATACTACTGGCGGTTCTTTCGGCAATGCCGGCAACCCTTTCAGCCGCCCGCCCGACGGCAGCGGCGACATCATAGAAGGCGAATATACCGTTACCACGCCGTCTGAAAAACAAAAACAGGATTACATCGAACACAAGCCGGATTGATTTTTTACACCGCATTTGAAACAGCGCACACAGGCCGTCTGAAAAAACTCTTTTTTCAGACGGCCTTTAACCGTGTTTTAAACCCTTATCTTCTCCTGCGGCTGCCGGGCAGCGGCATATCCGCCCATTTCATGATATTGGCCACTTCGGCGGGGTTCAGCTCGTAAAACTGGCCGCGCTTGAGGCGGTTGGGCAGGCCGATGGGGCCGAAGCCAACGCGCACCAGGCGGCTGACGGTTAGGCCGAAGTGCTCGAAAATGCGGCGCACTTCGCGGTTGCGGCCTTCTTTAATCACGATGTTATACCATTTATTCGCCCCTTCGCCGCCCTGCTCGTAAATGCGTTCGGCTCTAGCCAAGCCGTCTTCCAGCATCACACCTTCTTCGGTGAGCGTTTTCATCTGATCGGTGCTCATCTCGCCCAACACGCGCACGGCGTATTCGCGCTCCACTTCGAAGCTGGGGTGGGCGAAACGGTTTACCAGCTCGCCCGAAGTGGTGAGAATCAGCAGGCCGCTGGTGTTGATGTCCAAACGGCCGATGGCCACCCAGCGGCTGCTGGCGGCCTGCGGCAGGCGGTCGAAAATGCTCACGCGCCCTTGCGGATCGTCGCGCGATACGATTTCGCCCTCCTGTTTATAGTAAAGAATGATGCGCGGCAGGCGGTCGGGCCATTTGAGCTTGATTACGCTGCCTTTTACCTGCACTTGGTCGTCGGGCGACACTTTGTCGCCCAATTGCGCGGTTTTGCCGTTCACCGTTACCAAGCCTTGGGTAATCCATTCTTCCATTTCGCGGCGCGAACCCACGCCCGACGCGGCCAACGCTTTTTGCAGGCGCACCGGCTCGAAGCTTTCCAAATCGGCGCGTTTTTCTTTCAAATCGCGGGCGCGCTCCATGATTTTTTGGTTGGGGTTGCGCACCACCAGCTTTTTGGCGCGTGCCGCCCGCGTTTTCGGTGCGGCGCCCTGATCGCGTTTCGGCTTGGCTTTGAGGCCGTCTGAAACTTTTTCAGACGGCCTGCGGGCGGGCTTTTTCTTATCCGCCACACCATCGCGGAATTCGCGCTTGCTTACGGTTTTTTTAGACATTTCGGGTTCTCCTAACGCGCTTTGCTGCCAAGGCAAAACGGTTCTTCTGCGGCCTTGCGGCGGGCAGGTCGGGTTGGTAAAAAAGGGTTTTTCAGACGGCCTGTATTATTAGAAACTTGGCCGTCTGAAACTTAATTCAAACGGATATCGGCGTTTCCGCCGTCGGTAACTTCCTGTTCCGGCTCGAACGCCTCCGGCTCTCCGCCACTTTCAGCAGGCTCGATCAAATCGGGCAGTACCAGTTCGCCCAATTCGGTCAGCGGCGGCAGCTCTTCCAAACTCTCGAGCTGCAAATCGCTTAAAAACACATTGGTGGTGGCCCACAGCGCGGGGCGGCCGACCGAATCGCGGTGGCCGATAACCTCAATCCAACCCCTGTCTTGCAGCGTCTGCATCACGTTTTGCGACACCGCCACGCCGCGTATACCTTCGATGTCGCCGCGCGTAACCGGCTGCTGGTAGGCAATAATCGCCAGCGTTTCCATCACCGCACGCGAATAGCGCGGCGCACGCTGCTCCTGCAAACTGCCCAGCCGCTCAAACGCCGCCTGCGCGATTTGGAAACGCCAACCCTCGTGGGTGTGGGTTAGTTGCAGCGCGCGGTTGTGCCAACGCGCTTTCAGGGTGGACAACACGTCAATCAGCTTATCCTGCGACAGCGGCGGCACACACAATTCGCGCATGTTTTTTTCGCTTAAAGGCTCGGTTTGGGTTAAAAGCGCGGCTTCAATCAGCGCATCGGGGGGGAGTTTTTCGGTCATGGTTTTTTTGGGTTTCAGACGGCCTGTTTCGGCAGCAGGCCGTCTGAAACATTAAGTTAATCTTTCTGCTTCAACATATTGAATCCGCGCTTCCCAGCTTCGGATAAATCTTGTTCGGCAATAGTATATACGTTAATGCTGCCGGTTTGGCCGCCGCACACGGCGGGGAACATCATTCCGTGCAGAGTTTGTTTTTCAGCGGCATACACGCGTATGCCCTGTAATTCTTTTTTCATGGCTTCGGGACTGACGCCGCCGCCTTGGCATTGGCGCGAGCCGTCGGATTTGTAGATTCTGACGCGCCCTTCTGATGGTTCGGTTGCCGGTTTGTTCAGGCCGTCTGAATGGGCGCAGGCGGTTAAAGATAAGATGCCTGCCCATAATACGGCAGAAAATATCGGTTTCATGAGGGTTTTCCTTTTCTCTCTGCCTTTCTGGCTTCCCTTGCGGCTTTAAGCTCGGCTTCTTTCTGTTTGGCCGCTTTCAGCCAGCTTTCCCATTGGTTCGGTGTTTCTAAGGTGATGCGTCCGATTTGGCCGTCGCGGAAGTCGGTGAGGGTGTTTTCGGCGGCTTTTTGGTAGTTGATACGGCCGCCGCTTAAAACTGCGCCGCGTTTTTTGGCAATCCATTCGAGCCAGTCGGTGTCTTGCCAGTGGCTGCTGGGGTCTTTGTCGGCCTGATAGCGCGTTTGCAGCAGTGGCAGGTAGTGGCGGCGCAGGTAGTCTAAAAGTTCTAGGGCGACTTCTTCTTCGTCGAGCGCGTTGCGGCCGACGGCGCCGCTGGCGGCGAGGTTGTAGCCGCTCTCTTCGACGATGATTTTCGGCCACAACATGCCGGGGGTGTCGTAGAGCCAGAAATCATCGGCGAGAAACAGGCGCTGTTCGGCTTTGGTGATGCCGGGTTCGTTGCCGGTTTTGGCGGATTTTTTGCCGATCATGCCGTTAATCAGGGTGGATTTGCCGACGTTGGGAATGCCGCAAATCAATACGCGCAGGGGTTTGTCGATGCCGCCGCGGTTGGGCATCATGGTGCGGCAGGCGCGGGTGATTTTGGCGGCGGCGGCGGTTTCGGAGGAGTCGAGCGCGATGGCTTGAGTGTCGGGGCGGCTGTTGTAGTGTTCCAGCCAAACTGCGGTGCGTTCGGGGTCGGCCAAATCCTGTTTGTTGAGGATTTTGAGCTTGGGCCTGCCTTTGGAAAGTTGCGCCAGCAGGGGGTTTTCGCTGGATGCGGGCAGGCGGGCGTCGAGCATTTCGATTACCATATCCACGCTTTTGATGCGCTCGGCGATGGCCTTTTTGGCTTTGTTCATGTGGCCGGGAAACCATTGGATTGCCATAGTGTGCTGCTCTTTCGGGGTGGTTGTACGGCTTGAAGGCCGTCTGAAAAATTTCGGGGTTTTATGTTTGCCTGATGGTAATCAGGCAGCCCGAAAGCAGGCTGCCTGAATGTTTGCAGCATTATAACACAGGCGGCATAAAGCCTTTGCCGTACAAAAAATGCAGGGGTGAATCCGGCCTCGCGCAGACAGTGCAAAATCGAATACTTGTTTGATACCAAACTGATTTTATTAATAATAATTGAATCATGTTGACAAAGTATAAGGAGTCATTTAATTTTTTGCGCCACACCCTCCTGAAGCTGCACCGGCAGCTTCATCAACATATCAACCGGAGAAATCTGCCATGAACCACAAAAAATATACCGTATTGGCTTTGGCCGTTGCCGCGGCTTTTACTCTGGGCGCCTGTAAGAAAGACGGTGCCGAAGCCGGCGCGCCGGGCAAGCCCGAATGTATCGCGCCCGCCAAACCCGGCGGCGGCTTCGATTTAACCTGCAAACTCGCGCAAAGCGGTTTGAAAGACACCGGCCAGCTCGACAAGCCGATGCGCGTAACCTATATGCCCGGCGGCGTGGGTGCGGTTGCCTATAACAAAATCGTGGCGAACGACCCGGCCAACAACGATGCCATCGTGGCGTTTTCCACCGGTTCGCTGCTGAATCTGGCGCAGGGCAAGTTCGGCCAATACACCGAAAAAGATGTGCGCTGGCTGGCAGCGGTGGGCACTGATTACGGCATGGTAGCCGTAAACGCCGATTCGCCGCTGAAAAACCTGCAGGATCTGGTTGACGCGCTGAAAAAAGACCCTAAATCGGTGAGCTTCGGTGCGGGCGGCAGCGTGGGCGGCCAAGACTGGCTGCAAACGGCAATGGTGGCCAAAGCCGCGGGCATCAACCCGAAAGACATGACCTACGTTGCGCTTGAAGGCGGCGGTGAAGCGGTAACCGCCGTGCTGGGCAACCACATCAACGTGGTCAGCGCGGGCATCGCCGAGATGGGGCCGCACATCGAAGCCGGCAAAGTCCGCGTGCTGGCAGTATTCTCGCCCGAGCGCCTGCAAGGAAAACTCAAAGACATCCCCACCGCCAAAGAGCAGGGTTACGACGTGCAGTGGCCGGTTATCCGCGGTTACTACATGGGCCCGAAAGTGAGCGACGAATCCTACAACTGGTGGAAAACCCATTTCGACGCCATGCTGAAAGACCCGAAATTCGCAGAGCTGCGCAGCCGGCGCGACCTGCTGCCGTTCGAGCTGACGGGCGACGAGCTGAAACAGTATGTTGAAAAATCCACCGAAGAAATGCGTGCGCTGTCTAAAGAGTTTGATCTGGCCAAGTAACGCAAAACGGCAATCGGAAACTTTTTGTTTCCGGTTGCCGTTTTTTCAGGCGGCCTGTTTTTTTGCTGAAGGCCGTCTGAAAAACCATTGCCGCACAAAATAATTTTCTGTCTTCAAACGGAGTTTCACCTCATGAAAACCGAACGTTTGTTTTCCGCCGCGCTGCTTTTGGCCGCGCTCGGCTTACTCTATCTGGCCTCCGGCTATACCGCGCCGGTGTCTTACGACCCGCTGGGGCCGCGCCCTTATCCGATGCTGATTCTCTCGCTTTTGGCCTTATGCTGCCTGTTTTTGGCGGTACGGCCGGGCAGCGGGCATATTGATTTGAATTACACTCCCGCCGTTTTGAAAAAAACCGGCCTGTGCATAGTGTTTTTGGGCGCTTATGCCGCGTTGTTCGAAGTGCTGGGCTTCCCCCTCTCCACCGCGCTGATGTCGTTCGGCATCGGCAAACTGTTCGGCGGCCGCACGCTCTCCTGTGCGGTGTCGGGCATTGTTTTGGGCTCCCTGCTCTACGCACTGTTCGATCTGGCTCTCGATGTACCGCTGCCCTTGGGCTTTTTCGGTTGAAAGGCACATAAATGGAAACTCTGCAATATTTGATGTCGGGCTTTCAGGTGGCGCTGCTGCCGCAAAACCTGCTGCTGGCATTGGCCGGCGCATTTATCGGCACCATCGTGGGCATGCTGCCGGGCTTGGGGCCGATTAACGGCGTGGCGCTGCTGCTGCCGTTTGCCTTTGCTTTGGGCCTGCCGCCCGAATCGGCGCTGATTCTCTTGGCCGCGGTGTATCTGGGCTGCGAATACGGCGGCCGCATTTCGGCGATTCTGATTAATGTGCCGGGCGACGCGGCGGCGATTATGTCCACGCTTGACGGCTACCCGCTGGCCAAACAGGGCAAGGCGGGCATCGCGCTTTCGCTTTCTGCCGCCAGCTCGTTCATCGGCAGCATCATCGCCACCGCAGGCGTGGTTTTGTTTGCACCGCTGCTGGCGGATTGGGCGATTGCATTCGGCCCTGCCGAATATTTCGTGCTGATGGTGTTCGCCATCACCTGTTTGAGCGGCCTGGTGGGCGACCAGCCGGTTAAAACCGCCGTTTCGGCCTTAATCGGCCTGGCACTGGCAACGGTGGGTATGGACGCGGTTACCGGCGTTTACCGTTTCACCTTCGATTCGGTCAACCTTTCAGACGGCATTCAGTTCACCACCATCGTCATCGGCTTTTTCAGCATCAGCGAAATCCTGATTATGCTGGAGCAAACCGAAAGCGGCCAAAAAGCACTGACGCAGGGCAAACGTGCGCTCTTTAATCTGAAAGAGCTGATGTTCAGCATGGGTGCGATTATCCGCAGCGGCGCAGCCGGTTTCTTTATCGGCGTATTGCCCGGTGCGGGTGCAACGATTGCCGGTGCGATGACTTATACCAACGAGAAAAAAATCGCCGGCAAAAACGGCACGTTCGGCAAAGGCGACCTGCGCGGTATCGCCGCCCCCGAAGCGGCCAACAATGCCTCGGCCTGCGGCTCGTTTATCCCCATGCTCACGCTGGGCGTGCCCGGATCGGGCACCACGGCGGTGATGATGGGCGCGTTAACGCTCTACAACATCACCCCCGGCCCGCAGCTTTTCAGTGAGCAGCCCGATATCGTGTGGGGTTTGATTGCCTCGCTGTTTATCGGCAACATCATTCTGCTGGCGCTGAATATCCCGCTGGTGGGCTTTTTCGCCAAGCTGTTGAATGTTCCCAAACATATTCTGATTCCGGCCATCGCAGCAGTGAGTTTCGTGGGCGTGTATGCGGTTCACAGTACCACATTCGATTTGGCGCTGATGATCGGGCTGGGCATTTTAGGCTATATGCTGCGCAAACTGAACTTCCCGCTTTCCGCCCTGATTCTGGGTTATGTGTTGGGCGAGCTGATGGAATCCAGCCTGCGCCGTGCACTGTCGATTTCGCAAGGCGACGTGGGCATTCTGTTCCAAGGCCCGATTACCTTGTCGTTATGGGTGCTGTCGGGCTTTATGGTACTGCTGCCGGTTTACCGCCGGATGCGCCGCCGCAAAGCCGTCTGAAAACTTTTCGGACGGCAGCGGACCCCATTGCAAGTAATACCAAAACAAGCACAAAAAACGGCCTGCTTCAAACACAGGCCGTTATCTTTACAGTTTGCGTATCAAATCAGTTTCACCGCGCCGTGCATCAGGCCGTAGTGGCCGGGGAAGGTGCAGTAAAACTCATATTGGCCGCCTTCGGCGAATTTGGACGGATCAACCGTAACCGAAGTTTCTTCGCCGCCGCCGATTAATTTGGTGTAGGCGATCACGCGTGTATCGCCTTCTTTCACAAAATCTTTCTCAGCGGTTGCGCCTGCACCGTCGCTCACCACGCCCTGTGCGTCTTCGGCTTTGGAAATCACGATATTGTGCCCCATGGCCGCTTTGGGCATTGTGCCGGTGTGTTTCAACACGATTTTGAATTCTTTGCAGGATTTTTTGATTTCCAACTCTTGCTTGTCGAACTTCATCTGATCATCGGAATTCACCACCACTTCGCATCCTTCTTCCGCTGCAGCAGACTCACCGCCTGAAGCCGCTGCGGGCTCCTCGGCGGGAGCTTCGGCAGAAGCCGCAGATTCCGCAGGTGCGGACGCTTCGGCAGCGGCCGGTTGGTCTGCCGGAGCAGAGGCTTCCTGCCCCCCGCAGGCGCTTAAAGCAAAGGCGGCGGCAGAGATTAAAGCTAAATAGGTTTTCATGAAACAACTCCGTATCGGGTTAAAAACTTTAAAAATAACATTTTTTGGATTATCCGCTGTTTTTTTTATCAGCATTTGATTTAAATCAATTTATGATAATATTCCATTTTGCACGCCATTACCCTGTTTACATAAAGTTGCTTCTGACATAAAATACAAATGCATTATACAAATCATTGTTTTTAAAATATTAACGAGGTTAATTATGTCTAAGAAGATTTTTGCTGCCGCTATTGCCCTGGCTTTATCCGCCCCGGTTTTTGCCGATCCCGGTTTTTACATTCAGGCAGACGCCGGCACCGCCAGGTTGAAAGCTAAAGACAACGAAGGTTACTCAGCCTCTAAGAGCGGCTTCAGCCCGCGCCTTACCGCCGGTTACGATTTCGGCAGCAACTGGCGCGGCGGCGTGGATTATACCCACTACAAATCCATCAAATACGGCGAATCGAACAGTTATTCGACCTACAGCGGAAAAATCAAATTTCAAAGTATCGGCGTTTCTGCCGTTTATGACTTCCCCGTAAGTGAAAGAGTAAAACCCTATCTGGGCGCGCGCGTAGGATTCAACCGCCTTTCAGACAAATACAGCCGCACCACCCCCTACAGCAGCTATTCCGAATCTTACAGTAAAACCAAAACCGGAGCCGGCGTTTTGGCCGGCGTAGGTGTTAACGTAACCGACAATATTGCTTTGGATGCAGGCTACCGCTACAACTACTGGGGCAAGTATGACGATGTCAAAATTAACACCAACGAATTTTCTGCCGGTGTCCGCGTGAAGTTCTAAATACCCCCTGCATCAGGCCGTCTGAAAAAAATGCGGCAAACGCTGTTTTTCAGACGGCCTGCTTCATGGTATCAAAACGGCTCTCCCCCGCCGGTTAAACGGCAATCTTTTCCAGCACATAGTCAATATCTTTATCCCCCCTGCCCGACAGGTTCACCAGCAGGCGTTTGCCGCTGCCGAGCCGGGCGGCACGGCGCAATGCGTAAGCCGCGGCGTGCGAGGACTCCAGCGCGGGGATAATGCCTTCTTCGCGCGATAAAGCCATAAAGGCGTCCAAACATTCGGCATCGGTGGCGGTTTCGTAACGCGCGCGGCCGCTGTCTTTCAGGTGGCAGTGTTGCGGGCCGACGCCGGGATAATCCAAGCCCGAAGCGATGGAATGCACGGCGGCAGGCGTACCGTCGGCTTCTTGCAGGTAATAGCAGTTGAAACCTTGAATATGGCCGAATTTGCCCAAAGTCATGGTGGCGGCGTGGCGGCCGGGTTTGTCCAAGCCTTCGCCGGCGGGTTCCACGCCTACCAGTTCCACGTTTTTGTCGTCGATAAAGGCGTTGAACAAGCCCAGCGCATTCGACCCGCCGCCCACGCAGGCGATCACTTCGTCGGGCAGGCCGCCGTAGGCCGTCTGAAACTGTTCGCGCGCTTCGTGGCCGACGATGGATTGGAAGTAAGCCACCATTTCCGGATACGGCGCGGGGCCGACCACAGAGCCGATGGCAAACATGCTGCCGCCCAGCTGCCCCATATACGATTCAAACGCGCTGTCTACCGCTTCTTTCAGCGTGCCGGCACCGGCGGAAACAGGCACGATTTTTGCGCCCAAAATCTTCATGCGCGAAACATTGGGGTGCTCTTTGGCGATATCGACCACGCCCATATGGATTTCGCATTCCAAGCCCAATAATGCAGCGGCGGTGGCCAAGGCAACGCCGTGCTGCCCTGCTCCGGTTTCGGCAATCACTTTTTTCTTGCCCAGCTTTTTCGCCAGCAGCACTTCACCGATGCAGTGGTTGATTTTGTGCGCGCCGGTGTGGTTGAGGTCTTCGCGTTTCAGATAAATCTGCGCGCCGCGCTGCGACAGCGTGCGGGCGTGGTAGATCGGGCTGGGGCGGCCGACATAAGTGGCTTGCAGGCGTTTCATTTCGCTGATGAAGTCGGCGTCTTTGATAATATTGCGGAAGCCGGTTTCTATTTCGGCCAAGGCTTTGGCCAATTCCGGGTGGCCGGTTTTGCCGCCGTGTTTGCCGAAGTTGCCGTTTTCGTCGGGCAGAACCAGTGCGTTTAATTGTTCGTTTGCCATGTTGTTATTCCCTGTAAAACAATAGTGGTGTAAGAAAGCCGGAATGTTAAAACAGCCTTTCAGACGGCCTTTTCAGCCTAAAAACAGCTTGTATGCCGCATTGTTTGTTTCGTCTTCATAGGCATAACCCAGGCCGTCGAGAAAGCCGGCAAAGGCTCGGGCGTCCTGCGGCGGCACATCCACACCCACCAGCACGCGGCCGTAATCGGCGCCGTGGTTGCGGTAATGGAACAGGGTAATGTTCCAATCGGACTGCATACGGTTCAGAAAACGCGCCAGCGCGCCCGGCCGTTCGGGAAACTCGAAGCTGACCACACGCTCGTTGGCCACTTTGTGCGTGCGCCCGCCAACCATATAGCGGGTGTGGATTTTCGCCACTTCGTTATCGGTCAAATCGGTGTTGGGCAGGCCGGCGGCGGTGAGGCCGGCGCTGATTTTGGCCAAATCCTGCACGCCTGCCGTTTGGATGCCCACAAAAATATGTGCGGTTTCGTCGTCGCCGTAACGGTAGTTGAACTCGGTAATATTGCGGTTGCCCAACACATTGATAAATTTGCGGAAACTTCCCGGTTTTTCGGGTATCGACACAGCGAAAATGCCTTCGTTGCCTTCGCCCAGCTCGCTGCGTTCCGACACGTGGCGCAGGCGGTGGAAATTGATGTTGGCACCGCTGGTTACCGCCACCAGCGTTTCGCCTTCGGCCCTCGTGCGGTTGATGTAGGCTTTCAAACCGGCCAGCGCCAATGCGCCGGCAGGCTCCATAATGCTGCGGGTGTCGTCGAAAATATCTTTGATGGCGCCGCAGACGGCGTCGGTATCGACCGTGATGATTTCATCGAGCAGGTCGCGGCAGATGCGGAACGTTTCTTCGCCCACCAGCTTCACGGCGGTGCCGTCTGAAAACAGCCCTACGTCTTTCAGCTCCACCCGCTCGCCTTTGTCAACCGACACTTTCATGCAGCACGAATCGTTGGTCTGCACCCCGATCACTTTGATTTCGGGGCGCACCTGTTTGATAAACGCCACCACGCCTGCGGCCAAACCGCCGCCGCCGATGGGCACGAAAATGGCATGGATGCTTTCGGACGTTTGGCGCAGAATTTCCATGCCGATGGTGCCCTGCCCCGCAATCACGTCGGGATCGTCGAACGGGGCGATATAAGTTAAGCCCTCTTCTTCGGCGAGCTTAACGGCATAATCATAGGCATCGTTATACGACACGCCTTTGAGCACCACTTCGCCGCCGCGGTTTCTCACTGCATCGATTTTGATTTGCGGCGTGGTTTCGGGCATCACGATCACCGCGCGGCAGCCCAAACGCTGCGCCGACAGAGCCACGCCCTGCGCATGGTTGCCCGCGCTGGCGGCGATGATGCCGCGCGCGAGCGCCTCTTTCGGCAGCTTGGCCATTTTGTTGTAGGCGCCGCGGATTTTGAACGAAAACACAGGCTGCAAATCTTCGCGTTTGAGCAAAATATTGTTATTGGCCCGGCGCGACAGGCCGCGCGCCTGCTCCAGCGGCGTTTCCACGGCAACATCATACACGGCGGCAGTGAGGATGCGGATCAGATAGTCGGAATAAGACGGTGTGTTCATGCGGTTTGGCTTCAGATGGAAAATCACACGCCCGCAGCGGCTGAAAAGCCTGCGCGGGCAAAGGCAAAACCATACCCCGCAGGCCGTCTGAAAGCAAGAAAAATCTGAACCGGAACTTAGCAAAACAAGTATTGGCGGGTATAATGCCCGCTCTGCAAAACCGGCATGCAGTCCGGTGCAGAACCAATTCGATCGGGGCCGTCTGAAACCGGCAGACGGCTTCGTTTTTTTAAAACCGCCCCTGTTTTAATTTCCAAGAAGCCATTTTAATGATGAAGAAAACCTTACTCGGCCTGCTGGCCGCCGCCCTGATTTCCGGCCACGCCGCCGCCGAACCGCAAGCCGCCACGGCCGAAGCATCCGCCTTATCAACCGCCGCCGAACCTTCAGCCGCCCTGCCGGCCGCCTCAGCCGCAGCCGCCCCCGAAGTCGCCGCCACCGCCTATCTGGTTAAAGATCTGCAAAGCGGCCAGATTCTCGCGGGCAAAAACATCAACACCCAAATAGAACCTGCCTCACTTACCAAACTGATGACCGCCTACTTAACCTTCAAAGCACTCGACAACGGCACCCTGAAACCCGACCAGATGCTCACCGTGTCGTCTAAAGGCTGGCGCGCCGAAGGTTCGCGTATGTTTCTCGATCCGAAAAAACCTGCCAGCGTCAGCGATTTGATTAAAGGCCTGATTGTGCAGTCGGGCAACGATGCCGCCATCACGCTGGCCGAAGCCATCGGCGGCAGCGAAGAAGGCTTTGCCACCATGATGGACACTGAAGCCAAACGCTTGGGCATGACCCGCACCCGCTACACCAACAGCACCGGCCTGCCCGGCGAAGGCCACTTAACCACCGTAAACGATTTGGCCATTTTGGCCGGCGCGATTATCCGCGACTTTCCCAAGTATTATCCGATTTACGCCATGAAATCGTTTAAATACAACAATATCGAACAGCCCAACCGCAACCTGCTGCTCTACCGCGATTCCAGCGTCGACGGCCTGAAAACCGGCCACACCAGCAGCGCGGGCTACAATCTGGTGGCCTCCAGCAAACGCAACGGCCGTCGCGTGGTTTCGGTGGTGGTGGGCACCGCCAGCACCGAAGCGCGTGCTTCAGAAAGCAGCAAGCTGCTCAATTGGGCCCTGCAGTCTTACGACACGCCCAAACTCTATGATGCCAACCAAACCATTTCACAGGTTAAGGTTTATAAAGGCAGCGCCAATGCCGTGGGCGTGGGTTTTCTGGGTGCAGCCTACGTTACCATTCCGCACGGCGAAGGCCAAAACATCAAACCCGTGCTCGAAACCGTACAGCCTGTGCTTGCGCCGATTCAGAAAGGCCAGGTGCTGGGCAAACTCAGAATCATGAACGGCACCACCGTTTTGGCCGAAAAAAACGTGGTGGCGCTCAACGCGGTTGACGAAGCGGGCTGGTTCGGCCGCGCCTACGACAGCATCGTGCTGTGGTTCAAGAACCTGTTTTCCGACGAATAATTAAGCATTCGTCCGATATTTATGCGCAGATAAACCGGACCGTCTGAAAAACTGAACTGCTCCCAAAAAGTCGGACATCTTAACCAACTTAAAAATAGGAGCAGTTCGGTTTTTCAGACGGCCCGGATTCTGCACAAAACACCGCCTTTTTCAAAAACGGTGCACTAACTAATAACAACACTTCAACCCGTTATTCCTGCTCGGGCATTAATGTTTCAACACACAGGACGACACATAAAGCGCCGCCCTACGTGTTGCCCTGATTGGGAAGGGGTTACACCCCTACCCGATAAACCCAAATTCTACCGCCATAAATGGTGGGGTCTCAACCGAAAAGGAAACTTGATGAAGAATGGTGCTTGGCAATCAGCCATTCCTTACCGTTCCATTGATAATTAAAGCTGTAGCGGCCACCTGCTTTCCTGCCCATTTTCTTGAAGGTGAAAGTATACAGCCCCGCATCAACAGCCGTGTTGCATCCCGATTGGATATGGCGGTAATCTATTGTGCCAACCGGTTTGTCTTCTAAGAAATGGCGGAAGTAATCCTCTTTTTCGGCAGCAGTTACCCTTACTTTATTGGAAAGGGCCGGCAGCAAAATGGATTCGGGCGCATAATTGGCAACCACTTGTTTCGAATCTCCCGTCTGCAGCGAATTGTTCCACCTGTCAAACAGCCGGGCAACTTCCGCCTTCGTTATTTTTTACACTCCGCCTTATAAACAGACGGCGGCGAACAGGCACCCGATAAAGCAGCTGCCGCAACTGCACCGAAATATTTTAATGTAAGCCGATAAGACATTAAAGCGGGATTTTACGCCTCGACAGGTTGCAGGTGCAGGGTCAGGTTTTCTGCTTTAACACGCAGCAGCAGATCGATATTAGGGTGTTTGCCGGGGTTGGCTTCGGCATCGGCAACGTGTTCGGCAAACAGGGCGAGGCCGCGTTCGGCGGTTTCGGCATTGAGTATGCCGCCGGATTCCTGCGACAACGCGTGATAGAGTTTGAGCGAGCCGAGTTTGCCGGGAGCGGCGGGGATATGATGCAGGATTTCACCGTTTCCGCGGCATACGTTCAAACCGCTCAAGTGGTCGATGGCGGGCAGGGTGGCGAGGTTTTCTTGGAAATTCATGGTTGTGTCCTTATGTCGGGTAAAGTAAAGGCCGTCTGAAAGATTTAGCGCGTACCGAAAATCTTATCGCCCGCATCCCCCAGGCCGGGGATGATGTAGCCGTGTTCGTTGAGATGGCTGTCGAGGGCGGCGGTGTAGATAGTAACGTCGGGATGGGCGTCGTTCACGGCTTTCACACCTTCGGGGGCGGCAACCAAAACCAGTGCTTTGATGTTGCGGCAGCCTTTCTGTTTCAAGAGATCGATGGTGGCGACCATCGAACCGCCGGTGGCGAGCATGGGGTCGATAATCAGGGCGGGGCGCGAGTCCATGCTGTCGACGAATTTTTCGAAATACGACACAGGTTTGAGGGTTTCTTCGTCGCGTTGCAGGCCGACCACGCTGATTTTGGCGGTGGGGATTAAGTCTAAAACGCCGTCGAGCATACCCAAACCGGCGCGCAGAATCGGCACCACGGTTAGGGTTTTGCCTTTGATGCGCTCACCTTCGATTTCGCCGCACCAGCCGTCGATAATGTAGTTTTCGGTGTCGAAATCACGGGTGGCTTCATAGGCCATCAGCCGCGCCAGCTCGGTGGTGAGCGTGCGGAATTTGAACGTGCTGCATTCTGCTTCGCGCATCAGGGTGAGCTTATGTTTGACCAGAGGGTGGTTGATAATGGTGATGTTCATAAGGGGCTTTCTCAGCGGTGTTTTTGCAGTCGGCGGTTATTATAAGGCTATTCGGGAAAGGCTTGAAAGGGAGGCTGCGGGAAAAAAGGCCGTCTGAAAACCGGTTGCGTGCGGTTTTTCAGACGGCCTTTCTGCAAGACGGGCAAGGTGTGGGTTATACGCCGCGCAGCAGCTCGTTCACGCTGGTTTTGGCACGGGTTTGCGCGTCCACTTTTTTCACGATAACGGCGCAGTAAAGGCTGTATTTGCCGTCGGCGGAGGGCAGGCTGCCGGCCACCACCACCGAGCCTGCGGGCACGCGGCCGTAGTGGATTTCGCCCGTTTCGCGGTCGTAGATTTTGGTGGACTGGCCGATATACACGCCCATCGAAATCACGCTGCCTTCTTCCACAATCACGCCTTCCACGATTTCGCTGCGTGCGCCGATAAAGCAGTTGTCTTCGATGATGGTGGGCGAAGCCTGCAAGGGTTCGAGCACGCCGCCGATGCCCACGCCGCCGGACAAGTGCACGTTTTTGCCGATTTGGGCGCATGAGCCGACGGTGGCCCAAGTGTCAACCATCGCGCCTTCGTCCACATAAGCGCCGATGTTGACATAAGAGGGCATCAACACCACGTTTTTGGCGACAAAACTGCCGCGGCGGGCCACGGCACCGGGCACGGCGCGGAAACCGGCGGTTTTGAATTCTTCTTCGCTCCAGTCGGCGAATTTGGTCGGCACTTTATCGAAATATTTGTTCACGCCGTCGTTTTGCACTTCGTTGTCGGCAATGCGGAAAGAAAGCAGCACGGCTTTTTTCGCCCATTCGTTAACTTTCCATTGACCCATGCCCAAGCGTTCGGCCACGCGCAATTCGCCACTGTCGAGCCGGCGCAGGGTTTCTTCAACGGCCTGCTTCACTTCGGGGGTAACGCCGGCGGGGGTGATGTCGGCGCGGTTTTCAAACGCGGTTTCGATGATGTTTTGTAATGACATATTGTTTTCCTGGTTGGGGGTGGAAGGCTTTTCAGACGGCCTTGATAAATTAAAGGAACGTATTTTAACCTAAAAACGGTTGCGTGTTTTCAGACGGCCTCAGCTTATCCGGTTGGCAGCCAATACGCCGCTGCCTATGGAGTGCGCAAGCGGCTGCGCGGTCAGCCGCCGCAGGGCGGCTTGGAAGTCTGCAAAATCCATCTGCTCGGAGCCGAAACGCGCCAAGTGCGGAGTGTTTTGCTGGCAGTCGATTAATCCGATGCCGCATTCGGCCAGATAGGGCACAGCGAGGGCGAAGGCGGTTTTGGAAGCGTCGGCCTGTGCGGCAAACATCGATTCGCCGAAAAACACCCGCCCGATTTGCACGCCGTAAAACCCGCCGGCAAGTTTCAGACGGCCCGTTTGGTCGGGATACCAGCATTCAAAAGAGTGTGCGTGCCCCATTTCGTGCAGTTTGATGTAGGCGCGCTGCATATCGCCGGTAATCCAAGTACCATCCTGCCCCTCACGCGGCACGGCGGCACAGGCGGCGATAACGGCGGGAAAACTGTGGTTGGCGGTAACGGCGTAGGGTTTGTTGCGCAGGCTTTTTTGCAGCGAGCGGCCGATATGGATTTTTTCGGGGAACAGCACGGTGCGCGGCGCGAGGGCAAACCAGCAAATAGGCTGCCCTTCGCTATACCACGGAAAAATCCCCTGCGGATATGCGGCCAGCAGGCGCCCGGGGCTTAAATCGCCGCCAACGGCCACCAGACCGTCGCGCTCGGCAACGGCTGTCAACGGGTCGGGAAAGGTGTGGTTATGTGATGACAGAAAAGGAATATCCATATTCAGACGGCCTGTGTGAGAGATAACGGCGGGTGCGGCCGTAAAAGCCTTGTTGCATTTTAATGCCTGTTTTAGAATAGTAATTCTAGATTTGCCGGCATTCGGCCTTGCCGTGTTTTTCCATACGCGGTTTTGCAGGTTAAATACCGGTATACCCCGGAAGCCGGTTGGTTCGGTTTCAGAATGGTGCTTATTTTACGTTATCAAAGGAGTGAGGAATGAATATAAAAAAACGGCACAAACCGAAACACCGGTTTGCGCCGCCTTGGCAGAACACAGATCAGGTTTTCGGCAGGGTAACGCCGGTTTGCCCCATATATTTACCGCTGCGGTCTTTATAAGAGGTTTCGCATATTTCGTCGCTTTCGAAAAACAGCACCTGCGCTACGCCCTCGCCCGCATAGATTTTAGCGGGCAGCGGAGTGGTGTTGGAAAACTCCAGCGTAACGTAGCCTTCCCATTCCGGCTCGAACGGGGTTACGTTCACAATGATGCCGCAGCGCGCATAGGTGGATTTGCCGAGGCACACGGTTAACACGTTGCGCGGAATGCGGAAATATTCCACCGTGCGCGCCAAGGCGAAAGAGTTTGGCGGAATGATGCAGCAGTCGTCTTCTACCGTAACGATATTTTTCGGATCGAAATTTTTCGGGTCGACGATGGTGCTGTTGATGTTGGTAAAAATCTTGAATTCGTTGGCGCAGCGGATATCGTAACCGTAGCTTGACGTGCCGTATGAAATGATTTTGCGGCCGTCGATTTCTTTCACCTGGTTAGGCTCGTAAGGCTCAATCATGCCGAACTCTTCGCTCATGCGGCGTATCCATTTGTCGGATTTGATGCTCATAAGTTCCCTCAATCTTGTTTGGTTGCACAGGCCGTCTGAAAACGTATTCTACCGTTAAACGTGCGGTTTTTCAGACGGCCTCGTTTTATTCCTGCCAGCCGCCCAAATAGCCTGCCAGCTCTTCCAGCATGGTACTTAACGATTCGGTCATCAGAATCTGCGAGGCAAAAGCCAGGCTGGCCGCATCGTCGCCGTGGCCTTCGGCTTCTTCCTGCAACACGTCGAGATACTGGATTCGCTTGAGCGTGAAATCCTGCGTGAGCACGAACGCAATCTGTTCGCGCCACACCAAACCCAGTTGGGTAACGGTTTTGCCGTTTTTAACGTGTTGGATCACTTCGTCGGCGGTTAAATCCTGCTTCGATACTTTCACCACCGGCGCCACATCGCCCGTGCCTTTCAGCTCGCAGTCGCTGTCCAGCTCGAAACCGCCCTCGGCTGCACCCTGCAACAGCCAGCTTGTCATCAGGCTGCCCGGCGACTGTTTGGTGTTGGGCAGAACCGCCTCCAAACCGCCCAGCGCTTCGCGCAGCTTGGTGAGCATGCCTTCGGCTTTGGTTGCGGAAGCATTGTTCACAAACAGATAGCCGTGTTTGGTGTCGAAAACGGCCTGCGTGCGGCTGCTGCGGGTAAAGGCACGCGGCAGCAAATCATCGGTAATCTGTTCTTTTAATTCCTGTTTTTCTTTACGGCCCACATTACGCGCTTCGGCGTTTTGAATCTCAGCCACGCGCTCTTCCAGAATATCGCGGATAACGCCGGCAGGCAGCACTTTTTCTTCTTTTTTCAGCGCCACGCGCCAAGTATAATCGGCGGGGAACACCGTTTCGGGCGAAAACGGCACCGGCGCGGCAAAGCCCTCACTGAACCAGTCCAAACCCGAGCAGGGGGCGAACTGTGCTTCGGCAAGTTTGCCCGCCAGCGTTTCAAGCTCGGGCAGTTTGCTTTTGTTTAAAGGATAAAAACTGATTTGTTTGAACCACATGGCATTTCTCTGAAGTGAAACCGCCGCATTATACAGCAGGCAAAGGCCGTCTGAAAGGCTGCGCCGGCCTGCCCGATTGACAAGCGCAAACGGCATCGGTATAGTGCGCGCTTCGGTTACGCGCCCATCGTCTAGAGGCCTAGGACACTGCCCTTTCACGGCGGCAACCGGGGTTCGAATCCCCGTGGGCGTGCCAGTTTGCCAAAATCCGTCAGGCACCGTTTTTAAAAAGCCCTGCAAACCATGCAGGGCTTTTATGCGTTTCGCAAAAATTTCCCGCTGCCTGAAAATGCGGCGGCGTATCTTGCATATTCTTTATACTGTTTGGATTCCGAGCCTTTTAACGTTATAATCACTTTTTTCAGACGGCGCCGGCAGGCCGTCTGAAAAAATTTTATAACCAACCCGGCCAAAGCCCGCCTGAAACCCTAACCATGCACATATAAGATGTGTGCATCATTAGTGTTTTAGCGGCGGAGGCCCTAACCGAAAGGCATAGAATGTTTAACAAACACGTTAAAACCTTCCAATACGGCGGGCAAACCGTAACCATCGAAACCGGCGAAATCGCCCGCCAGGCCGCAGCAGCGGTAAAAGTATCGATGGGCGACACCGTCGTGCTGGTGGCCGTTACCGCCAACAAAGACGTTAAAGAAGGCCAGGATTTCTTCCCCCTCACCGTAGATTATCTCGAGCGCACCTACGCCGCAGGCAAAATCCCCGGCGGTTTCTTCAAACGCGAAGGCAAACAGAGCGAAAAAGAAATCCTCACCAGCCGCCTGATCGACCGCCCCATCCGCCCGCTGTTCCCCGAAGGCTTCTACCACGATATCCAAGTGGTGGCGATGGTGGTTTCCGTCGACCCCGAAATCGATTCCGACATCCCCGCCATGATCGGCGCATCCGCCGCGCTCGTGTTGAGCGGCGTGCCGTTTGCCGGCCCCATCGGCGCCGCCCGCGTAGGTTATGTGAACAACGTTTATGTGCTCAACCCCACCAAAGCCCAGCTTGCCCGTTCGCAAATGGATCTGGTGGTGGCCGGCACGCAGAAAGCCGTGCTGATGGTGGAATCGGAAGCGCGCGAACTGCCCGAGCACGTGATGCTGGGCGCGGTGGTGTACGGCCATGAGCAGATGCAGGCGGTGATTAACGCCATCAACGAGCTGGCCGACGAAGTGAACCCCGAAGTGTGGGATTGGCAGGCTCCCGAAACCGATACCGCGCTGGTGGAAAAAATCCGCGAAATCGCCGGCGCCACCATTTCCGAAGCATTCAAAATCCGCCAGAAACAAGCCCGTTCGGCCAAACTCGACGAAGCATGGGCGGCAGTAAAAGACGCGCTGGTTACCGAAGAAACCGACACTTTGCGCGCCAACCAAATCAAAGGCATCTTCAAACAGCTGGAAGCCGACGTGGTCCGCGGCCAGATTCTCGACGGCCAGCCGCGCATCGACGGCCGCGACACCCGCACCGTGCGCCCCATCAACATCCAAACCGGCGTGTTGCCGCGCACCCACGGCTCCGCCCTGTTTACCCGCGGCGAAACCCAGGCGCTGGCCGTTGCCACTTTGGGTACCTCGCGCGACGAGCAAATCATCGATGCCCTGAGCGGCGAATACACCGACCGTTTTATGCTGCACTACAACTTCCCGCCGTATTCCACCGGGGAAGTCGGCCGCATGGGCGCGCCCAAACGCCGCGAAATCGGCCACGGCCGTTTGGCCAAACGCGCGTTGGTGGCCGTGCTGCCTTCTCCCGAAGAGTTCAGCTACACCATGCGCGTGGTTTCCGAAATCACCGAGTCTAACGGTTCCTCTTCCATGGCTTCCGTGTGCGGCGGCTGCCTGAGCCTGCTTTCGGCCGGCGTGCCGCTGAAAGCACACGTTGCCGGTATCGCCATGGGTCTGATTCTCGAAAACAACAAGTTCGCCGTATTAACCGACATTTTGGGCGACGAAGACCACTTGGGCGACATGGATTTCAAAGTGGCCGGTACCACCAACGGCGTAACCGCGCTGCAAATGGACATCAAAATCCAGGGTATCACCAAAGAAATCATGCAGATTGCTTTGGAACAGGCCAAAGAAGCGCGTATGCACATCCTGGCGCAGATGAAAGAAGCGGTTGACGGCCCGCAAGAGCTGTCGGCCCACGCCCCGCGCTTGTTTACCATGAAAATCCACCAAGACAAAATCCGTGATGTTATCGGTAAGGGCGGCGAAACCATCCGCGGCATTACCGCCGAAACCGGCACCGAGATCAACATCGCCGACGACGGCACCGTAACCATCGCCGCCACCACCGCCGAAGCGGGCGAAGCGGCGAAGAAACGCATCGAAGAAATCACTGCCGAAGTGGAAGTGGGCAAGGTTTACACCGGCACGGTGCTGAAACTGCTCGACAACAACGTCGGCGCCATCGTTTCGGTGATTCCCGGTAAAGACGGCTTGGTGCACATCAGCCAAATCGCCCACGAGCGCGTGCGCAACGTGAGCGACTATCTGCAAGTGGGCCAAACGGTAAACGTGAAAGCGGTGGAAGTTGACGACCGCGGCCGCGTGCGCCTGTCTATCAAAGCCTTGCTGGAAGCCCCTGCGCAAGCAGCGACTCCCGCCGGGGAATAACGGGTTAACCGCTTAAGTGCGGAACAGGCCGTCTGAAAACAACACACAAAAAAATTAAACTGCACCCAAAAAGTTGGACACCCCGGCTTAGAAAGGTGCAGTTTTTTATGTTCCAATATACCCCGAGGCCTTTACAAAAAACCTATCTGCGGCGCATTTCTGCGTTGTGCGCTGCTCACCCGCCTGCCTAACTCCATGTTATGTCTGCCCGCCGCGCTGCTACGCCTTGAACTGCATCCGCATCTAGGGGTGGTTACCCCATACTTCAAATACCGGGCCGTACTCCATTATCACAGTGCACCGCAGAGCACCTCCAAGTCTCGTGCGCGCACCTGCCGTCGGATAATCCGCCTGTGTGGCACCGCCACTTCAAAATCCACTGGCAGAGTCCATGAAAACCAAACACATACACGCGTGTTTACCGCCGGCATGCCGGAAAAGACTATCTGAAACAGATTTTTAGATTATCCGAGATTCGGAGGCAGTTCAATTTCAGACGGCCCGACCCGGGGTCTGTCGGCAATTAACGCAGCGGCGGCGTTATCAGGCGTTCAGCGCGGCTAACACTTTGGCGGCAGCTTCTTCCACCGCTACGCTTTGCGTTTCGCCGCCGGTCCGGCGGGCGTATTCGACCATGCCTTCCTTCAGGCCGCGGTCGCCGATAACGATACGGTGGGGAATGCCGAGCAGTTCCGAATCGTTGAGCAATACGCCGGCGCGCTCGTCGCGGTCGTCGAGCAGCACGTCCACGCCTGCGCTTAAGAGTTCCGCATAAATCTTGTCGGCAGCTTCTTTCACCGCGTCGGATTTTTTATAGTTCATCGGCACAATAACGGCTTGGAACGGCGCCATCGCGTCGGTCCAGATAATGCCGCGCTCATCATTGTTCTGCTCGATGGCGGCGGCCACGATGCGGGTGATACCGATGCCGTAGCAGCCCATTTCCATGATTTGCGCTTTGCCGTTGTTGTCGAGGAAGGATGCGTTCATGGCTTGGGAGTATTTATCGCGCAGTTGGAATACATGCCCTACTTCGATGCCGTGCGCCAGTTTCAGACGGCCTTGCCCGCAGGGGCTGGGATCGCCCTCCACCACGTTGCGCAAATCGACGAATTCCGGCTCGGGGCAGTCGCGGCCGAAGTTGAAACCGGTGTAGTGGTAGTCGTCTTCATTGGCGCCGATAACGGTGTCGGCGAGTTTTTCGCAGGCGTAGTCGGCATAGACTTTGCCTATGAAACCCACCGGGCCGAGCGAGCCGCCGTTGGCGCCGAAGGCCGTCTGAACGGCTTCGGGCGATGCCATGGTTAACGGGGATTTCACGGCGGGCAGCTTTTCGGCTTTGATGTCGTTGAACTCATGATCGCCGCGCAACAGCAGCAGCACGATTCCGCCTTCTTCTTCGCCCTCCACCACGATGGATTTCAGCGTACGCTCAATGGGGATATTCAAAAATTCAACCAAAGCGGCGATGGTTTTCACGTTGGGCGTGTGCACTTTGGTGAGTGCTTCTGCGGCGGCGGCGCGTTCGCCGGCCTGCGGCAGGGTTTGTGCCAGTTCGACGTTGGCGGCGTAATCGGAAGCGTCACTGTAGGCAATCACGTCTTCGCCGCTGTCGGCCAGCACTTGGAATTCGTGCGAACCGGTGCCGCCGATGCTGCCGGTGTCGGCGGCGACGGGGCGGTAGTTCAGGCCCAAACGGTCGAAAATGCGGCAATAGGCTTCATACATGGGTTGATAGCCGTCGCGCACCAGCGATTCGTAATCGGCGTGGAACGAATAGGCATCCTTCATCACGAACTCGCGCGCGCGCATCACGCCGAAACGGGGGCGGACTTCGTCGCGGAATTTGGTCTGGATATGGTAGAAGTTTTTCGGCAGCTGCTTATAGCTGGTGATTTCTTTGCGCACGATGTCGGTAATCACTTCTTCGCAGGTCGGCCCCATGCAGAAATCGCGCCCGTGTCGGTCTTTGATGCGCAGCAATTCTTTACCGTAAAACTCCCAGCGGCCGGATTCCTGCCACAGTTCGGCGGGCTGCACCACGGGCATCAGCAATTCTACGCTGCCGGCACGGTTCATTTCTTCGCGCACGATGTTTTCCACTTTGCGCAAAACGCGCAGGCCCATCGGCATCCAGGTGTACAAACCCGAAGCGGCGGCTTTAATCAGGCCGGCGCGTATCATTAACTTATGGCTGGGCAGCACGGCTTCTGCGGGTGCTTCTTTTAAGGTGGAAATGAAAAATCGGCTGGCTTTCATGATGTTTCGGCAGTCGGTTGGATAAAGAAAGCGACACCATACCCCAATACCTGCGTTTTCGGCAAGCATTCGGCGGCTTTTCGCGTTAAACCGCAGGGAGGAAATCTTTGCAAAAATTCAGGCCGTCTGAAAGCGGGCAATTTTTTCAGACGGCCTGTTATTGAAATATCCGCGCTTATCGGCCGCGCTTTTAAAACTACTGTTTTTCCAGCCAGATTACGCTGACCATGCGGCCGGTTTGGCCGTCGCGGCGGTAAGAGAAAAAGGTGTCGCGCTCCAGCACGGTACAGCGGTTGCCGCCGTAAATCATACCCACGCCTTCGTTTTGCAGCACTAAGCGGGCGAGACGGTAAATGTCGGCCAGGTATTTGCCGCCTCCTATCGGTTCGAAGGCCTGAGGGGCAGCGGGGTTTTTCGCGCAGAAGGCATCGTAAACATCCTGCCCTACTTCGAAGGCTTCGGGGCCGATGGCGGGGCCGAGATAGGCCATGATTTCAACGGGCGGCACGTTCATGGCGGCAATGGTGTTTTGCAGCACGCCGCCTGCCAGGCCGCGCCAGCCTGCGTGTGCGGCGGCCACCACCGTGCCTGCGCGGTCGCAAAACAGCACGGGCAGGCAGTCGGCGGTCATGCTGGCGCAGGCGGCGGTGCCGGTGGTGTCGAACGAGGCATCGGCATCGGGCGGTGTGCCGCCGATATGGTCGGCGGCATTGACCACAACAGTGCTGTGGATTTGGTTGAGATACACCACCGGCACGCCGGTTTGCCGCCCGACTGTTTCGCGGTTTTTCTGCACATGACTAGGGTTGTCGCCCACATGCGCGCCCACGTTCAGGCTGCGGTATATGCCTTCGCTTACGCCGCCGTTGCGGGTAGTGATCAGGGTTTTCACATTGGCGGGCGCCGGCCATTCGGCTTGGAAAAACGGGGCATCGCTGCGGTTGATGCCGATGGCGGCGTTTAAATCGAATCGGTTCATTAATGAAAGTCCGCTTGGTGGTGGGTTGAGGCCGTCTGAAATGTTTTCAGACGGCCTGAGGCCTTTGCAAAATTCTTTCCGGCACCTTAAAACACTTGCGTCATACTCGGGTCAAGCCCGAGCATGACGAAATATAAATAAATTCAGCGTTAAAACGGATTTTTGCAAAAGTCTCGGCCTGATATTTACCGCTCTTGGCCGCAGCAGGTTTTGTATTTTTTACCGCTGCCGCACGGGCAGGGGTCGTTACGGCCTATTTTGGCACCTTCGCGGCGCACGGTTTGCGGTTTGTTTTTCACGCTCTGCCAATAGTAATAAATATCCAGCAGCACATGGGGCAGCTCGGATTCGAGCTGGGTTAACTCGCGGTTGGTGAGGTGCAGCACCATTTCGCCGTTTTCGTCTTCGTCGTAAATACCGCCCAGCGCCATGATGGGGTAGAACAAATCTTCGAATTCTTCGTCGTTGGCGGCCTCGAACCAGTCGGTAGGCACCACGTCGAGCGCATACAGATAAGCGTTGCACCAGGTGTGGAAATCGGGGTTGCCCGCTTCGTCGTCATACAGCCATAAGTCGGGCAGCATTCTGCCGTCGAGCTTCATGCGCATATCGAGCACCATCTCCAGCACCAGCGATTCGATTTCCTGCTCTTCGGCCGGGGTAAACAGGTGTTCGCCGCCCGTTACTTCGGGCAGCCATTCGCCGGTGTTCAGCTCGTCGGGGCCGGTTAACAGCGCCAGCATATACGCCTGCACTTCGTCGCAGCGCATGGTGGCGCCGGTTTCCGCTTTGGAATCGAGCAGCTGCGCGAGCCGTTGTTGTGAAGATTCGTCAAACATTATTGAGTGTTCCTTATGGATGATTCGGTTCAGACGGCCTTTTTAGGTAACAGGCCGTCTGAAAAATATAACTAAAGCCGCTGGCGCATCTGCTCAAACAAACACACCGTTGCCGCCATCGCCACGTTGAGCGATTCGGTTTGCCCTGCCATGGGTATTTTCACGCAGCCGGTTACGCGCGCCAGCAGTTCCGCATCCACGCCGCTGCCTTCGTTGCCGAATACCCAGGCGGCGGGGCGGGTTAAATCCATGCGGTAAAGGTTGCGCTCGTTTGTTTCGGATAAAGCGGTTGCCCAAACGTTGCCGCCGTAGCCCGCGCACCATTGCGCCAAATCGGCGCGGTCAAACACATTCAGCAGAAAGTGCGCCCCCATGCCGGCGCGCAAAACTTTCGGCGACCACACATCGGCGCAGTCTCTGCCCAAAACCAGCTGCTGCACGCCCGCTGCCGCCGCGCTGCGCATGATGGTGCCGACGTTGCCCGGGTCTTGCACGCGGTCGAGCACCACGCAGTCGCCCTGCTGCGGCAATGCGCCGGATACGGGAATTTCGATTAACGCCAGCACTTCCTCGGCTTCGGCAAGGCCGCTGATTTTCGAGAGCACGCCCGCCGATGCCAGCGTAATCCGGTTTTCGGGCAGCTGCGCCAGCAAAGCCGCCACTTCGTGCAGATGCCGTTTGTTTTCGGGCACATAAACCTGAAGCGGTTCACCGCCCGCCTGCAAATAAACCTGTAAAAGGTGCACGCCTTCAAGCACGGTTTGGCCGTGTTCGCGGCGGGTTTTACCGTGGGAGAGCAGTTTTGCCGCATGTTTGAGCTGTCCGTTGCTGGCGGAGGTAATCTGTTTCATAGACGGCATTATAATGAGACCTTTGCAAAACCGCCATCTGCGGCGCATTTCTGCGTTGTGCGTTTATGCCCTTTAGGGTACTACTCGCTCGCTTGCCTAACTTCATGTTATGTCTGCGCTCGCTGCGCTGCTACGCCTTGAACTGCATCCACATCTGACGGTTTTGCAAAGGCCTCATAATGTTTTTCAGACGGCATGAGGATTTATCGGCTCAGAGGCCGTCTGAAAAACCTTGCCGGCAGCAACATTTTCTTAATGAAAAACGGTACAATCAGGCCCGTTCAGCCAACCTATCGACAAAGGAAACCCGAAATGAGCAAACAAATCGCCATTCTGCCCGGCGACGGCATCGGCCCCGAAATCACCGCCCAAGCCGTGCGCGTGTTGGACAAACTGATTTCAGACGGCCTCGACGTGCAATACCAATACGCCCCCATCGGCGGCGCAGGCTACGACGAATACGGCCACCCCTATCCCGAATTCACCCAAAACCTGTGCCGCGCCGCCGATGCGGTGCTGCTGGGCGCGGTGGGCGGCCCGCAATACGACAACCTCGACCGGCCGCTGCGCCCCGAGCGCGGCCTGTTGGCCATCCGCAAAGACCTGAACCTGTTTGCCAACCTGCGCCCCGCCATTCTTTATAAAGAGCTGGCCAACGCCTCCACCCTGAAGCCCGAAGTGGTGGCCGGTTTGGATATTCTGATTGTGCGCGAACTCACCGGCGACATTTATTTCGGCGAGCCGCGCGGCATCCGCACGCTGGAAAACGGCGAGCGCGAAGGTTTCAACACCATGAAATACAGCGAGGGCGAAATCCGCCGCATCGCCAAAGTGGCCTTTGAAGCCGCGCAGAAACGCGGCAAGAAACTGTGTTCGGTGGATAAAGCCAACGTGCTGGAAACCACCGAGTTGTGGAAAGAGATTTTCAACCAAACCGCCAAAGACTACCCCGATGTGGAACTGAGCCATATGTATGTCGACAACGCCGCCATGCAGCTCGTGCGCGCGCCCAAACAGTTCGACGTGATCGCCACCGGCAATATCTTCGGCGACATCCTTTCCGACCAAGCCTCGATGCTCACCGGCTCCATCGGTATGCTGCCCTCGGCCTCGCTGAACGAAACCGGCAAAGGCTTATACGAACCTTCGCACGGCTCCGCGCCCGACATCGCCGGCCAAAACAAAGCCAACCCGCTGGCCACGATTCTGTCGCTCGCCATGCTGGTGCGCTACAGCCTGAACGACGAAGCACGCGCGCAGCAAATCGAACAGGCCGTGCAGAAAGTGTTGGAACAAGGCTGCCGCACCGCCGACATCTGCGAAGAAGGCATGCGTCCGGTTTCCTGCTCCGAAATGGGCGATGCCGTGCTGGCGGCGTTGTAAGTTGATATGGCAAGAGACCTTTGCCCCCGGATGTGGATGCAGTTTAAGGCGTAGCAGCGCAGCGGGCGCAGACATATCACACGATAGGCAAGCGGGCAGGCAGCACACAACGCAGAAATGCGCCGCAGATGGGGGGGGGTGGCAAAGGTCTCGGCAAATCAATTATTGTTAGCTGCAATACAAAATAACAGGCCGTCTGAAAAACTTTTTCAGACGGCCTGTTATCTTTGCAGAATTTTTTTCGATACCTTAAAACACTTGCATCATGCCCATACTCAACCCGGGCATATTTTTGTTTCAACAGAAATAACAGATACTCGGGTCAAGCCCGGACACAACGGCGGTCAGGCATTTCAGACGGCCCGAAACCTTTTTCAAGGCCGTCTGAAACACCGTGCTGCGGTCAGTAAACATCGCGCTGGTAGCGTTTCTCTTCGCGCAAACCGTTCAGATAATCTTCGGCATCGTCGCGGCTGAGTTTGCCTTGCGCGGCGATAATGTCCAAGAGTGTGTTTTCCACGTCGCGCGCCATGCGGGCGGCGTCGCCGCACACATAAATATGCGCGCCCTGTTGCAGCCAGGCCCACACTTCGGCGGCGTTTTCGGCCAGCTTGTGCTGCACATACACTTTTTCTTTGCCCTGCCTGCTCCACGCCAGATCAGCGCGGGTGAGCAGGCCGGATTTGCGGTATTGCAGCCATTCGGCCTGATAAAGGAAATCGTCGGTAAAGCGCCGGTTGCCGAACACCAGCCAGTTTTTGCCGCCGCTGCCGTCGGCTTCGCGCTGCTGCATAAAGGCGCGGAACGGGGCGATGCCGGTTCCCGCGCCTATCATAATCACGGGCGTGTCGCCGTTTTCGGGCAGGCGGAAATGCGGGTTGGGTTCGACAAACACGCGCACGCTGCCGCCTTCTTCAAGCTCTTCGCCGATAAAGCCCGAGGCGGCGCCGGTGTAGGTATTGCCGTGGTGTTCGTAGCGCACCATGCCCACGGTGAGGTGCACTTCGTCGCCCACTTCGTCTTGCGCCGAGGCGATGGAATACAGGCGCGGGGTTTGCGCGCGGAACAGGCCGAACAAGGTTTGCGCGTCGAGCGGGTGCGTAAACGCGGCCAACACGCCCACGGGCGGCGTGGCGGCAAGATAGGTATCGAGCGCTTCGGGGTTTTCAACCGTGCGCTGCAATTCTTCGCTGCCGCTCAAAACGGCATACTGCTGCACGAATGCGGGGGTGTTTCGGGTGATGTCGGCGTGTTCGGTCAAGGCCGTCCGAATATCGGTTTCGCTGCCGTCGGCCAGCACTACGGTTTCGCTGCCGTTCAAGCCGTTTAAAGCCAGAATCTCCGCCACCAGCCCCGGTGCGTTGAGCGGCCAGATGCCCAGCGCGTCGCCGGTTTGGTAGCGGATGCCGGAGCCGGTTAAGTCGATTTCGATGTGTTCCACATCTTTTTCGGCATTGCGGGCGGTAATTTTCTGGCGCACGGAAAGCGTGGCGGTGAAAGGCTGCTCTTTGCTGTAAAGCTGTGCGGCCGGCGCGGCGGCGGCTTTGAGGCCGTCTGAAACCGGCGCGGCCTGCGAACACAGTTCGGCCACTTTGGCGGCGGTGGTTTCAATCCACGCAGCCGCGGCGGCCTGAAAATCCAGATCGCATTCGCCAAGCGCGCTCAAACGGGTGGCGCCCAGCTCGGACAGCCTGCCGTCGAAATCTTTGCCGGCCTGGCAGAACTTCGGATAAGAAGAATCGCCCAGCCCCAACACGGCAAAGCTCAGTTTGCTCAGGTCGGGGGCTTTTTTGCCGAACAGCAGCTTGTAGAGCGGCACGGCTTCTTCGGGCGGCTCGCCCTCGCCCTGGGTGGACGTTACCATTAAAACAATATCTTCTTCGGGCAGCGTTTTGCTCTTGAAATCGGCCGCCGCCACCAAACGCGCGTTTATGCCTGCCGACTCGAGCCTCACCAGCAGATCGGCGGCCACGCGGCGGGCGTTGCCGGTTTGCGAGGCCGACAGCACGGTAACGCGGCGCGGCGCGGCGGCAGGTGCGGCGGCAGCTTCGGCCGGATCGGCAAAGGCCGTCTGAGCGGCGTTGCCCTGCCGGCTTTGCGCCCAACAATAACCCGACAGCCACGCCAACTGGGTGGGCGAAAGCGCGTCTAACCGGGCAAACAGTTCGGGCGGCAGCGGATTGGCTTGGCTCATGCAAGGTTTCCTTTTTTATGGCGGTGGTTTTGTCGGTGCCGCTGCAAAAAAGCGGGCAGCGTTTTTAAGCTGTCCAACTTTAAATCAGGCCGTCTGAAAAAGGGAAAGAACGGTTGGTTTTAATTTAAGATATTTTTGTTATATCAGGTTGCTGCCGCTGCAAATAAAACACCGTTTTTTTCATGCAGTTGCAATCAAAATCACAACAGGTGCCGATATAACGGAAACGCATTTTGTTAAAACCAACCGTTCTTTCCCTTTTTCAGACGGCCTGACTAAAGTGGCGCCTGAAAATCCGTTTCCGCACAAAGAGAAAAACATGTCTGTCCAAAACCGCCACCTCGACTGGCTGGAAGCCGAATCCATTTACATCATCCGCGAAGTAATCGCCGAAGCCAAAAACCCCGCGCTGCTGTTTTCGGGCGGCAAAGATTCTGTGGTGCTGCTCTCGCTGGCGGTAAAAGCCTTCCGAATCAAAGGCCGGCCGCTGAAACTGCCGTTCAAGCTGCTGCACGTCGACACCGGCCACAACTACCCCGAAGTGATTGAATTCCGCGACCAAACCGTGGCGCGTACCGGCGTGCAATTGGTGGTGGGCCGTGTTGAAGATTCAATCAAACGCGGCACGGTGGTGCTGCGCCGCGAAACCGATTCGCGCAACGCCGCCCAAGCCGTTACACTGGTGGAAACCATAGAAGAACAAGGCTTCGACGCGCTGATGGGCGGCGCGCGGCGCGACGAAGAAAAAGCCCGCGCCAAAGAACGCATATTCTCGTTCCGCGACGAATTCGGCCAATGGGATCCGAAAAATCAGCGCCCCGAACTCTGGAGCCTCTACAACACCCGCCTGTTTCCCGGCGAAAACATGCGCGTGTTTCCGATTTCCAACTGGACCGAACTCGACATCTGGCAATACATCGCCCGCGAAAACCTCGCGCTGCCGCCGATTTACTACGCCCATGAGCGTGAAGTCGTCGAACGCGGCGGCCTGTTGGTGCCCGTTACCCCGCTCACGCCCAAGCGCGAAGGTGAAATATCCGAAGTGCGCAGCGTGCGCTTCCGCACCGTCGGCGATATTTCGTGCACCTGCCCTGTGGCCAGCACCGCCGGAACCGCCGCAGAAATCATCGCCGAAACCGCCGCCGCCGTCATCTCCGAACGCAGCGCCACCCGCATGGACGACCGCGTTTCTGAAACGGCGATGGAAGAGCGCAAAAAACAGGGTTACTTTTAACAGCGGATTAAAAAAAACCTGTCCATCTAACTTTCTCAACAGCAGGCCATCTGAAAAACAACTTTTCAGACGGCCTTTCCCTTTACCTAACCCCGCGGTTTTCTTTGAAAAATGCTACAATACGCGGTTTCATTTTTCAGACGGCCTCAAGCAGACATGAGCAACAACGACACCATCCGCATCCGCGGCGCACGCACCCACAATTTGAAAAACATCGACCTCGACATTCCGCGCCATCAGCTCGTGGTGGTAACGGGTTTGTCGGGCAGCGGCAAGTCTTCGCTGGCGTTCGACACCCTCTATGCCGAAGGCCAGCGACGCTATGTGGAAAGCCTTTCAGCCTATGCGCGCCAGTTTTTACAGATGATGGACAAACCCGATGTCGATTTGATTGAAGGCTTGTCGCCGGCGATTTCGATTGAGCAGAAATCCACCAGCCACAACCCGCGCTCCACCGTGGGCACGGTAACCGAAATCCACGACTACCTGCGCCTCTTGTATGCCCGCGTCGGCACGCCTTACTGCCCCGAACACAACCTGCCGCTGGCCAGCCAGACCGTTTCACAGATGGTGGATCATGTTTTGGGGCTGCCTGAAGACACGCGCGTGATGATACTTGCCCCCGCCGTGCGCGAACGCAAAGGAGAATTTGTCGAATTTTTTCACGATTTGCAGGCGCAGGGGTTCGCCCGCGTGCGCGTGGACGGCGAGGTTTACCAGCTCGACGAAGTGCCCAAGCTCGAAAAGAACATCAAGCACAATATCGACGTGGTCATCGACCGCGTGAAGGTGAAGGCCGACATCAAGCAGCGGCTGGCCGAAAGTTTTGAAACCGCGCTGCGCCACGGCGGCGAACGCGCGCTGGCTTTGGAAATGGACAGCGGCGAAGAACACTGGTTTTCCGCCCGCTTCGCCTGCCCCGTCTGCTCATACAGCCTGCCCGAACTGGAGCCGCGCCTGTTTTCCTTCAACAACCCCGTCGGCGCCTGCCCCACCTGCGACGGCTTGGGAAATATGAACTTTTTCGACCCCGATCGCGTGGTGATGCACCCCGAGTTATCATTGGCGGCGGGTGCAATCAAAGGTTGGGACAAACGCAACCAGTTTTATTTCCAAATGATTCAGTCGCTGGCCGCGCATTATGATTTTGACGTGGACACGCCGTTTGAAAAGCTGCCTGAAAAAGTGAAAAAAACGGTGCTGCACGGCTCGGGCAAAGAAATCATCGATTTCCGCTACCTTTCCGAAAAAGGCACCACCTTCAACCGCAGCCACGCTTTCGAGGGCATCATCCCCAACCTCGAACGCCGCTTCCGCGAAACCGATTCCAACACCGTGCGCGAAGAGCTGCTGCAATACCAAAGCCACAAAGCCTGCCCCAGCTGCGGCGGCGCGCGCCTGCGCAAAGAAGCCCGCTATGTTTACGTGGGCAAACAAGCGTTGCACGAAATTTCCGCCTGGCCGCTCACCAAAACCCATGAATTCTTTGAAAAACTCGATTTGGACGGCAACAAAAAACAAATCGCCGAAAAAATCCTCAAAGAAATCACCGAACGTTTGGGCTTTCTGATTAATGTCGGCCTCGATTACCTCAACTTGTCCCGTTCCGCCGAAACCCTTTCGGGCGGCGAAGCCCAGCGCATCCGCCTGGCCAGCCAAATCGGCAGCGGCCTCACCGGCGTGATGTACGTTTTAGACGAACCCTCCATCGGCCTGCACCAGCGCGACAACGACCGCCTATTGGCCACCCTCAAACGCCTGCGCGATTTGGGCAACAGCGTGATTGTGGTGGAACACGACGAAGACGCGATACGCGAAGCCGATTTCGTGGTGGACATGGGCCCGGGCGCAGGCGAACACGGCGGCACCGTGCTGGTGGCGGGCACGCCCAAACAAGTGGCCGAATGCGCCGATTCCGTTACCGGCCAATATTTAAGCGGCAAGAAAAAAATCGAAGTGCCGTCTGAAAGAACACCGGTCAACCCCGAAAGAATGCTGGTGCTCAAAGGCGCGCGCGGCAACAACCTCAAAAACGTAACCCTCAAACTCCCGCTCGGCTTAATCACCTGCATCACAGGCGTTTCAGGCAGCGGCAAATCCACCCTGATTAACGACACATTAGCGAAAATCACCGCCCGCGAACTCAACCGCGCCCACGAAGAACCTGCCCCCTATGACGACATCACAGGCCTCGAACACCTCGACAAAGTGATTAACGTAGACCAATCCCCCATCGGCCGCACCCCGCGCTCCAACCCCGCCACTTATACGGGGCTGTTCACCCCCATCCGCGAACTCTTCGCCGGCGTCCCCCTTTCGCGCGAACGCGGCTACAACGTCGGCCGCTTCTCGTTTAACGTCAAAGGCGGCCGCTGCGAAGCCTGCCAAGGCGACGGCGTGATTAAAGTGGAAATGCACTTCCTGCCCGACGTTTACGTCCCCTGCGAAGTCTGCCACGGCAAACGCTACAACCGCGAAACGCTGGAAGTGCAATACAAAGGCAAAAACATCAGCCAAGTGCTGGACATGACCGTAGAAGAAGCCCGCCAATTCTTCGACGCCGTGCCCACCGTATCCCGAAAACTGCAAACCCTGATGGACGTGGGTTTGGGCTACATCCGCCTCGGCCAATCCGCCACCACCCTCTCCGGCGGCGAAGCCCAACGCGTCAAACTCGCTTTGGAACTCTCCAAACGCGACACCGGCCGCACCTTATATATTCTCGACGAACCGACCACGGGTTTGCACTTCGCCGATATTGCCTTGTTATTAGAGGTAATAGGCCGTCTGAAAGGCAAAGGCAACTCGATTGTGATTATTGAGCATAATCTGGATGTGATTAAAACGGCGGATTATATTGTGGACTTGGGGCCGGAAGGCGGCGACGGCGGCGGGCGGATTATTGCAGAGGGTAGCCCTGAGGAAGTGGTGAAGGTTAAGGGGAGTTATACGGGGAAGTATTTACAAAAAATTTTATAACTTAATACAGTTATGTTTTAATTAATTCTTGAATTTGGAGAAAAATATAATGAAACAAGAAAATAATTTTAAAGATGCAACTTTTAATGGTTCAACACAAATTGGAGATCAATATATAAAAGGAGATCAATATAATACAGTTCATCAGCACAATTATGCTAAAAAGCAATCCAATGTTGATAAATTAGAATTGTATCGAGCTGAACCTAGATGGAGAAACCCTTTCACGTTGGCTGCATTAACTTGGATTAGTGTTTTGCTTGGTATTCTTAGTTTAATACCCTTTGGTACATTATTTTTTGGCGCACTTGACAGTCTTAAAGGCGTTACTCAAACAAATAGTTGGCTCTATCTTATTTTATTTATGATATTTTCTGCTCCATTCTTAATTGTATGTAAACTTCGGCAAATTGCTAAAAAGCAAATTAGAGTTCCTTTATTTGTCAATTACGCCTTAAATGGTAAAGGTGGAAAATTAACATTAGAAAAAATTTTTCCGTGCAATTGCCCAAAATGCGGGGGAGAAATGAAGTATTATAATAAACCAAGCAAATGGATTGACTTTTATCATCCAAATGGCGATTTAAAAAAACGCAAAGTTACTGAACGTTTTCCTACTGTTGAATGTACAAGAAATCCAGAACATTACTGGAGAATAGACCCGGCAGAAGACAAAATTTAGCTAGCCGTAGCCTGCCTGAAACCTAAAATCAGCGCGTAGGGTGCATGTCTTGCATGCACGCGTTCTTTAGGCTTCACGTTCAAGGTCGTCTGAAACTTTTCAGACGGCTTACTTTATTTTCCATTCTTGAAACTGCTGACTTAGAACCTATCCCATTAGGAATGGTCAAATGAGCAAATACCCATCTCACCCCGGGAGGCGATTATGAACAAATCAACCGACAAATGGCTCATCAGCGACGGGCTTTGGGCTCAGATAGAACCTTTTTACCCTACTTTAAGGAGCAACCCATGAAAATTTTCTATCACACTTCAGCCACCGCCACCGGCGGACGCGACGGCCACACCCGCGTGGACGACGGATCTATCGGCTTTGATTTGGTCGGCTTTCAAAATACCGAAGGCAAACAAGGCACCAACCCCGAGCAGCTGTTTGCCATGGGCTACGCTGCCTGTTTCGACAGTGCCATGAACCACGTCGCCCCGACTCTGGGCATCAAACCGACAAAATCGTCCACCAGCGTGGCAGTCGGTATCGGTCAAAAACCCGACGGTGCCTTCGGTCTGGATTTGGACATCACCATCACCGTGGAAGGCGTGAGCGAGGAAGAGGCGAAAAAGCTGATTCAAAAAGCACATGAAGTCTGCCCGTACTCCAATGCCGTACGCGGTAATGTCGATGTACGCCTGCACGTGAATCTGATTCAGTCGTTTGATTTGTAACCATTGATAAAGCCGTCTGAAAAATGTCTTTCAGACGGCATTTTTACAAGCGGTCTTTTTTCCGCAAAATTTTGCAAAAACCAACCGTTTTTTATAGGAGAAACACCATGATTACCCTGCATTACCTCAAACAATCCTGCTCGCACCGCATCGTGTGGCTTTTGGAAGCCCTCGGTTTGGATTACGAACTGAAAATCTACGACCGTTTGGAAGGCACAGGTTTTGCCCCAGACGAACTCAAAGCACAGCATCCGCTCGGCAAAGCGCCCGTATTGCAGGACGGCGGTTTGATACTGGCAGAGGGCAACGCCATTATCCAGCACCTGCTCGACCGCTACGACGGCGAAAACCGCTTCACCCCCGCCCGTCAGACCGACGATTATTCTAACTATGTATATTGGCTGGCGGTTTCCGCCTCGATGTTTTCGGCGAACCTGCTGGCGCTGGTCTCCAAAAAAGGCGATTTGGGCGAATTCGCCGCCTACACCGATGCCCAAGTCGGGCTCTATTTCAACCATGTGGAAAGCACGCTGGAAGGCCGAAAATGGATTGTCGGCGAGCAGCTCACCGGTGCCGATTTCGCCCTTTCCTTCCCGCTGCAATGGGGCTTGAATTATGTGGATAAAGCCGCCTACCCGAACATCGTCCGCTACCTTGAGCAAATCGAAACCCACCCCGCCTACCGCAAAGCCGATGAAAAAACCGGCGGCGGGCTGGATTTGAGCCGCTTTTAAACGGTGAAACAAAGGCCGTCTGAAAATCATCTTTCAGACGGCCTTTTGCACTCCTTAATAAGAGAAGGATTTATTTAATAAATTAGCTAAAATTTGGTAATAAATTTCTCCGCATTTAGCTAAATCGTCCACGCTGACACATTCATTTACTTTTATTGCCACCACGCAGACCCCACCCCTTGGGATGCCATCGTCCCCGAGTACCCGACAGAAGCGCAATGAACGCCATCTTTTTCGTTTTGCGCACGGGCTGTCAATGGAATGCCCTCAACGCCACCGGAATTTGTTCGTCAAGTTCTGCCCACCGCCGTTTTCAAGAATGGAACAAGGCGGGCGTTTTCCTCAAGCTATGGCAGAAAGGGCTGGAAAAATACCAAGAAACACGGGGGATTGACCGGTCTTGGGTATCAATGGACGGCGCTGTAACCAAAGCCCCGCTTGCCGACGAAAAAAAACAGGGGCTAACCCGACCGACCGGGGAAAACAAGGAGTAAAGCGCAGTCTGTTGACCGATGCGGCGGGCATCCCCCTATCGGTTGCGGTTGACGGGGCGAACCGCCATGATGCGGGACTGGTGGAAGAGACCTTGAAAAGCTTACAGATAGAGAAACCGCTCCTTGAGGCGGGAGAGGGGCATGGTTTGTGCATGGACAAAGGCTATGACAGCCGCAAAGTAAGGGCGTTTGTTAAAGCGATGGGATATACCGCACACATCCGCAGCCGTGGGGAAGAGAAGAAGGAGCTGGAGAAGGGGGAGGGTTTCAAAGCGAGACGTTGGGTAGTGGAAAGGACGTACGGATGACTCAACCGTTTCCGGCAAATACTTGTCCAGTGGGAGAAACTGCCCGAGAACTATCTCGCCATGCTGTATCTAGCCTGCGGCATTATCGTATGGCGGAGTACCTAGTGGGATAGGTTTTTAATGTAATGACTTTCCGTATACTTTGTTAAAATACTTTCCATTTTCCTTCAAAGTGACTAAGATAACTCAATTATAAAAAATTGAGTTATCTTGGTATTCATTATGAAAATCTCTAGTCCTCCGAAATTTGCCCTCTTGCAGCAAGAATATGTGCAACATTTCACCGAAAAGATGGCACAAACCGCCAAGCTGCTCCGCTCTGCTGAAAACAATCCCGATATGGATATTCCTGATTTTTTTGCTGAAATCAAAGATTATTCCGAATTTTCCGTTACCGATGAGAACGGAGCTTATCTGCATTGGGATAAATTCCGCAGGATACACACGCAGGATACACGGATGAAATGGCGGGCAGTGCAGGAAAGCCGCAGAAAAATCCAAAAACCGATTGATTTTCCGCATGGGCATCAATTCAGATTCTGTATTCCCGATTCTTTACAGGCACGGCTTCATTTGATTGATAAAAGCTGCGGCAGCACTATCGGCACGTCGAGCTTGGGCGGTTTCGGCAGAAGCGAGCAGAACAGGTTTCTGCTTAAATCTCTGATTATGGAAGAGGCGATTACATCGGCACAATTAGAAGGCGCAGCCACCACGCGCCAAGTGGCCAAGGATATGCTCAAATCACAACGCAAACCCAAAACCAAAGACGAAATCATGATAGTGAACAACTATCACTTGATGAAAAAAGCGGTGGACTTGAAAAATACGCCATTAAGCATTGAAATGATTTTGGATTTGCACCGTACCGCCACAAGAAATGCCATTGAAAACCGCGCCGAACCCGGACAATTCAGACAAGATAATGAAATCTTTATTGCCGATGCCGACGGCAACAGCCTGTATCAACCGCCTCCGCACGAACAGGTTTATGAACTAATGGAAGCGGTATGCACGTTTGCCAACAACACTTATGACGGCGGGGAAAATCCGTTTATCCACCCGGTTGTGCAAGCCATTATCCTGCATTTCCTGATCGGTTATATCCACCCATTCGGCGACGGCAACGGGCGGACGGCGCGGGCTTTATTTTATTGGTTTATGCTCAAAAACGGTTATTGGCTGTTTGAATACATATCCATCAGCCGCCTACTGAAAAATGCTCCTGCTCAATATGCAAAATCCTATCTATATGCAGAAACCGATAATTTGGATTTAACCTATTTCATTTACTATCAATGCGACATTATCAAGCGGGCAGTCGCCGATTTGGAAAACTATATTTCTAACAAGCAGAAACACCAGCAGGAGTTCAAAGCAGCAATTGCCAAATATACCAAAAAGATAGGAAAGTTAAACCAACGGCAAATTGGTATTCTACAAAAAGCAGTGGAAGAAAGCGGGAAAATTTTTACCGCACAAGAAATTGCCAATCAATATGGTGTTTCTTTGAATACTGCCCGCAGCGATTTAAGCAAACTAGGTGAATATAGATTCTTAGTGCCGTTCAAATCAGGAAACGCTTTGGAATATGTCGCTCCGCAAGATTTATTGGAAAGGCTGAAGAGAGAAGGCTAGGAGCTGTTGACAATTGGCCGATGAAGTGGTTTTTTGAGGCAAAAAGCGCAGCAAGGTTGGACACCTGCGGGCATTTTAGCTTCGCAAGCCCGCTACGCTGCCTAACGCCGCAGACGGGGATTTTTGACCAAAAATACCGCCGTTACGCTAATTGTAAACAGACCCTACGCCTGCTGTCCGGCAAAACAGGCCTCATAGGCCGGCTGCAAGGCGCGTATTTGCCCCGCCAGCCAGGCCGCGCTGTCTGTTTGACCGATGTTGCCGCGTTCGATATGGCTGCCGATGCAAAAGAAATCGCCGTCGGCCAAAGCCAAGCCCCGCGCACACTGTTCGGCAACCGTCGGATAATCGGCATACTCGCCGTCGCTGTCGCGCCACATGTCAAAACCGTCGAAATCCCCGCCCGCCAAAACCTGCGGCCATTGCCGGTACTGTTCCAGAGGCACGGCCGACCGCGCGGCGCGGTAGCTGTGCCAATCAAGGCTCACGCCCAAGCGGCGGCGGTTGAGCAAGAGCGAGAAAATCACTGCCGAATCGCGGTAACGCGCGTATTTGAAATAGGCAAAAAAATGCGCCCGCACCTGCCAGCCGTTGCACCAGCGCTCGATATGCGGCGGCGCGAACTCCGCCCCCAGCCGTGCCGCCACCGCTTCCACCGTCTGCCGCCATACCAGCCACGCCGCGCGGTGTGCCGCTTTAATCTCATCCAAACGCTCGGGACAATAACGCTTGATTTGCGCCAATTGGAAAAACGGCAAATCGAATACGGCACTGTGCTGCGGCTGTAACATAACCGGCTCCTGCGAAAGAAAATACCCTAAGGCCGTCTGAAAATGCAAAAATGCATTTTCAGACGGCCTTATAAGCTATTTATTTAAATCAAACTTTAACGCCAATAGCGCCACCACGGAATGCCGGTGCTCTCGTGCCACGGTTTTTGCAGGTAAGGGCTGTTGGGGAAGTTTTGCGCCAGAATGCGGCGGGTATCGTCGGCCAATTGCGTTTTATTCATTTTGCGGTAGGAAGATTCCATAATCGCCAGCGACTCTTCCACAAAACGGGTGTTTTGATAACGCTCGACGATTTTCTGCGCGCGGTTGGCAGCGGCCAGATACGCACCGCGCTTCATATAATAACGGGCCACAGCGATTTCGTTGCCACCCAATGCATCCACCAGTTTTGCCATGCGCTCGGTAGCATCGGGCGCGTATTTGCTGTTGGGATAGCGCTCCACCAGCTCGGCAAACGCCTGGTAGGCATCGCGGTTGGCTTTCGGATCGCGGTCAGACCAGTCTTGCGAGGCCAGTTTGTTTAAAAACGACTGGTCTTCGTTAAACAGCACCAAGCCTTTGAGGTATAAGGCATAGTCCATATTCGGGTGTTGGGGGTGGTTGCGCTGGAAACGCTCGACGGCGGCCAGTGCCTTTTCAGGTTCGTCGTCTTTATAGTAAGCGTAAGCGGTGTCCAATTGCGCCTGTTGGGCATAACGGCCGTTGGGAAAGCGCGATTCCAGAATTTCGTATAACTTGACGGCTCGCGTATAATTGTTGCTCTTCAACTCGCCGTTCGCTTCGGCATAGAGTTTTTCAACCGTCCAGTCTTGGGTGATTTGGGCATCTTTGTCAATAGTGCCTTTGGTGCCGGCACAGCCGCCCAAAGCCAAACCCAATGCAACTACTAAAAGAATTTTTTTCATGCAGAACTCTTCCTTTGAAAATGAAGCCGATTATAACGATGATTTGGAATTTACGGCAGCCCCCGATACAGAAACTTGCATTAATTTAACCGTTCCCCTCGGTTTGGCGGGCATGCGGCTCGATGCGGTGCTGGCCAAACTGCTGCCCGACTATTCGCGCAGCCGCTTGAGCGCTTGGATAAAAGACGGCGCGGTAACGGTAAACGGAGAGCCGGCCCAACCCAAAGACAAAATGATAGGCGGCGAATATATCGCGGTAACGGTGCGCCCGAGCGGAGAAACCTTGGCGTTTACGCCCGAACCCATGGATTTGGACGTTGTTTATGAAGACGGCTCCGTAATTGTGCTGAACAAACCCGCAGGTTTGGTGGTACACCCCGCCGCCGGCAACTGGACGGGCACGCTGCTCAACGGCCTGCTGGCGCACTGCCCCGGGCTGGCACAGATTCCGCGCGCCGGCATCGTGCACCGTTTGGATAAGGATACCAGCGGCCTGATGGTAGCAGCCAAAACGCTGCCCGCGCAAAACCATTTGGTACGCCAGCTGCAGGCGCGCACGGTCAAACGCATTTACCGCGCAGTGGCCGACGGCATCGTACCGTTCGACGGAAAAATCGACACCTTAATCGGCCGCGACCCGCACAACCGCCTGAAAATGGCGGTGGTGAAATTCGGCGGCAAACCGGCGGTTACCCATGTGAAAGTGCTGGAGCGTTATCTGACGCACAGCTATATAGAATGCTCGCTTGAAACCGGCCGCACCCACCAGATACGCGTGCATATGCGCGAAGCCGGCCACCCGCTGGCGGGCGACCCCGTTTACGGCAACCCGCGCCACACCTGCTCCGACAACGTTAAAGAAGCCGTGAAAGGCCTGGCCCGCCAAGCCCTGCATGCCTACCGCTTGAGTTTCGAGCATCCGGCTACGGGCGAAACCGTATCGTTTGAAGCTCCGGTTCCCGCAGATATGTACCGCCTGCTTTCAGTGTTGCGTTTGGAAGCAGGCTTCGATTCCCCTCTCGGCCGCGAAGCCGAATGGCAGGGAAAACCCGACGGAACCAATGACGACGACGGTTGGAGCGACGATGATTATGATGTAGAAACAATCTACATACGCGATTAAGCAGTGCGGCATTCCGGCCTGCACCGCGGGCGGATTTTTCAGAAGGCCCGCTCAAAGCCCGGTACCGCCGGAGCCGGCCGAAAAATGCCGGCTGATTTAGGCTATAATCCCCAACCCGTAATTGTAAATACAACCGCACATCTGTCGAAACCATGTTGAATTTGTCTGATACCGGCCTGCAAGAGATTGAAAACAGCGGGATTTCCAATTTCATATCAGGTTTGTTCGCCCGCCGTGAATTTACCGCACAACTGCTGGAACACAGCTTCAACCGCCCCTCGGGCTGGTTGGAAGCAGCTCTTGCCGCCGCAATCATTGCGGCGACTTTCTGGCTGTCCGGCTATTGGATAGGCAGAAAGCCGGCCGCACACCCGCATTGGGGTGCAATCCGCCATATCGGCCAACGCATCCTTTGGCCGGTTTTGATGCTTGCCGCCGCCGTTGCCGCCATCTATTTTTGGCAGCTTTCCGGCCAAAACCCCCTGTGGCTGCAACTGCTGGCCATGGCGGCCCGCTGGATGATACTCATCCGTTTCGCACTGGCAGTGCTCCGCGCGGCCCTGCCCGCCAATAAAATTACCGACTGGCTCGAGCGTTTCCTCTCCTCCGCACTTTGGATTGTTTTCGTATTATGGGTTTCCGGCATCGAAGCCGTTATCACCGGTGCCATGAAAACCGTGGAACTGCCCGTAGGCACCGTCAGACTCAACCTCTACACCGTGCTCACCGGCCTCTTATGGGTGGCCGTCGTTATGGTATTCGCGTTGTGGCTGGCGCGCTTTATCAACAACAAACTGATGGCAAGCCAACGGCTCGACATCAACCTGCGCATCGTGCTTTCAAAAATCATCAGCACGGCAATGATTGTATTGTCTTTCCTTATCGCGCTGCCCTTGGTGGGCATAGATTTAACGGTGCTGTCGGTGTTCGGCGGCGCCTTGGGGGTAGGCATCGGTTTCGGGCTGCAGAAAGTGGCCAGCAACTATATCTCGGGCTTTATTATTTTGGGAGACCGCTCCATCCGCCCCGGCGACCGCCTGACTGTGGACGGTTTCACCGGCTACGTTACCAAAATCACCTCGCGCTTCGTGGTGCTCAAAAGCGCCACCGGTGCCGAAGCGCTGATTCCCAACGAAACCTTTATAACCTCCACCGTTATCAACGAATCCTACACCAGCAAATCGTTGTGGCAGAGCCTTGATGTTCAGGTGGCTTACCATACCGACTTGACTAAAGCCTTAAGCCTGCTTGAAGAGGCTGCCGCCGCGCAGGAACGCGTAGACACTTCCCCCGCCCCCAAGGCCGTGGTTCTCGGCTTCGGCGACAACGGCATTGATTTGCGCATCGGTTTTTGGGTAAAAGACCCCGAAAACGGTTTTGCCGCCCTGTTTTCCGCCATCTTGCTCGGCATTTGGCAGCGTTTCAACAAACACGGCATCGAGTTTCCTTTTCCACAACGCGAAGTACGCATTCTCAACGAAACGCAAACACCCGGCGATGCCGCCATTTTAAAAGCTTCTTTAAAATCACAAACCGACACCCGCTCCGATGCGGCATTCGACGATGGAAACTGATATGACGGCCAAACCGCCCAAAATACCCGTATCCGTATTGGTGGTGTTGCACGACGGCAACGGTAACGTGCTGCTTATCGAGCGCGCCGATTGTAAAAATTTCTGGCAGTCCGTAACCGGCAGCCTCGAACCAAACGAAACGCCCGAAGCCGCAGCAGTCAGAGAAGTTTTCGAAGAAACAGGAATTTACCTTTCAGACGGCCAATTGTGCAACTGGCACGAAAGCACTGAGTACGAAATCTACCCGCACTGGCGCCACCGCTACCCGGCAGGCGTTACGCATAATACCGAACACATATTTTCCGCCGAAATAAACCGGCAGGCACCAATAAAAATCAGCCCTTCCGAGCATACCGCCTACGCTTGGCTGCCGCTGTCCGAAGCGGCCGAAAAGGTGTTTTCGCCCTCAAACAGGGCTGCTATTTTAAACCTGCATAAGCATTTGTTTTAATTTCAGCTTTGTAGGATAATTTAAGTTATGTAAACCAAGCCGCAGCTGTTTGTAAACAGGCTTGATTCGATTGAAGGTTTTCATGACCCAACATTTTGCTTTATTTAAATTGGAACCCGCTTTCGATATCGATGTCGAAATGCTGGAGCAAACCTACCGCTCGCTCGCTGCACGGTTCCACCCCGACAAATACGCGGCAGCCTCCGCATTCGAACAAAAACAGGCCGTGATGATGGCTTCGGCCGTAAACGAAGCCTACCGCGTTTTAAAAAACCCCACCGAGCGCGCCGCCTGCCTGCTGCAGCTGCACGGCATCGAAGCCGACGCTCCCGAACACACCACTTTCGCCCCCGAATTTCTGATGCAGCAGATGGAATGGCGCGAAACTTTAGAAGAAGCCCGCTCCAACGGCAATACAGCAGTACTTGCAGAGCTGGACGGAGAAATTGCCGCAGAGCAGCAAAAACTGCAACAGCAACTGAGCACCGCTTTTTCACGGCAGAATCACGACGAAGCAGCCGCCTTGGTGCGCCAAAGCCGCTTTCTCGACAAGCTCCGCCAAGAAATACAGGCAGCCTCCTGACGGGCCGTCTGAAAACCATAAAAACAAAAAGCGCTACCATGTAGATTTAGATGCAGATTTAGCGGCGAAACTTTTTACCCGCCGCAACCCTAAACCCGTCCATTACTCACTCAAACCTCTTTGATAAAAGAAACAATATGAAACGAATTAGCTTACTGTTCAGCGTGTTGCTGCTCGCCGCCTGCCAGATTCACAGCGACGAGAGCCGCCGCAATAAAATTCTTAAATTTGCAGCCAACCATCCCGTAGCTGCGCAGGCCATCGGCCTGCCCGGCGAAAACGCCGTCAATATCACCGGCAATGCCGCCCGCTTCGCCCTCAAAACCGGCCTCGACAACCAAGCCAACGGCGGCGAAGGTTTGGGCACGCAGGTAAATGCCGTGCGCCACACACTTTGGCAGGCTGCCATTGCCGCCCGCTTCGGCACCGAAATCGCCGAAAAAATCGGCAACGCCTATGAAAACAACACTTCCATACGCGAAAGCAAAACCCAGTATTTCAGCCGTGCGGCCGCCGACCAGGCCGCTGACCTGCGCAACAACCGCGTCGGGCGTACCATAGGTGCCGCCCACCCCGACACTGATATGAAAACACTGGCGCAGGCCGTTCTCAGCCATTATCAAAAAGAAGGCTTGTGGACGGCGCGCCCGGTTACCGAAAAAGGCCGTACATCTTGGCGCATCAGCCGCACCAAAATCAGCCGTGCCGAACTCCAAGCCGCAACCAACCGTATAAGAATATTGAATGAAAACGGTTTTTCACCCGAAGAGCAGAAAGAGTACGACAAAACCCTCAAAGCACAAAACGCCGGCACCAGACAGGACGGCAGATAAACGCCTGCGGGCGGTGCAAACACAACGGAGCAGCCCATGAACGAAAAAATCCGCCTGATTATCGACACCGACCCCGGCCAAGACGATGCCGCCGCCATTCTGATGGCGCACGGGCTGGCAAAACGCGGGCTGATAGACTTTGTAGCGCTCACCGTCGTAGCCGGCAACGTAAGCCTGCACCACACCGCCACCAACGCCAGAATTATCTGCGACTGGGCGGGCGAAACCGATTTTCCCGTTTATGCCGGCGCAGGCAAACCCTTGCTGCGGCCCTTGGTTACCGCCGAAGAAGTACACGGCAAAACCGGGCTTGACGGAGCCGAACTGCACGACCCGCAATGCCCGCTGCAACCCGTGCACGCCGTGCCCTATCTTATCGACACCCTGCGTAAAGCCGGAGATGCCCCCATCACCCTCTGCCCCATCGGCCCGCTGACCAATATCGCCCAAGCCATCAGCCTTGCCCCCGATATCGTGCGCGGTATCAAAAACATTGTGCTGATGGGCGGCAACTATTTCGAAGCAGGAAACGTTACCCCTGCCGCCGAATTCAATTTCTATGTCGATCCCCATGCCGCGCAGATAGTATTGCAAAGCGGCGCACCGATAACTGTTTTGCCGCTCGACGTTACCCACAAAGCCTGCATCACCACCCCGCGCATGGATGTTTTGCGCAAGCAAAACAACACCAACGGCAAACGTTTGGCCAACATCCTGCAAAGCTACGAACGTTTCGACACCCAAAAGTTCGGCCTCGAAGGCGGGCCGCTGCACGATCCCTGCGCCATTGCCTGCGCCGTATTTCCCGAACTCTTCAGCGGTAAATCGTGCCGTGTCGATGTCGAAACCCAGAGCGAGCTGACCATGGGTGCCTGCGTAGTCGACTGGTGGGGCACCACGGGCAAACCGGCCAATGCCTATTGGGTAACCGATGTCGATGCCGACGCGATATTCCGCGAACTGGCCGATTCTATCCGCGAACTGCCCTGATTTTTCCGCAATAAATACAGGCCGTCTGAAAACAAGCGAAACGCATTTTTCAGACGGCCTCAAACAGATTTCAACCAATAACGAGACCATGTCCAAAAACCCCGATGCTTTCACCCGCCTGATCAACGCCTTGAAAATTCTGCCCAATGTCGGCCCCAAATCCGCCCAGCGCATGGCCTACCAACTGTTGCAGCACAGCAGAGACGGCGCGCAGGAATTGGCCGAAGCCCTGCAACACGCCTTAAAACAAGTACACCACTGCACCCGCTGCAACACCTTTTGCGAAGGCGGGTTATGCGATATCTGCGCCGACCACAACCGCGACCCGCGCCGCCTGATGATTGTGCACATGCCCGCCGATGTTTCCGGCATGGAAGCCGCCAACTGCCACGACGGGCTGTATTTCGTATTAATGGGCCAAGTCAACCCCGCGCAAGGCATGGATTTAAGCCACATCGCCCTCGACAAACTGGTAGAAAGACTGCAAAACAGCGAAGTAGAAGAAATCATCATCGCCACCAACTTCACCGCCGAGGGCGACGCCACCGCCTATGTGCTGTCGGAACTGTTCAAAAACCTGCCTTACAAAGTCAGCCGCCTTGCGCGCGGCATCCCGCTGGGCGGCGAGCTGGAATATGTCGATGCCGGCACGCTCGCACAGGCGGTTTACGAACGGAAAATGCTGAAAGAATAAACAGTAAAGATTGTTATATTCCGCTTGTGTAAAAAAGGCAGCGTTCGGCACAAACCGCTTTATCAACCGTTAAAAATATCGTATGTTCACACCTGTAAACCCACATTTAGTCTGATTATTCAGGCAGCCTGCCAAACGTAAACAACCGGTTGCTTGGAAACCCACTGCCGATATGCCATGAGCCTGATTACCGTACTCCGCCCCGCAGCTCCGCACGACTGCGAACACATCTACAACGCCCATCGTTATTCCGTGCAATACACCTGCACCCGCAGCTACAACAACCGCGTACTCGAAGCATGGAGCCGGCTGCTCAGCCCCGAAGGCTATCTCGACACCATGGCCGATTCCAACAAAGCCTTATGGGTGGTGGAATACCGCGGACACATTCAAGGCTTTTTCCAACTCGATTTCAAAGAAGCACAGTTAGACGCGCTCTACGTCCATCCCTTCGTGCACAACCACGGCTTAGGCACCGCCCTGCTGCAGCGCGCCGAAGCACTGGCAGCAAGCGAAGGGCTGAGCTTTATCAAACTCTATGCCTCGCTCAATTCGGTAGCGTTCTACAAACTCAACGGCTACGAATCACTCGGCTCCGCCGTTTTGCCCTTAAACCGCGAAGTAACGGTTGAGTGCGAACTGATGCGCAAATACCTCTAAGCCGTTTACCGTATTAGGGTCTATTGACAATTAACGCAACGGCGGTATTTTTGGTCAAAAATCCCCGTCGGCGGCGTTAGGTAGCGTAGCGGACTGGCGAAGCTAAAATGCTCGCAAGGTGTCCAACCTTGCTGCGCTTTTTGCCTTGCATACGCGGTTTTTGCCTCAAAAAACCGCTTCGCCGGCCAATTGTCAACAGCCCCTAGGAACAGCCGCATTGTTCCGCAGCAGGCAGGGCATTCGGTGATTTTCAGACGGCCTTACGTGCCGGCATATAGCGGCACATTTATACCGAAACATACGGTTTGGTTTCGGCCAAACAGGCGTGGACGCTGTTCATTTCGGCCGCCCAAGCGTCGAGTCCGGCGGCGGCGATTATGCCTTGGGCTTCGGTTAAATTGTTACGGAACAATAAAAAATCCACCGCACACGCGGCATAAAGGGTGCCGATGTTCAACTCTGTACCATATGGTTGCACCCGCTCTGCCAGCAGTTTGAGTGCGCTTTCGTTGCGCGCTTTAATCTGCGCGTGGCGCGCCGCCCACCATTCGTTTTCGGGGCGCAGCATTTTTTCGGCAATCATCGCCACGGTGTTTTCCAAAATGCCTTCGGCAAGCGCGTGCAGGTTTAACACTTCCCAGCGGCCGTTGTCTTGAGGATACAGTTTCCGCCCCTGCCCCAGCGTGTCAAGGTATTCGGCAATCACGTTACTGTTGAGCAGCCATTCGCCGCCGTCGGTTTGCAGCACGGGTATGCGGCCGAGCGGGTTGTTTTGATTGTGCGGCGAAGCGGCATCGAACGACGAGGTTACTTTCAGCAGCTCAATTTGCCCACCCAAATCATGGTGTGCGGCCACGGCGCGGACTTTGCGCACATAAGGGCTGGTGGTGGAATACCAAAGTTTCATGCTGCTTCCTTTCTGCTGTTGTCGGGAAAGAATCTGTTTTGATATGCAAATCAAAAAGGCCGTCTGAAAAACAATATTAATATTGCGTTTTCAGACGGCCTCTGCATTATTTTCCGTTATCGGCAATCAGGCATTTCACTCCCGCTTCTTCCAGCCGTTTGCACATCGCTTCGTCCGGCTCGCGGTCGGTGAACACGGCGTCGAATTCGCCGATGCTGCCCATGCGCACCAAAGCGTTGCGCCCGAATTTGCTGTGATCCACGCCCAAATAGCGCATTCGGGCGTTTTCCATCATGGCCTGCATCACGCTCACTTCTTTATAGTCGAAATCGAGCAGCGAACCGTCGGCATCGACGCCCGACGCGCTCAACACGGCATAGTCGGTTTTAAACTGATTGATGAAATCCACCGTGGCCACGCCGGTTACGCCGCCGTCTATCGGGCGCACCACGCCGGAAGTGATAATCACAGTGTAGTCGCTGCGCCCCGACACGATGGCGGCCACATGGATGTTGTTGGTGATAATGCACAAGCCTTTGCGCTTTTTCACCAACGCCATCGCCACCGCTTCGATGGTGGAGCCTATGCTCAAAAACAGCGAGGAGTTGTCGGGAATATGCTCGGCAATCAAATCGGCGATATGGGCTTTTTCGCTTTGCAGCTTGGCTTTTTGGGTGTTGAAATCTTCGTTTTCGAGGCTGTCGCCCAAAGTGGCGCCGCCGTGATAACGCCGCAGCAGGTTTTCTTCGCAAAGCTGGTTGATGTCGCGGCGTATGGTTTGCGGGGTAACGTCAAGCTCGCGGGCAAGCTGCTCGATCGGCATGAAACTGTGTTCGCGCACAAGGGCGATGATTTTTTCGTGTCGTTGGATGCGTGGCGGCATGGTGTGTTCTTTATAATCTTAAGTTATAACTATCTGTTACTGCTAAAAGTTATCCGTTGCATTGTGCCAAATTAAATAAACGGCCGCAAGCTGTCCTGCTAAAAATGCATATTTGAAAAAAACACCATCAGAAACGGGGCGGTAACATTGATAATAAAACCGAAACTGATGGCCGGCGGCACAACCTGCAAACCGCCCGAACTTTGAATCACCGGCAGCGTGAAATCGAGGCTGGTGGCGCCGCCCACGCCCACCGCCGCGCCGGGGTGGCGGCGCATCAGCGCGGGAATAAACACCAGCGCGAAAAACTCGCGCGCCAAATCGTTCAGCAGCGCAATGCTGCCCCACACAGGGCCGTAGGCTTCGGTCATCACAATGCCCGACAGCGAATACCAGCCGAAACCTGATGCCAACGCCAATCCCTTGCTCCACGACACTTCCGGAATCAGCGCAGCAAACAGCAGCCCGCCCAGCAGCGAAGATATGGCAATCAATATGCCAGTTTGCACGCCGCGGCGGTTAATCAGCACCTGGCGCAACGCGATGCCGCTGCCGCGCAACTGTATGCCCACCAGCAACACCAGCAGCATCAGGCAATAAGTGCCCGAACTCTCCGGCGGCAGCCAAGTATCCTGCAAGGCTTCGCCGGCCAAAAAGCCCAACACCACGCAGCCCACCTGCCTGATGCTGCCGGCAATGCTCACCCGCGCCTTTTTGCCCCCGCCTGCGGTCTGCCACGGATGGCGGCGGTCGAACCACATCAACACAGCAAGGTTCAGGCCGATAACGCACGCGAACAGCAAAACGGTTGCACCGATGATGGTGTCGATCTGCGCGCCCAGATTTTCCACCTGCGAGAGCGATACGCCGATTAACAGCAAAATGATATACACCAGCCAAACCAAAGCCTTATCTATAATTTTCAGATAAGGCTTCGGCAGATTGATAAAAAAACCGAGAAAAAGCGGAACCAAAATCGAAATCAGGGTAATCAGGCTGTCCATACAATATCCATCGGTTTCAGACGGCCCTACATATATGGCGGATTTACTCCGTTATAGGGCAGGCATATGAGGAATCTGTGAAAATGATGCGATTATAGCCGAATCCGCTCCCCTTCCTTTCCGACGGCCCCCTTCTTCCGAACGGGAACTCCCGAATCAATCTTGATAAGCTTGACCTGTATCAAAACCCAATAACCGTTTTTACCTATAATCGCTTCTAAAAGCTGACAACTACAAACCAATTTGCCGGGAACACAAATAATGGAACTTTTCAACGAACTGTTTAAATCGCCTGTGGGTATTCTATCTTTACTCACCATTGTTTTAGTGATGGTTATTGCCATGTTTTTATTTTTTTGGGTAAAACGCCAGGCGGATAAAAAACCCGAAAAGCAATAGTTTTCATCTAGTTTCCTTATCGGAACAACATGCAGGGCATTTTATATCGCCCTATGATTGAAACATTTTTTCTCTCTTTCCTCTTGATGTGTGTGTGTTTGGGTGTGGCTGCGTGCCACCCCTTTTTTTATTCCGCAAACCACATGCAGATTTCAAAAATACCTGCCGCTCAAAACCAAAAGGCCGTCTGAAAGTATAAAACCCAGAAAAGCCGTAATCCGCCGTTTGAAACAACGGCGGATTACGGCTTTTCAACCTGACGGATAACGGCGGCTTTATTCCGCTTCGTCTTCCGTGCTGCGGATAACCAGCAGAGGCAGATGACTCTGGCGCATCACGGTTTCGGCAAAGCTGCCCATCAGCAGGTGCATCAGGCCGCTGCGTCCGTGGGTACCCAAAACCAACAGGTCGGCACCCTGATCGTCGGCATAATCAACCAACTCCTGCGCCATCTCGCGCGCACCTTTATTGGCCACCAGCAGGTGTTTCACCACATTGGCCACGCCCTGCTCTTTGGCGCTGTTTTCTGCGAAGTCCAGCACTTCGTTGCCCTGCGCCACAGCGGCGGCTTCATAGCTTTCATGCTGTAAAAATTCGGGAGCCAGAGCCATATATTCGGCAGGGTTGGCAACGTGAACCAAAGTCAGCCGCGCATTGCCGAAACTTGCCAGATCGGCGGCGTGCTTCAAAGCGTTGAGGGAAGTCGCACTGCCGTCAACGGCAACAACCAAATGTTTATACATCGTCTTCTCCTTATTGAGGTGGTGTCAAACCGCCGGCTTTCATCCCAACTTTTGGCGGCTTCGTTGAAGTATAATACCGCTGCGCCGTTTTGGCAGCGTTTTTTTTATTGTGTTTGACTTATCACAAGGCAGAATCATGCTAGACACCGCTTCCGTTTCTTCCCGCCGTTTCGGCGGCATCGCCCGCCTTTACGGCGAAGCCGCACTGCAGCGCTTTGCCGCCGCGCACGTTTGCGTGGTGGGCGTGGGCGGCGTCGGCTCGTGGGCGGTGGAGGCGCTCGCACGCAGCGGCATCGGCGCATTAACGCTGGTGGATTTGGACAACGTGGCCGAATCCAATGTCAACCGCCAACTGCCCGCGCTCACGGCCGAATTCGGCAAAGCCAAAGTAACAGCGCTGCACGAGCGCATTCTGCAAATCAACCCCGCCTGCCGCGTAACCGAAATTGAAGACTTCGTTACCGAAGAAAACCTTCAGGATATTTTCAGACGGCCTTTCGATTTTGTTATCGACGCCATCGACCAAGTGCGCGTGAAAGCGGCGATGGCGGCTTATTTCGTGCAAAACGGCCGGCCGTTTGTTGTGAGCGGCGGTGCCGGCGGCCAAAAAAACCCGGCTTTAATCCAAACCGGCGATTTGAGCAGAGCCACCCACGACCCGCTGCTGGCCAACCTGCGCTACGCCCTTCGCAAACGCTACGGCTTTCCGCGCGGCGGCGGAAAAATGCGCGTGCCGTGCGTGTTTTCCACCGAAAACATCACCCCGCCGCAAACGGCCGAAGCGTGCAATGCCGATAACCTTTCAGACGGCCGCAACGCCCCGCAAGGTTTGTCGTGCGCAGGCTACGGCGCGAGCATGCTCGTTACCGCACCGTTCGGCCTTTATTGCGCGCAGACCGCTATCGAACACATAGGGGCGGAAAAATGACCGCCGCCTCAGAAAACCTGCAAAGGCCGTCTGAAAACGCCGTAGCGTGGATTTTCGGCCAACCCGTTACCGATGTGCCGCAGGATTTGTTTATCCCGCCCGATGCCCTGAAAGTGGTGCTGCACAGCTTTCAGGGGCCGCTGGATTTACTGCTTTATTTGATCCGCAAGCAGAATATCAACGTGCTCGATATCCCGATGATTAAAATCACCGAGCAGTATCTGCACTATATCGCCCAAATGGAAGCCTATCAGTTTGATTTGGCTGCCGAATATTTATTGATGGCGGCGGTGTTAATCGAAATCAAATCACGCCTGCTGCTGCCGCAGCCCGAAAACACGGAAGAAGGCGAAGAAGCCGACCCGCGCGCCGAACTGGTGCGCCGCCTGCTGGCCTACGAGCAGATGAAGCTCGCCGCCGCCGGCCTCGACGCCCTGCCCCGCGCCGGCCGCGATTTCGCCTGGGCCTACCTGCCGCTGGAAATCGCCGTTGAAGCCAAACTGCCCGACGTGCACATCGCCGACCTCACCCAAGCGTGGCTGGGCATACTTTCCCGCGCCAAACACACCAAAAGCCACGCCGTGGTGCAAGACGCCGTATCCGTGCGCGCGCAGATGTCGGCCATTCTGCGCCGCCTCAACACCCAAGGCACCTGCCGCTTTTCGGAGCTGCTCAGGCCCGAACAAGGCGCGGTGTATGTGGTGGTAAACTTCATCGCCCTGCTCGAGCTGGCCAAAGAAGGCTTGGTGCGCATCGTTCAGCCCGAAAACTTCGCCGAAATCGAAATCCATGTGAAAGACGGCGGTGCGGAGACGCTTTCAGACGGCCTCTTTGAAGAAACGGAACAATAAACCCTGAGGGTTTGCCGGGCTGGCTGCAATCTGACGGCTTGGGCGGATTTTGCAAGGTTACTGCTCCAGATATTTGAAATTCCAAACCGTAAAATAAAAACCCTGCCGAAGCAGGGTTTTTATTACCGGCGGATCCGCCCGTATTACAGGCCGCTCAAAGAAGCCGTGTCGTGCGCAATCATCAACTCTTCGTTGGTGGGAATCACCACCGCCAGCGCTTTGCTGTCGGCAGAAGTAATCACGCCGGCATTGCCGAAACGGGCGTTTTCGTTGGCCTGCTTGTCTTCGGTCAAACCCAAAAAGCCCAAATAACCCAACACTTTGCTGCGGATCAGATTGGAGTTTTCGCCGATGCCGCCGGTAAACACCAAAGCGTCCAAACCGCCGGCGGCAACCGCCATAGAGGCAACGTATTTGGCTAAGCGGTAGGCAAACACTTCCAGCGCAAGTTTTGCGCCTTCGTGGCCGTTGCCCGCTTCTTCTTCGATGGTGCGGCAGTCGTTGGACAACTCAGAAATGCCCAGCAAACCCGATTTTTTGTTCAACATATCGGTAATCTGCGTAATGCTCATATTGGCGTTTTCGGCCAAAAACGAGAATACGCTCGGGTCAACATCACCGCTGCGGGTGCCCATTACCAAACCTTCCAGCGGGGTCAAACCCATACTGGTGTCTTGGCATTCGCCGTTGGCAACGGCGGCAATCGACGCACCGTTGCCCAAGTGGGCGATCACCATGCGCAGGCTGTTTTTGTCTTTACCCAGAAAACGGGCGGTTTCGTCGGCCACAAAGCGGTAGCTGGTGCCGTGAAAGCCGTAGCGGCGCAGGCCGTATTTGCGGTAAAACTCGCGCGGTACGGCATAAGTGTAGGCGTGTTCGGGAATGCTTTGGTGGAAAGCGGTGTCGAACACGGCCACATTCGGCAGGCCTTTGAAGATATTTTGCGCGGCGCGGATACCCAGCAGGTTGGCGGGGTTGTGCAGCGGAGCGAGCGGAATACATTTTTCGATGCCGTCCACCACTTCGGGCGTAATCACGATAGATTCGCTGTAAAGCTCGCCGCCGCTGACCACTCGGTGGCCGACCGCCGCGATGCGGCTGTCGAGGCCGTGGGCTTTCAATTCTTCCATCAGCGCTTCCACCGCGCCGGTGTGATCGGGATGGCGGGTCAGATCCACCTTGCGTTTTTCACCGTTGGATTTAAACGTGATATACGCATCGGGCAGGTTCAGCTTTTCCGCCAGGCAGCTCAGCAATACTTCGCCGCTGCCGTTATCCAATACCGCGCCTTTCAAAGAAGAACTGCCGCAGTTCAATACCAAAATCAGTCTGTCTGACATATGCGCTCCTAACTGGTTGTTTTCAGACGGCCTCTGCCGTTTTTCAGAAAATTTAAAAATAACATGCCGCATTCTATCAAAATTTGCCGGCCGCCAAACGGTTTTCTGAAATTTTCAAATATCAAAAAACCGAGCCGTTATGCCGCAGGTGAAAACGCGTCCGAAAAAAACGCACCGGCAGGCAGGCCGCACTGCGCCACGAGCTGTTGCCGCGCCCCCTCAATCATAGCCGACGAACCGCAGGCATACACCTCATGCCCCGACAAATCGGGGTAATCGGCCGCAACACGGGCTTGGATATACCCCTGCGCCCCCTGCCAGCCCGCATCAGAGCGTGAGAGCACCGGCGTAAAGCGGGCGTTCGGCAGCTGCGCAACCAAATCCGCCGCTTCCTGCAAACGGTATAAATCGGCCTCGTGCCGCGCGCCCCAATAAAGATGCACCGCGCGTGCGTCGCCGTTTTCCGCCATCTGCTGCAAAATGCTGCGGATAGGCGCAAAACCCGTGCCCGTGGCCATCAGAATCACCGGTTTGCCGCCCTCTTGCAGCGTAAACGTACCCAACGGGCCGCGCACGCGCAAAATCGCCTTTTCTTTAACCAACGCATCCTCGCCGAACAGCATCCCCGAAAACAAACCGCCCTCGCGCTTGCGGATATGCAGCTCCAAAGTTTCGGGCTGCGACGGGCTGTTGGCAATCGAATAACTGCGCACTTGGCCGTTTTTCAGCAAAATATCGATATACTGCCCCGCCAAAAATGCAAACGGCGGTGCTTTGGGCAGCGCCAGCGTCAACACCGCCACATCGTGCCCGTAAACCACCGACGCCACACGCGCGGGGAAAGTTTTCACCGGCGGCATGGCCGCGCCGTTATAGCCCGGCACTTTCAGCACAATATCACTTTGCGGCACCGCGCAACACATCAAAATCTTGCCTTGCGCCGCCTCTTCGGCACTCAACGCCAGCTCGGCATGCGCCCCCTGTGCCACTTCGCCGCCGACAAGCTCGGCTTTGCACTGCCCGCAAATACCGCTTTGGCAGGAATGTGGCAGATTCAAACCCTGCCGCTTGGCGGCATTCAAAACCGGCTCCCCCGCTTCTGCGGTAAAAGCGGCATTATCGGGAGCAAGGGTAATGGTATAAGACATAAACGTTATCAAATAAAATCAATTTAAAGGACTCAGGCCGTCTGAAAACTTCAGCTTCGCAGAAACTGCGCTTCGCTGTTTTCAGACGGCCAAATACCTTTGCAAAACTACGCTTAAAGAGACTGCCTGAAATGCTTAAATCCGCCACTCCCACATAGGTGTCAATCTAGATAAAGATATTAAAGAATTGATTAAATAAATACTTGTATACTAATTATCTGAATTTCCACTCACACAGAAATGACAAAAAATAAATTTTTCTGGGTTTGCAAAGGGTCTTTATCTAGCAATCAAGCTAATGGCGTCTGAAAAAACAATCATATCTATTATATCATTTCACTGAAGTATGGATTTTTCTTTATTTTTAATATCAATTACTAATTTATATATTTCTCTATGACGCTCCAAGTGAGATTTTGCTTCTTCAAAAATACCAGATAAAAAATATAAACAAGGAGTAGCATACAGAAAAGCTGTAATAATAGGATGAAAACTTTTATGAAAATTATTTAAATCTACTTTTTGAAATAAAATAAAAAAAGCTAAAACAGCAGGAAGAACTCCAACTTTTTTTAGTGTTCCAATTAGAAAAGATACCCTATTCGTTAATGACTCAAGCTCAGATGTTATATGAACTAAAGCATACTCTAAGATATCTATATCTTGAACCATCAATTCTTGAAGTAAAATTAAATCAGAGTCAATTGTATCCTGCATATTTTGTATAATAGCAAGATGAGTATGAGAAAGCATCTTATGTTTTTTCATTTTATATATTTCTATAGCTATATTTATAATTATAGAAATTAAAAAATATACCCATAATAAAATTAATAACACAGGCGCAGCCCATTTCCACCAAACAACGTCCTTATAGAAGTATAAAAGTATAGATGATATTGCAGATCCTGCAAAAAGAATTAAAGGTAAATATATCTTAAAAAAGTTGTTTTCTAGAAATGAAATTTTTGACTGTTTACGCTTTATCTCTTTCCATGAGTTAATGGATTTCTTACTGGCTTCTAGAAGAGAGCTAGATAATTCAGAGATTTTCTTAGATTTTAAATCGTTATACATCGTGTTCCATCTCATACCAACTATATGGCAGATAGGCCGTCTAAAGCTTTTTCAGACGGCCTATTTAACTACCAAATCAGGCCAGCTTGCCGCCAACCCAATCTGCCACGCTGTTCAGCGCTTCGGGCAGTTTGCCTACTTCGGTGCCGCCCGCCTGCGCCAAATCCGGCCGGCCGCCGCCTTTGCCGCCTACTTGCTCGGCAGCAAATTTAACCAAGTCTCCCGCTTTCACTTTGGCGGTTAACGGTTTGGACACACCTGCGCACAGGGAAACTTTGCCGTCGTTTACCGCTGCCAGCAGGATCACGGCATTGTCGGCCTTGCCTGTTAAGTCGGTAACGATGTCGCGCAGGGCGCCTGCTTCGGCGTCGATTTGGGCCACCACCAGTTTGGCCGCGCCTAAATCTTTTGCGTTGTCCAGCAGTTTGGCGCCGGCGTGTACGGCCAGTTCGGCTTTGGCTTTGGCCAGTTCTTTTTCCAATGCTTTGCTTTGCGCGGCATGGGCTTGGATTTTGGCCAATACGTCTTTTTCGGTTTGCGCTTTCACTTCGCCGATGATGTCGCGCACCAGGCGCTCTTGGTTTTGCGCCCATTTGAGGGCATTCAGGCCGGTGATGGCTTCGATGCGGCGGATGCCGGCGGCGATGCCGCCTTCGCTGATGATTTTGAAGAGGCCGATGTCGCCGGTGCGGGAAACGTGGGTGCCGCCGCACAGTTCGGTGGAAAAACCGCCCATTTCCAACACGCGCACTTCGTCGCCGTATTTTTCGCCGAACAGCATCATGGCGCCGGTTTTTTGCGCCTCTTCCATGCTCATCAGCGCGGCTTTCACTTCAACGTTGGCGAGAATGGCGGCGTTCACGCGGCGCTCGACTTCGGCAATTTCTTCGGCACTCACGGCCTGTGGGTGGGAAATGTCGAAGCGGGTTACTTCGGCGGTTACCAGCGAGCCTTTTTGTTCGACATGGCTGCCGAGCACGTCGCGCAGGGCTTTGTGCATCAGGTGGGTGGCGCTGTGGTTGCGCATATTGGCGTTGCGGATGTCGTTGTCGATTTCGGCGGTGATGCCGTCGCCCACTTTCAGACGGCCTGAAACCATGATGCCGAACTGGCCGTGTACGGCGGCTTTGATTTTTTGCGTGTCGCGCACTTCGAAACGGTTACCGCCGGCGGAAATATAACCGACGTCGCCGATTTGGCCGCCGCTTTCGGCGTAGAACGGGGTGCGGTCGAGCACCACGGCGCCACTGTCGCCCTCAGCCAACTCTTCCACCGGATCGCTGCCTTTATAGAGGGCGAGGATTTTGGCTTCGGTTTGGCGTTCGGTGTAGCCGGTAAATTCGGTGTCCTGCCCTTCGTAGGCCAGTTGGGTGTCGGCCTTGAAGTTTTGCGCGGCACGTGCGCGGCTGCGCTGGGCTTCCATTTCGCGGTTAAAGCCTTCTTCGTCGAGCTCGACACCCAGCTCGCGCGCCATGTCGGCGGTGAGGTCGTAGGGGAAGCCGTAGGTGTCGTAGAGTTTGAACACGTGTTCGCCGGGAATAATCAGCTTGCTGTTGGCAATGTTGTCTTTCAGATAACGTTCCAACACTTCTCCGTAAGGGCGCATATGTTCGGGTTTTTCGCCGCTGTGCTGGATAATGGTTTGAAAATCAATAACGATGCTCTCGTTCAGGCTGCCTGCTTTCTGCGGCTGCAAAACCACCTGCCGCTGGCCGCCGGCGTTGCGGGTGGCGGCGGTAAACGGTGTGCCGTCGGCAGTGGTAAAGCGGGCAGGTTCGCCCGCCCCTTCGGCAGGCAGCAGCGATTGCAGTTTCATAAACTGCATACCGTGCCATACCTGGTTGAACAGCGCCATGCCTTTTTCCAGCGTTTCGCCGAAGCGGGCTTCCTCACCGCGCAGCACTTCCATAATATGGGTTTGCTTTTCTTTCAGTTCGGGGTAGGCATCGCCCATTTCCTTCACCAGATCGGGCACCAGTTTGTAGAAAAACGGCTGTTTTTGGCCGAGTTTGTAGCCGTGGCGCACGGCGCGGCGGATGATGCGGCGCAACACATAGCCGCGGCCTTCGTTACCCGGCATCACACCGTCGGCAATCAGGAAGGCGCAGGCGCGGATGTGATCGGCAACCACTTTCAGGCTGGGCTGATCCATTGAAAAGGCGGATTCCGTTTCGCGGGCGGCGGCTTTAATCAGGTTTTGGAACAAATCGGTTTCGTAGTTGGCGTGTACATGCTGCATCACTGCAGCCATGCGCTCCAAGCCCATGCCGGTATCCACACTCGGTTTGGGCAGCGGGTTCATGTTGCCCGCTTCGTCGCGGTTGTACTGCATAAACACGCAGTTCCAGATTTCGATAAAGCGGTCGCCGTCTTCATCGGGGCTTCCCGGCGGGCCGCCCCAGATATGTTCCCCGTGGTCGTAGAAGATTTCCGAACAGGGGCCGCAGGGGCCGGTGTCGCCCATCTGCCAGAAGTTGTCGGAAGCATAACGGCTGCCTTTGTTGTCGCCGATGCGGATGATTTTTTCGGGCGGCAGGCCGATTTCGTCCCGCCAGATGCCGTAGGCTTCGTCGTCTTCGGCATACACGGTGGCCAGCAGTTTTTCTTCGGGCAGGTTCAGCCATTCGGGAGAAGTGAGGAACTCCCAGGCGAATTTGATGGCATCTTGTTTGAAATAGTCGCCGAACGAGAAGTTGCCCATCATTTCAAAGAAAGTGTGGTGGCGGGCGGTGTAGCCCACGTTTTCCAAATCATTGTGCTTGCCGCCCGCCCGCACGCATTTTTGCGCAGTTGTAGCGCGGGTATAGGGGCGTTTGTCGAAGCCGAGGAACACGTCTTTAAACTGGTTCATACCGGCGTTGGTGAACAGAAGCGTCGGATCGTCGTGCGGCACCAGCGGGGAGGAGGCCACAATCTGATGGCCTTTGCTTTCGAAGAATTTTAAGAATTTCTGGCGGAGCTCTGCGGTTTTCATAGTGGTTTCTGCAATAGGTTAAACGGTTTCAGACGGCCTCAAAGGAAATGCAGGGGCCGTCTGAAAATCAAATAAAAGAATTTTGCGTATCTTACCGCAGATTCGCCTTAAAGCCTACTCAAACACAAGCGGCTGCTCTATACTTGCCCCTGCTTCCCCTAAAAACCTCTGCAAAGGAAACGATAATGCCCCTGAAAGTTCCCCTTGTTGTTTTATCCGTTGCCATTCTGTCTGCCTGCGGCCGTGCAGGCGACCCCCCTCCTTCACAGGCGGCCGCCTCAGAAATCTCTGCCGCTTCCCTACCCGAAACCCCGAATTTGAAAATCTATAACTGGTCGGATTACGTCGACCCGAAAACCATTACGGCTTTTGAAAAAAAGTTCGGCGTAAAAGTAACTTACGATGTATATGAAAGCGACGAGGCGCTTGAGGCGAAAGTGCTCACAGGCAAATCAGGCTACGATGTCGTGGGGCCTTCCAATGCCTTCGTGAGCCGCCAGATCAAAGTAGGCGCCTACCAAAAAATCAATAAATCACTGATTCCCAACTACCGCCATATCAACGGCAAACTGCTGGAAATGATGCGGCAGGCCGACCCCGGCAACGAATACGCCGTACCGTTTTTCTGGGGCACCAACACCTTCGCCATCAATACCGAAAAGGTTAAAAAGGCGCTTGGAACCGACAAACTGCCCGACAACCAGTGGGATTTGGTATTTAATCCCGAATACACCGCCAAACTGAAAAAATGCGGCATCAGCTATCTCGACAGCGCGGCGGAAATCTATCCGATGGTGCTGAATTATCTGGGCAGAAACCCCAACAGCAGCAAACCTGAAGATATCAAAGCCGCTACCGAAGTGCTCAAAGCCAACCGCCCCAACATCACCCGTTTCACTTCTTCAGGCTTCATTGATTCGCTGGCGCGCGGCGACACCTGTGTTACCGTCGGCTTCGGCGGTGATCTGAACATCGCCAAACGCCGTGCCGAAGAAGCGGGCGGTAAAGAAAAAATCCGCGTGATGATGCCCAAAGAAGGCGTGGGTATTTGGGTAGACTCGTTCGCCATCCCCAAAGACGCGGCCAACGTGCTCAACGCCCACCGCTACATCAACGATTTCCTAGAGCCGGAAACCGCTGCGAAAAACGGCAACTTCGTTACCTATGCCCCCTCTTCCGTTCCCGCCAAACCGTTAATGGAAAAAGAATTCAGCAGCGACAGATCGATTTTCCCCGATGATGCCGATTTGGATGCGGGCTTTATCATGGTGCCGCTGGAGCCCGAAGCACTAAAAGAGATGGTGCGCCTGTGGCAACAGCTCAAAGTAGGCAAATAAGCACAGTGCGCATCAAAAACCCTGTCTGTTTTGCCGCCGATATTTCATACGGCCTGAAGTTTGCAAAAACCGGGGCCGTATGAAACATTCAGCCGCCGGCGGCTGCACAAAGCCGCCGCTTCATTTAAAATTTCCGTTTTTCCCCGCTTCAGACGGCCTTAAATCATGCTCAGTTACCGCCACGCCTTCCATGCAGGCAACCATGCCGACGTGCTCAAACATTTCATCCTCTACCTCACGATCGAATATTTCAACCGCAAAGACAAACCTTATTGGTATATCGACACCCACAGCGGCGCGGGTTTGTACGACTTGGGCGGCAGCGAAGCGCAGAAAGTGGGCGAATACAAACAAGGCATCGGGCGTTTGCAGCAGGCGCGGCAACTGCCCGGGCCGCTGCAGGCGTTTGCAGGCCGTCTGAAAAACATTCTGCCGCAGCCCGGCCTTTATTGCGGCTCGCCGTGGCTGGCGCAGGCCTTAACCCGCCCTGCCGACAAACTGCGCCTGTTTGAGCTGCATCCGGCCGATTTCAAACATTTGCAGCACAATATGCAGGAAGCCCGTTTGGGCAGGCGCGGCCAAATCATACAGGCCGACGGCTGGCAGGGTTTGATTTCCCTGCTGCCGCCCCCTACCCGCCGCGCTGTGGTGCTCATCGACCCGCCCTACGAAGAAAAACAGGATTACGCCCGTGTGGTACACACTTTAAAAGAAGCGCAAAAACGTTTCGAGTCAGGCTGCTATTTGGTGTGGTATCCCTGCCTGAGCCGCGAAGAGAGCCGCAAACTGCCGCAGCAGCTGCGCAAACTTTCTCCCGAAAACCATTTGCAGGCAGAGCTTTATGTGCACGCACCCCGCGCCGGCGGCTTCGGCATGCACGGCAGCGGCATGTTCGTTATCAACCCGCCCTACCTGTTGGCGCAGCAGTTGCAGGAAACCCTGCCCGCCCTTACCGCACTGCTCGCGCAAGACGAAAGCGCGCGCTTCTTGCTAGATTATGCGGTTAAATAACTTAAGCTACATCAAAGGCCGTCTGAAAACAAACGCAGCAAAGCCCAAATGCCCCAATGCGTTCAGACGGCCTTTGCCCGCTGTGCTAAAATCGGCCAAGCTTCTGTTTTAAAACCCAACAAAGGAAAAATCATGGCAACTATCGCCCGCGACATCTTCAAAGCCTACGATATCCGCGGCATTGTCGGCAAAACCCTCACCAACGAAGCCGCCTACCTGATCGGCAAAGCCATCGCCGCCAGAGCCGCCGCGCAAGGCATCAAAAAAACCGCCCTCGGCCGCGACGGCCGCCTCAGCGGCCCTGATCTGATGGAAAACATCTCGCGCGGCCTTACCGAAAGCGGCATTGATGTGTTAAACGTGGGCATGGTAGCCACGCCCATGCTCTATTTCGCCGCCGTTCAGGAATGCGGCGGCAGTGGCGTGATGATTACCGGCAGCCACAACCCGCCCGACTACAACGGCTTCAAAATGATGCTCGGCGGCGACACACTCTCGGGCGAAGCCATTCAGGAACTGCTCGCCGCCATCGAAAACGACCGCTTCGTCAACGGTGCAGCGGCAGGCAGCGTGAGCGAAAAAGACATTTTTCCGCAATACCTCGAAACCATCGTCGGCCACATCAAACTCAAACGCCCGATGAAAATCGTTGCCGACGCAGGCAACGGCGTGGCCGGCGCATTCGCAGGCACGCTCTACCGCGCGCTCGGCTGCGAAGTAACCGAACTCTTCTGCGATGTGGACGGCAACTTCCCCAACCACCACCCCGATCCCGCCAAGCCGAAAAACCTGCAAGACGTGATTAACGGGCTGAAAAACGGCGATGCCGAAATCGGCCTTGCATTCGACGGCGACGGCGACCGCTTGGGCGTGGTTACCAAAGAAGGCAACATCATCTATCCCGACCGCCAGCTGATGCTGTTCGCCCAAGACGTATTGGTCCGCAACCCCGGCGCGAAAGTGATTTTCGACGTAAAATCCACCCGCCTTTTGGCACCGTGGATACGCGAACACGGCGGCGAACCGGTTATGGAAAAAACCGGCCACAGCTTCATCAAATCTTCGATGAAGAAAAACGGCGCGCTGCTGGCGGGCGAAATGAGCGGCCACACCTTCTTTAAAGAGCGCTGGTTCGGCTTCGACGACGGCCTTTATGCAGGCTGCCGCATGTTGGAAATCCTATCCGCTTCCGACAACCCCTCCGCCGTGCTCAACGCCCTGCCGCAAAGCATTTCCACCCCCGAAATCAACATCAACCTGCCCGAAGGCAGCAACGGCCACCAAGTGATTGAAGAATTGGCGAAAACCGCGAAATTCGACGGCGCCACCGAAATCATCACCATCGACGGCCTGCGCGTAGAATTTGCCGACGGCTTCGGCCTGATGCGCGCTTCAAACACCACGCCCGTACTGGTGCTGCGTTTCGAAGCCGACAGCGAAGAAGCCATCAGGCGCATTCAAAACCAGTTTAAAGCCGTGATTGAAAGCAACCCCGCGCTGCACTGGCCGCTGTAGCCTGAAGCAGGTTCAAACAATCGCCGGGCCGTCTGAAACAACATTTTTCAGACGGCCCGGCTGTTTTTGTGAAGTGCCCGTCAGGGTATTTGCAAAGGTCTCAAGCTTTGCCGTTTCCGCTTATTCCCGCTCCAATCCGCGCTCGAAGTTTTCCAGCATATCCAGCTCGAAACGGCTGAAGCCCGCCTGTTCCCGCGCTTCGATGTTCACATATCCCCTGAAAATAAACAGATCGTAACGCGAAACCAGCGTGCGGAACAACGCCACAGGCTCCAAACCGCGTTCGGCGCACAAGTGCCGGTACCAGCGGTTGCCGGTTTGCACATGCCCTATCTCGTCGCGGTAGATAATATCCAGTACGGCGCAGGTTTCTGCGTCGCCCTTTTGCGCGACTTTGGCACGGATGGCCGGGGTAACGTCCAGCCCGCGCGCCTCAAGCACGCGCGGCACCAAAGCCATACGCAGCAGCGGGTCGAACGCGGTCTTATAAGCCATGTCCCACAGATGGCCGTGCGCCTCAAAATCACCGTAATCAAAACCGTGCGCCTGCAGACGCGCGCGCATCAGCCTGAAATGAGAGGCCTCTTCTTTGGCCACACGAATCCAGTCGGCGGTAAAAGCATGGGGTAGGGTGCGGAAACGGTAGGCCGCATCAAGCGCCAGGTTCACGGCGTTGAATTCGATGTGGCAAATTGCGTGCAGCATCGCCGCATAGCCTTCGGGCGTGTTCATTTTGCGCGGGTGCACTGCATGATGCGGCACCAGCACCGGCTTGGCCGGGCGGCCCGCAAAACGGAAATCTTCGGGTGCTCCTGCAGGCGGGCCGTCCAGCAGGCCGTCTGAAAAAGCATCAAATATTTCATCGGTCAGACGGCATTTTGCTTCAGGGCAGCACTCTCTTAACGCAGATAAAAGCACGGGAAAAACAGATTGTGTTGCATTCATGTGATACATTATAACGGTAAACGGGTTTTAAATTCAGGTTAAACACAGAGCCGTTTTGCGCCTGCCGATAAGCATTTAGGTTTTCAGGCGGCCTTTACACAGGAACAAGCCGCCCCTTGCAGCACACCAAAGTATTGTATTTCCCGCCCGAGGGCTTAAGATAAGCCCTACCGGAGATAAGCCCTGCCGGTCTGCGGGAATCAGATTGACCCTTTTTCCTGAAAGGAATATTCACTATGCAGAAAAAACAAACCTCAACCGCTCTCGCCGCCGTTCTCGCCCTGTGTATCGGCAGCGCACACGCAGGCGCCATCGACGCGCTGAAAAAATTCAACGCCGACACCGACGGCATCAGCGGCAGCTTTACCCAAACCGTAAAAAGCAAAAAGAAAACCCAAACCGCCAACGGCACTTTCCAAATCCTGCGCCCCGGCCTGTTCAAATGGCAATACACCAGCCCCTACAAACAAACCATCGTGGGCGACGGCAAAACCATCTGGCTTTACGACGCGGATCTCGCACAGGTAACCAAATCAGTGCAGGATCAAACCATAGGCGACAGCCCTGCCGCCATTTTGTCTAACAAATCCGCACTCGACAGCAGCTACGCACTGAAAGAAGACGGCTCTGCCGGCGGTATCGACTATGTGCGCGCACTACCCAAGAAAAACAACGCGGGCTACCAATATATCCGCATCGGCTTCAAAGGCGACATGCTGGCCGCCATGCAGCTGAAAGACAGCTTCGGCAACGAAACCAGCATCCGCTTCAACAGCGTCAACATGAAACCCAAGCTCGCACGCAGCGCGTTCTCTTTCACCCCGCCCAAAGGCGTGGACGTGTTGAGCAACTAAGCGCAAACAACCGCCCCTCAGGCCGTCTGAAAGTTTTCAGACGGCCTTTGCGCTATAATCCGCCCACCCGTTCCAACTTTGCAACAGAAAGCCGCACATGAAACGCATCGCCGCCCTGCCCGATCACCTTGTCAACCAAATCGCCGCCGGCGAAGTGGTGGAACGCCCCGCCAACGCGCTGAAAGAAATCGTTGAAAACAGCATTGATGCGGGGGCGACGGCTATCGATGTGGAACTGTCGGGCGGCGGCATACGCCAAATCCGCGTGAGCGACAACGGCAGCGGCATCCACGCCGACGACATCGCCCTCGCCCTGCACCGCCACGCCACCAGCAAAATCCAAACCCTCGGCGACTTGGAACACGTGGCCAGCATGGGTTTCCGCGGCGAAGGCCTGGCCAGCATCGCCTCAGTGAGCCGCCTCACGCTTACCAGCCGCACGCCCGAGGGCGCGCACGCCAGCCAAGTGAAGGCCGAAGACGGCAGACTCAGCAGCCCTGCCGCCGCCGCCCACCCCGTCGGCACCACCGTGGAAGTGGCCGAACTGTTTTTCAACACCCCCGCGCGGCGCAAGTTTTTGAAATCGGAAAATACCGAATACGCCCACTGCGCCACCATGCTCGAGCGCCTCGCACTGGCACACCCGCACATCGCCTTTTCGCTCAAGCGCGACGGCAAACAAGTATTCAAATACCCCGTGCAGAGCCAAAGCGAGCGCATTGCCGCCATCGTCGGCGAAAATTTTCAGACGGCCTCCATAGCAATCGACAGCGGCGCAGGAGAAATGCACCTCTACGGCGCCATCGCCAAACCAACCTTTGCCAAAGGCCGCGCCGACAGGCAATACTGCTTCGTCAACCGCCGCTTCGTGCGCGACAAAGTGATACTGCACGCCGCGAAACAAGCCTACCGCGACGTGCTGCACAACGCCGTTACCCCTTCGTTTGTGCTGTTTCTCGACCTGCCGCCCGAAGCGGTTGATGTGAACGTGCACCCCACAAAAACCGAAATCCGCTTCCGCGACAGCCAAGCCGTGCACCGGCTCGTGTTCCACACACTCGATAAAGCGCTGGCCGCCACCCGAGCCGACCAAACCGAAAGCGTCGGCAACGCAGGCAGCATTTTGGGGCTGGCAACCCAAAGGCCGTCTGAAAGCCCGGACGGAAACTTTTCAGACGGCCTTGAAGCCGCACCGCAACAGCAGGCTTTCGGCGGCTTCGGCGGCGCAAAATCCGCACCCGCACCCTATTCCGCCGCCCGTGCGCCCGCGCAGCGCGGCTTGTCGTTACAGGAAAGCCGCGCCGCGCTTAACACCTATGCCGAACTCTACCGCCGCACCGGAACCGACGACGACATCGAATTAAGCCAATTCGAACAGGCACGTTTCGGCAGTGATATGCCGCAGACCTTTTCAGACGGCCGCCAAACTTCCTGCGACACCGGCAGCGGCGAAGCGGCACAGGCCGCAAACAGCCCGCCTTTGGGTTTCGCCATCGCCCAACTGCTGGGCATCTATATCCTCGCCCAAGCCGAAGACAGCCTGCTGCTTATCGATATGCACGCCGCCGCCGAGCGCGTGAACTACGAAAAAATGAAAGCCCAGCGCGAAAAACTCGGCAGCCTGCAAAGCCAGCGGCTGCTGCTGCCCGTAACCTTTCAGGCGAGCCACGAAGAAACCGCCGCGTTGGCCGACCACGGCGAAGCCCTGCGCCCGTTCGGACTGGAACTCTCTGACATGGGCGGCAACACCATCGCCGTGCGCGCCGTGCCTGCCATGCTCGGCAAAAGCGACGTAGCCGCCCTCGCCCGCGACATGCTGCGCGAAATCGCCCAAACCGGCAGCAGCCGCGCAATCGAAGCGCGCGAAAACCAAATCCTATCCACCATGGCCTGCCACGGTTCCATCCGCGCCGGCCGCCGCCTGACCCTGCCCGAAATGAACGCCCTGTTGCGCGATATGGAAAACACCCCGCGCAGCAACCAGTGCAACCACGGCCGCCCCACTTGGGTGAAACTCACGCTGAAAGAATTGGACGCGCTGTTTTTGCGCGGGCAGTGAGTGAACCGCAGCGGGAAGTTTCTGCAAAATACAGGCCGTCTGAAAAACATTTTTCAGACGGCTTCCAACAATCAAACCCTACGGCACAGCCTTAGCCGGATATTCGCACAAATCGTTGATAATGCAGCGTTCGCACAAAGGCTTTTGCGCCTTGCAGGTATAGCGGCCGTGCAGAACCAGCCAGTGGTGGGCATCGGGCAGAAACTCTTTCGGCACGAACTTCATCAGTTTGTCTTCCACTTCGCGCACGTTTTTGCCCGGCGCGATTCTGGTGCGGTTGGCAACGCGGAAAATATGCGTGTCCACCGCCATCGCCAACTGACCGAAAGCCGTGTTCAGCACCACGTTGGCGGTTTTTCGCCCCACGCCGGGCAGATCTTCCAACTCTTCGCGGGTTTGCGGCACTTCGCCGTTGTATTTGTCGAGCAGGATGCGGCAGGTTTCAATGATGTGTTTCGATTTGGTTTTATAAAGGCCGATGGTTTTGGTGTATTCCATCACGCCTTCCAAACCCAAATCCAGCATAGCCTGCGGCGTAGCTGCCACGGGGAAAAGCTTTGCCGTGGCTTTGTTCACCCCCGCATCGGTGGCCTGCGCCGAAAGCAGCACGGCAATCAGCAGCTCGAACGGGCTGCTGAAGTTTAACTCGGTGGTGGGGTGCGGGTTGGCAGCGCGGAAACGCTCGAAAATTTCTTGGCGGATCAGTTTGTTCATTTTTCAGACGGCGGCCTGTATGGATCTTATGGGGCGGCATTATATATCGGAACGGCGCAAACCTCCCGCCCCGCTGCCTGTGCAACAGTTACGGCACTCATTCGAACATCAAACCCGAGGGTCTGTTGACAATTAACGCAACGGCGGTGTTTTTGGTCAAAAATCCCCGTCTGCGGCGTTAAAAATGCCCGCAAGGTGTCCAACCTTGCTGCGCTTTTTGCCTTGCATACGCGGATTTTTGCCTCAAAAAACCGCTTCGCCGGTCAATTGTCAACAGACCCTAGGCCGTCTGAAATTCCTTGAAAAACTGATTTTCAGACGGCCCGGATACTTCCCGCAGCTTAACCCGTATTGCGCAAGCCCTGTGCCACGCCGTTGATGGTCAAGTGCACCATTTGCAGCAGGTGGGCGTTACCCGGATCTTTGCGCAGGCGTTTGAGCAGGGCTACCTGCAGGCCGCCGAGGGCATTCAGGTAGGGGATGCGCAGGGCAAGCGAGCGGGCGAGGCTGCGGTTGCCGCTGAGCAGCTCGCCGGTTTGTAGTATATCGAGCAGGGCCCGGCGGCTTTTGAGGTATTCGTTTTTAATCAGTGCGAAAATTTCGGCGGCGCGCTCGGGCGATTCGCTCAAGGCAGCGTAGTTTTCGGCCAGGGTTAAATCGGCTTTGGCCATCACTTGTTCCATATTAGAAAGCATGGCCTGGAAGAAGGGGTTGTTTCGGGCGTGTTCCTGCAAGGCTTTCAGACGGCCCGCATCTTGGCTGCACAATTCTTCCACGGCGCTGCCGAAGCCGTACCATGCGGGCAGCATGAGGCGGTTTTGCGTCCATGAAAACACCCACGGAATCGCGCGCAAATCTTGAATACGCGCGAGTGTTTTGCGGCTGGCGGGGCGGCTGCCGAGGTTGAGGGTGGCGATTTCCTGAATGGGGCTGGTTTGCAGAAAATAATCAATAAAGCCCTCGGCGGTAATCAGGGCGCGGTAGTGTTTGAAAGCACTGTCTGAAAGCGCCTGCATCAGTTTGCCGTCGGGGGTTTGGCTCTGCGGCAGCAGGCTGGCTTCAAGTGTGGCGGCCACCAGGGTTTCGAGGTTGCGGCGGGCGTTGCCTGCGTCGGCATATTTGGCGGTAATCACTTCGCCCTGCTCGGTGATGCGTATCTGGCCGGCCACGCTGTGTTCGGGCTGGGCGAGAATGGCTTGGTAAGAGGGGCCGCCGCCGCGCCCTACGCTGCCGCCACGGCCGTGGAACAGGCGCATGCGCACGTTGTAGCGGCCAAACAGTTCCACCAGCCCCAATTCGGCCTGATAAAGCCCCCACGAGCTGCTCACATAGCCGCCATCTTTGTTGCTGTCGGAATAGCCGAGCATGATTTCTTGGATATTGCCGCGGCTTTCGAGCAGATCGCGGTACCACGGAATATCAAACACGGTTTCCATCACATTGCAGGCGTTTTCGAGTGCTTCGATGGTCTCGAACAGCGGCACGATGTTGATGCGGCTTTGGGGTTTGCCGTTTTCCTGCAACACCAAGAGGCCGCTTTCTTTCAGCAGCAGAGCCAGTGCCAGAATATCACCGGGGTGTTCGCAGTTGGAAATGATGCTTTGGTTGATGGCTTTTTCGCCCAGTTCGTCTTTCACTCTGCGTGCTTCGTGAAAAACCGCCAGCTCGTGCCGGGTTTGTTCGCTGTAATTTGCATAAGGGCTGTAAAGCGGACGGGGGCTTTGCAGCTCGCGCAGCAAAACGGCCTGTTTTTCTTGTTCGGACAATGCGCCGTAATCTTCCAAACCGGCATGACGGAACAGCTCTGCCACCACTTCGCTGTGTTTGTCGGCATGTTGGCGCAAGTCGAGCGGCATCATATAGAAGCCGAACACGGATACGGTGCGGATTAAATCGGCCAGCCGGGCTTCGGCCAAAAGGCCGCTGCGGTTGTTGCGCAGCGATTGCTGCATGGTTTTCAGGTCGGCCATAAATTCATCGGCACCGGCATAGGGTTCGAGCAGGCCGAAATGGCAGCCGAGGGTGAGGCCGAGCCGGCGGCCGCGCGCAATCAGCCGCGCCATGATGTAGGCGATGGCGCGGCGGTAGGGTTCTTCTTCGTGGGCTATTTCGGTGTCGGGCGACTGTGCGGCCAATGCCAGCACGCCTTCACTCACGCTGACGCGGCGCACCGAAAGCGGCAAATCGTCATAAAGCTCGCTCAGCTGGCGGCGGTAGTAGTGGAACACGGTGTCGGCGTGGCGTGTGAAGGCGTGGCGCAGGGTGTCGGCGGAAACAAAGGGGTTGCCGTCGCGGTCGCCGCCTATCCAGCCGCCGATTTGCAGAATATCGGGCACTTTGATGCCGGGATAGGCCGTCTGAAAGGTTTTTTCCATGCTGCGGTAAAGTTTGGGCAGGGCTTGGAAAAAGCTGAGCGGAAAAATCGATACGCCGTTGTTGATTTCGTTATTAACGGTAATTTTGAAATGGCGGGTTTCGCTGGTTTGCCACAAGGCCAGCAAGGTTGCGTCCACCTCGTTTTGCAGCTCTTCCAGCGCCTCAGCACTTTTGCAGTGCTCGCGCCCGGGCAACAGGGCGCGGATGCGGCGGTGAAAATTCAATGTGGCCTGCCGCTGCACTTCTGTAGGGTGGGCGGTGAGCACGGCGGCGATATAGGTATTGTCGAGTTGCCGCTGCACGGCATCGGCACCAATGTTGTGTTCGCTCAACTTGCGCACCGTGTCGGCCACACTGCCCTCCGCCGCGCTGCTGCCGGCCTGCTCGTGCGCCAAACGGCGGCGTTCGTGGTGCACGTCTTCGGCGATATTGAGCATTTGCGCAAACAGGCCGCAGGCCAGAATCAGGTTTTGGGTTTGCCGCTCGTTGAGCTGCGGCAGCACTTCTTCGATAACTGCGCTGCTGTCTTCGCAGTCGGCCAGCGTTTTCACGGTGTCGAGCACGATTTCGGTGGTTTCGCTGTGCAGCAGCCTGAACAACGCTTGAGTGAGAAACTCGGCATCGGCTGCCAGCGGAACATCTTTGGGATTATTGAGAATGTGGAGGCGCATAAGGTTTCTTTCTGAACATTATCGATGCAAGCCATTGTATAGCAAGGTATAACAAGAAACCATCATTGTTAGCAATGTAGTCAAATGTAATTTGATATAGGTGGGTGGCGGGTTAGGCCGTCTGAAAATAATTTATTCGGGCAGCCATAGCCCCTACCCCGAAAATCCATTAAAATAAACCGCTATGCCGCTGTGTTCCGGCGGCCTTAACGATCTAATTTAAAACACATTCAGGAAACGACTATGATCGACTTGACCCATTTCAACGAAAACAACGAAGCCCATATGGTCGATATCGGCGAAAAAGCGCCCACCCAACGCGTGGCGCGCGCCTGCGGCTATATCAACATGAGCCCCGATGCCGTCAAATATATTGCGGAAGGCTCCGCCAATAAGGGCGACGTGCTCGGCATCGCCCGCGTGGCCGGCATTCAGGCCGCCAAGCAAACCGGCTTTCTGATTCCGTTGTGCCACCCAGTCGCCCTCACCCATGTGCGTGTGGATTTCAACGTCGATGTGCAGCTTGCCCGCGTAAAAGCCGTAGTTACCGCCAGCACCGAAGGCAAAACCGGGGTGGAAATGGAAGCCCTAACCGGCGTCAACATCGCGCTGCTCACCATTTACGACATGCTCAAAGCCGTGGATAAAAGCATGGTGATTTCGCAAATCCACCTCGAAGAGAAAACCGGCGGCAAAAGCGGCACGTTCACATTCGACAACAGCCTCGAAAACCTCAACTACTAACCCCCGACTCATCATATAGATGGACGACCGCGACCTCTTGCGCTACAGCCGCCACATACTGCTCGAAGAAATCGGCATCGAAGGCCAGCAGAAACTGCTCGATGCCTCGGCATTGGTGGTGGGTTGCGGCGGGCTGGGCGCGGCCGTTCTGCCTTATCTGGCCGCCGCCGGCATCGGCCGCCTGATTATCGCCGACAGCGACACGGTCGACGAAACCAACCTGCAACGCCAAACCGCTTTTTCCGAAGCCGATTTGGGCTGCAGCAAAGCCGAAGCCATGAAAGGCCGTCTGAACGCCATCAACAGCCGCACGCACATCACCGCTTTAAACGAACGCCTAAACGAACCCCGCCTGCGCAATCTGATGCAGCAATGCAATATCGCCATCGACTGCTGCGATAACTTTTCCACCCGCCTGGCAATCAACCGCGCATCCGTCGCCACCCGCACGCCGCTGGTATCCGGTGCCGCCGCACGTTTCGAAGGCCAGCTTGCCGTTTACCGCCCCGACCTGCCCGATTCACCCTGCTATGCCTGCCTGTTCGACGGCCAAGAGGCAGACGACGGCGTCTGCGCCGTGTTCGGCGTATTCTCCCCGCTGGTCGGCATCATCGGCACCGGTCAAGCCGCAGAAGCACTGAAAATATTAACGGGGGCAGGCAGCAGCCGTTACGGCGTGCTGCATATTTATGATGCGCTAAACAGTGAATGGCGGCAGATAGGATTCACCCGCAACCCTCAATGCCGTGTTTGCGGCCGCCTGCACCAAACGCCGAAACATACCGCTTATCTGTAAAACATACCGAACGTAAAATTATTCTGACAGCCAAAATAAAGTTATCATTCTGTTTTATAAGAAAAACAAATATTCCATTGTTCTTTCTGTAACAACAAGGCAGCTTTCTTGTCGCATAAAAACAACCCCAAACTGCCCCGCCCCTTGTTTGACCTGATCACATTTAAAACCCTTTTATTGTTTCAAATCAAATAATTGAAATATCTATTTTCAAATAATCCACACTTGCCGAGGCCGTCTGAAAACCACCCATAAATATTAATTTAAAAATAATTTCATTATATAAAAATAATCTCTGGTATAAATGCGCTTATCTTGATAATATACCGTTCGTCAAAAAAAAAAACCGTTTATCTGAAAAATTTCTGTTTATCATAACGGCAGCAAAACTTTTACCGGGGCAAACATCATGACTACCATCGCTATCGACCTCCAACCGCAGTGCCGTTTTTCCTGCTTTGCAGCAAACGACCGGCAGCGTGTCCACCAGCCTGAAAACATCGTGCCCGAATTAAACCGTCAGGCGCGTTTCGCCCAAAAACGCGTTTTGGTGGAAAATACCTCAACCGCCAAAGAAACCCTGTGCGCCAGCCTGTGCGGCGGTCAAGAACGCGCTGCGCGCCACCTCTTCACCTTCAGCTTGGAAAACCATTTTCCCAATGCCGCAAGCTGCCGCGGAACCCACCTGCTCAAAGGCCTGCCCAGCCCCGCCGATTACGACCACGCCGTCGAAACCGAAGGCGGCAAAGCCACCAGCGCCTGCTTTCACGACAGCAAAGAAAGCCGCAGCACCGGCCTGATCGAATGGCTCTATGCCCAAAACGCCCAAACCGTTATCCTCGGCGGCCTGGCAACCGAACACGCCGTTCTGGAAACCGCACAACACTTGGCTTGGTATAACGACAACTGGCACATCATCGTCAACCTTGCCGCCTGCCGCGGTTACACGCCCGAGGCCACGCTCAAAGCCGTTTCCGCTTTGCGCCGGGCCGGCATCACCGTGGTAACCGACACCGACGAAATCCCCGCAGCCATCGCCGCCGGCGCACCTTTACTGATGGGCAAGGCTTCTTAAACAGCATCCTTGCCCGTTTGAAAGTTTCTCCAGCTTAAATTTATCGGAATCTCTTAGCAGACACTCCCATCTGTAAGAGCACTTTTCAGGCCGTCGTTTCAGACGGCCTCTTTTTACGCCCGCCGGTTTCATTTTGCCGTATCAATTTAAAAATTCCCTGTTTAAAAAAGATTTAATTGAAAAACAACCTGTTCAGACATTATCGGCAGTTTCAGACGGCCTGAAAAAATCATAACCCCGCCTTATTTCTTATGCGGTAAGGCGCCGTTTTTCCACCATCAAAATTTTTAATGAACCACATCAGAATTTTGAGTTTTACAGTAATTTTAAAAATTACTACATTCGCCTACACAAGAAAAAAAGATTACACAAGGAGCATTACAAATGAGCAAGCACTCTGCCGGCCTGCGGTTTCGCGAGGCCGTTCAAACCGAAAACCCGCTGGCCGTTGCCGGCTGCATCAACGCCTATTTTGCCCGCTTGGCCACCCACAGCGGCTTCAAAGCCATCTACCTTTCGGGCGGCGGTGTTGCAGCCTGCTCGTGCGGCATTCCCGATTTGGGCATCACCACCATGGAAGACGTGCTGATCGACGCGC
>NZ_JAUMUI010000053.1 GCF_030530745.1 Neisseria sp. | reverse complement strand
TCGGCTTCGATTTCGTTCATCAGCTTCATGGCTTCGATGATGCACAGGGTTTCACCTGCTTTAACGCTTTGGCCTACCTCGACAAATGGTGGGGATGAAGGGCTGGGGGCGCGGTAGAATGTGCCGACCATCGGAGATTTTTGGGCGGCCGACAAATCGCGTGCGGCGGGGGCTGCCGCAGCGACAGGCGCGGCGGCAGCGGGTGCGGGCGTAGCGGCGGGCGCGGCATGGTGCACGGGCGCCGGAGCGGTGTAAACGGCCTGCTGCGGAGCGGAGCGGGTAATGCGCACTTTTTCTTCGCCTTCGGTTACTTCGATTTCGGCAATGCCCGATTCTTCAACCAAGTCGATTAATTTTTTCAGTTTGCGTAAGTCCATTGTGGTTCCTTTTGCTTGAAATTTCAGGCCGCCGGGTCGGAAAACCGCTGTGCTGTGCGGCGGTAATACGGCACTGTTTTACAAGCGGTAACAAAAAAAGATATTTGGCTATTTTTACCAACTTGCCGTTAAATGTCCAGCAAAATATCAAAAAAAGGCCTTTTTTGATGCAAACGTCCGGGTTGCCGAAAGAGGGGGGCGGTAGCGGTATGGGGATATTTGTTCTAAAGCGGTTTGCGGCATACGGCTTGAAAGCAGAATCCGTTTTAGCTCTTAACATTACATTTTTAAGCACTTTGTACAAACTGCCGTGTTTGTGGTTGAATACGGTTGCAGTGATCCGAAAAATCAAACGGTTTGACAACAAGAACCTACCAAATCGATAAAAACACAGGAGAAAACAGATGGCAGAACATGTTGCCCAAATCAAAATCCCCGCTGTTTACTACCGAGGCGGGACATCCAAAGGCATTTTTTTCAAACGCAGCGACCTGCCCGAAGCCGCACAAGAACCCGGCGCGGCACGCGATAAAATCCTGCTGCGCGTTATCGGAAGCCCCGACCCCTACGGCAAACAGATCGACGGTCTCGGCAACGCCTCTTCCTCCACCAGCAAAGCGGTAATCATCGACAAAAGCAGCCGCGAAGGCCACGATATCGATTATTTGTTCGGCCAGGTTTCCATCGACAAGCCATTTGTCGATTGGAGTGGCAATTGCGGCAACCTCACTGCCGCCGTCGGCGCATTCGCCGTCAGCCAAGGTTTGATTAATCCTGCCAAAATACCGCAAAACGGCATCTGCACTGTGTATATCTGGCAGAAAAACATCGGCAAAACCATTGTTGCCCACATTCCGATCACCAACGGCGAAGTGCAGGAAACCGGCGATTTCGAGCTGGACGGCGTAACCTTTCCCGCCGCCGAGGTGCAAATCGAATTTCTCGATCCCGCCGACGGCGAAGGCGATATGTTCCCCACCGGCAATCTGGTGGACGAGCTGGACGTGCCCGGCATAGGCCGTCTGAAAGCCACGCTGATCAATTCGGGAATTCCTACCATTTTCGTGAACGCTGCCGATATCGGTTATATCGGCACCGAGTTGCAAGACGATATAAATAACAATGCAGCCGCACTGGAAAAACTGGAAACCCTGCGCGCATACGGCGCCTTGAAAATGGGCTTGATTAAAGATCTTTCCGAAGCCGCCGCCCGCCAGCATACCCCGAAAATCGCCTGGGTAGCCGCCCCGGAAGATTATGTTTCATCCGGCGGAAAAACAATTAAGGCCGCCGATATCGATATTCTGGTGCGTGCCATGAGTATGGGCAAACTGCATCATGCCATGATGGGAACCGCCTCGGTAGCCGTCGCCACCGCAGCCGCCGTTCCCGGTACACTGGTGAATCTGGCCGCCGGCGGCGGGGAGCGCAGCCAAGTGGTGTTCGGCCACCCTTCCGGCACTTTGCGTGTGGGTGCGGCTGCAGAAATGAGAAACGGCAAATGGACGGTTGTCAAAGCTTCAATGAGCCGCAGCGCACGCATCATCATGGAAGGTTTTGTGCGTGTGCCGGGCGATTGTTTCTAAACTTGGTTTTTGATGATGATTTATTCTGTGAAAAATCAGGCCGTCTGAAAATCAGTTTTCAGACGGCCTTATATATTGCGCCCCATGTAAGGGGCATATCTTACAAACGTAA
>NZ_JAUMUI010000010.1 GCF_030530745.1 Neisseria sp. | reverse complement strand
GGCCGTTCAAAACCGCCAAAACCCTCAAAGCCGCAGACGGCCTGATGGTGGATTTTGCCGACATCACCCCCTACGGCGGCAAAGCCGCCGCCAACCGCCCCGACTGGCAAAACGACGGCAGCGCCGCGCGTGATGTCAGCGACGCCGTCGTGCGCCGGCACAAAGCGGGGGAATAAACCATGAAAAAACTGCTGCGCAAACCGGCGGCCTTCCTTGCCGCCTTTGCCGTGGCGGCGGCTGCCCTTGTGCAGCCCGCCGCGGCGGCAGATTTGGGAAGCGACCCCTTCATCCGCCAAAACACCGACCGCAAAAACTTCGAGCCCGGCGGCCAATACCACCTCTTCGGCAGCCGCGGCAGCGTAACCGACCGTACCGGCAGCATAACCGTCAACACCGTCAGCAGCCAGCGCATCGGCAACCTGCAAATGGAACACGCCGTCATCAAAGGCGACATCGGCTACACCGTGCGTTTCAGCGGCCACGGCCACGAAGTGCACGCCCCCTTCGACAACCACGGCAGCCGCTCCGCCGGCGACTCGAAGGGCAACGTCGGCATAGACCTCACCACCTACAGCCTGCGCTGGACGGGGCACGAACACCACCCCGCTGACGGCTATGACGGCCCGCAGGGTGGCGGCTACCCCGCCCCCACCGGCGCGCGCGACGAATACCGCTACACCATCAACGGTGCCGCCGCCAAAGTAAACGTCAACGTCAACGACTACCGCAGCACCGCCGAACGCTTTGCCGACCGCCTCACCAACGCCCGCGACATGGCGGGCAGCAGCCTGAAGAACGCTTGGGAAACCGCCACCGCCCCCAACGAAGCGCTGGACTGGCGCGGCCAAACCGCCCGTGCCGTCAATGCCGCCCTCTCGGGTGCTGCGGGCGTAGCCGCAGCGGGCTGGGAAGCCATAGGCGCGGGCGATGCGGCAGACGGCCTCTCCACCCTCAAAGCAGTGGCCGGGCTGGAAGCCATCCGCGCCCTGCCGCCTGCCGCACAGCTCAAGGCGGTGGAAGGCCTCGGCAGCGCTGCATCAAGCTACGACAACGCCTACAGCCGTGCCGAAGCCGCCTACAACAACTGGGCGCAGCGCAACCCCAATGCGGCAGAGGCTGTGGGGGTGGCTGCAACGGTGGGCAGATATGCGGTTGAGCGTGGAATGGCAGGAAAAAGTTCTGGAAGTACAATTCAGAATCGCCATGGCGGAGGAAGAAACGACAAGCATCAAAATCTTAGTGCCAGACAATCTGCCGAACGGAATTTAGCGCGTGCAGAGAGCAATTTATCTGATGCCAAACAGCGCGGTTTATCTAAAAAAGAGTTGAAAACTTATGAAAGGCAGGTGAAACATTGGCGGGATAAAATGAATCAAACGGGTGAAACCCACGGTAGACGTCATAAAGGAAACAGATAATGAAATGGATTTGGCAGCCACATATTGGAATAAACGACCTTGTTTACAATCAGCCATATAATAAAAAAAAGGAGTTGTTGAAGCAGATTGATGCAGTTCCTTTTTTTGCCAGCAACCTGATTGAAGATGAAATGTGGAAGTCTGATTCAGAAGGTGTTTTATTAACTTTTGATTCGCAAAATACTGATATATTTCTTGGTATGGAATTGCAGCAGAATTTATTCTATGAAAACCATGCTTTGATTGGAAAAAATATTTTTGAAATAAAAGATATTTTTAAAGTTTATGATTTTATCACGGATAACGAAGGATATTTTTACGAATCTAAAGAATTAGATGCTATTTTTTGGGTAGAAAATGATATTGTTGAATCTGTTTCTCTGTAAAATAAATGCCGTCTGAAATTTTCAGACGGCATCTACATAACTACCCCATAACTTTCCCTCAGTTATGTATCAAGAGATGGCATGAGGCAGGTCAGGTATGGTAATCATGAAACAAAATCTTCTCGGCATCATGGACATTTTGAAGCTTACGACAAACCAGGAGGTAGGGTGATTGAAAATACCGCCGTAACCATTACACCTGATAAGAAAAAATAGTTTAGGAGAATGTTATGAGGGAATTGTTTAAAATAATCCTAAATGAAAAATATGGTTATGGATTAAACAAGGTGGTGCATAGCAATGAGTATGGAATATTACCTTCCCCCAAATTCTTAAGTATTGTTCAGTATGATGGAGATTCTGGATTTTATCTGATTCATTTGGATGCGGATTTAAATGAACAATCGGATACGTATCATGAAACCTTAGAATCTGCATTTGAGCAAGCAGAGTTTGAATTCAATGTCCAACCTTCGGAATGGCAGAAAGTTTCCAACTCATAGCTTCAACAGATGCCGTCTGAAATTTTCAGACGGCATCTGTTGAAAGAAATTGACGGTACACAATATTTGACTTGTCAACATAAAGAAGGAGCGGAAATGTCTAGATATTCAAGAGAGCAGGCGAAAAAGCATGGACTACAATAAATCCGTCCGGCTTCATTTGGAAAGTTTTTGGCCTGACAGGAAAATTAAGGCCATGACTTGGAATTCAGGCAGGATCTTGGAAGAAATGCCTGATTTCCGGATATTCTGTGTGGAGCCGCCCGAACATGAAAATTTTCCTTGGGTTTATGTAAGCTCGGGAATGGGGAAAATGATAAATCAGGAATTTTTCATTATCAGCCCCTATGAAACGCCTGAACATGTGGAGGCGCTGGCCATGCTGGCTTCGGTCTGCTTCAACTATGGGGGTGCTCATTTGAATTTGGGCAACGTTGTTGAGATAGGCAGGCCGTGGCTGGAAAATTCAAATTTGGAAAACTTCCTGATTTCCCTTCCTTATCCTTATGGAAAGAAACTGGAATACATGGATAATGTGCGTTTTATGTGGCTGCTGCCGATAACCAATGAAGAAAAGGATTTTCTTAAAGATCATTCTGCGGAAGAGCTCGAAGCATTGTTCGACAGGGAAGAAATCGATTACTTGGCACAATCCCGCCGCTCTGCCGTTGATACTTGATTGGTTTTACAAGGCCGTCTGAAAAGGAATACTGATGAATCAATATGTGGCCTTGCTGGCCGTTTTGCTGTTTACCGCCTGTTCCCGCGAGAAACCTTTACCGTCCGCAGAAAAAACTGCCGTTGCAGCCGTTCGGGAAGCCGTCGTGCAAAAAACGGACAATCCTCCGTTATCCGATACCGACGGTATGGAAATGCAACGCCCGTCCGACTGCCGCAACCTGCACCGCGTAGAAGGAATAGACAGTTTGGTCAGGCAGATTTATGAAAATCTCGATACGTCCTGCCTGTTTGACCGTCCGGTGCAGGAATTGGCTGCCGTGTGGGGCGTATATACTCCCAATCCTTTGCCGGATCTGCCTAAAGACGGCAACGGATTACCGATTCTTAACGAAGAAACCGCGCCTGTTCTTGAACAGTATTTGCTGAAAAACCGTCAATTTTTGGAAACACAAAACAGTTTGGCGCTGTCGTACGGTGAGGGTTTCAGCAGTGGCGGCGGGTATGGACGGCGCCGCACCCGCCATTTCAGTATTGAGGCAAGCATCCCCTACCGTCAGGAACACGGAGGATTCGGCGGTAGCTTCCGCGCAGGCGGCCTGCCGGAATTTTTACGCGGCAGCGGCAGCAGACTGCCCCATTTGCACACTTACCGCTGGTTTAACCGACAACGCAGCCCCGACCTTCCGTATCTGGAAATATTGTCCGACCCGCAAACGCAAGAAATTACGTCTATTACGGTTTACGAAAACGTTTCGATTCCTGAAAGCGGTATTCATAAAATGTAAACTGTATAACAGTCCGTACGGGGCTCAAAGGGCTACAACGGCATCGCCACCGTCCGAGCCGTAGCGGGTCTGGAAGCTCTCCGCGCCCTGCCGCCCGCAGTACAGCTCAAGGCGGTGGAAGGCCTCGGCAGCGCCGCTGCAAGCTACGACAACGCCTACAGCCGTGCCGAAGCCGCCTACAACCGCTGGGCGCAGCGCAACCCCAATGCGGCAGAAGTTGCAGGGGTGGCGGGGACGGTGGGCAGATACGCCGTCGAACGCGGGGTAAAATCAAGGTCTGACAAATCAGGAAGCAGGACGGGCAGCTCCAAGAACGAAAAACACGGGGACGGTGGACGGGCGAAAACTGCCGCGGAAAGACAGGTGGCCAATTTAGAAAGTCAAATTACTTCTAATATGTCAAAAAATGAAAGGCAAAAGATAAAACAAAAAATAAGGAATATCAACAAAAATGCAGACAGAAAAGCAAAAGGAGAAGAGCATGGTCGCCGTGGTAGATAATTATCCCGAATTTTCCCCTTTTGTTTCTGTTGGAGATTTTAAATTTGATACCGACATAGGTTTATACAAGAAACTTTTGAAAGATTTTTCATACGAATCTCCCGATGAATTCGGAACAGAATATTATGAATCTCCTGATGAAAACTTATTACTGGGTATAAAAAATAACGAAATTATTTCAATTTTTTGTTATAAAGAATTATATTTTTTGGGCTTGAATCTAATAGGACTGACGTTATCGGAATTTCAACAGATTTTTCAGTGCGATTATGTTGGCGAGGTGGATGAGATTTATCTTGCAGATGAAAATTATCCCACCTATGTTTACGAGTTTGACGGTATCGGCGCACAAGTCTGGGTGGCATTGGAAAAAATCGTTACCATTATCGTAGGCGGGAAAGAAGCCTATTCAACGGAGCCGTATGATGACTGACAAATGCCGTATGAAACCTTTCAGACGGCATCATTCAACCATACTGAATTTTATGAGAAATCAACAATTGGAAATTTGTCATAAATATCATGCGGATTTTTATCCAAGCCACGATCATTTAAAAGTGGGTATTGCCCATAATGTTAAAGAAAAAAATCTTTATCCTATCCATGGGTTGAGGTACAAACCCGAAGGGGACACAACCGGATGGTATATTTGGGCAGGGGATGAATTTTCAGAAGATAAAGATTTTTTCTCCCCTCTTCATGTGTCCCATATCAATGAATGGCGCTTGGAAATCTATAAATTCCTCGCCCTGCCGCCTGGGTATCGGTTTTTAATCGGCGAAAACGGATATGAGGATGTTTGGTTTGACGAAAATTTGATTTCTGATTAAACAACAAAAGCCGTCTGAAACCTTTCAGACGGCATGGCTTTTTGGGGTAAAACCGTTTTTTCACCCGCGCGGTTGCGGTGCGCGCCGGTTATTTCAGGTATTTAGCCAAGGCGGGGGCATGCCTCAGCAGCAGCCTGTCGAGCAGCCAGACGGCAATAATTGCCGCTGCCGCAGTGGGAAACAGAGCCGCAAGCAGCAGCAAAACGGCGGCCAATCCCTTGGGCGGGCGGGCGGAATATGCCGCTGCGGGAGGCACCAGGTCTGCGGCACCCGACGGCCTGCGCCGCCACCACATAATCCAGCCGCTGACGCACATGCCGATAACCGACAGGCAGAAAAGCACGTTCAGCACCACGCTCCACCAGCCCATAGTGCCCATATGGAACGCGATGGAGGCGGCCATGAATTTTCCGAAGGCGTTGTAGTCGCTGAAACGGATGTCGGCCAGCACCCTGCCGCTGTAGCGGTCGATGTGCACGGTACGGTCGGCGGTGGGGCTGGGGCTGTCGTAGCTCATCGAATCCCGGTTCAGCGTCCACACGCCCGTTTCTCCTTTGGGGAAATACAGGTGGTAGCGCCCTTCAAACCCGTTTTCGCGGGCGAAGCGGTCTACCGTGTCCAGCGTTACCGGCGTATCGGGGGCGATGCCGCCTTCACCTGAAACGGCACCCGACTGCGGCAGCGGGGTCAGCTCCAGCACCCACGGGATTTCTTTGGTTTTGCCGCCGTTCAAATCGCCGTGCACGGGCACGGCGGATACGGGGTTGGGTTCCACGCCCCATTTGCCTGCCGGAAACTGACTCCACGCCTGCACTGCCCTGCCGCCCCAGATGCCCGCCCAAGCCATGCCCGAAAGGCAGAACAGCAGCAGCATCAGGCTGATCCAGGTTCCGGCCGTGCCGTGCAGGCTGCGCCACCACGAGCGGCGGCTGCCGAACGGCGAAACCAGCATTTTCGCCAGCCCCTGCTGCTTTTGATACCAAAGCCACCAGCCGCTGACCACCAAGAGCACCGTAAGCGCGGCGGCGGTTTCCAGAAGATAGTCGCCCACTGTGCCGATCAGCATGTCCGAGTGGATTTCGTCCATCAGGTGGTAAAGGCTTTTTTCGCGCGGATAGATTGCGGCCGCTTCGGCCGTATAGGGGTCGACCGCCACCATGGTTGCCTTGCCGCTGCCGTCGTTCACGCGGAACACGGCCACCTTATCGGCGGCACGGGGGGCGATATACTGCACAACCGCTCCGTGATCTTTATCCACCGCATCCAGCGCCGCCTGTGCCTGCCGCGACAGCGGCTGCACCGTTTCGCGCACCGCCACCCCGAGCCTGTCGCCTTCTTTGCCGTATATGTTGGCCGTCAGCATCATCATCAGGCCGGTTGCGGCCAGCAGTATTAAAAAGGGGGAAACAAACACGCCCGCATAAAAATGCCAGCGCCAAACGGTGAAATAACGCTGCGCCGCCCTGCCGGCGGCATTGCCGCTTTTTTGATGCTCATTCTGCATTTTTTCTCCTCGTATTTAATCCGAACCGGCATTATGGCACGGGCAAAAACCAAGGTTTTTGATGCAGCTCAGCGGGCGTGGGCGGTTTGCCGTACCGGTGCCCCGTTTTCAGACGGCTTGAAGCTGTAAATGGCCATGATGCCTACCAAAAAAACCTTTAAACACCCAAGACAAAGGCCGTCTGAAAAACTTTCAGACGGCCTGTTTACCGGTTGCAACAGCCTGATTTGCGGCTGCCTATTTCGCCGCCGCAAACGCCTCTTTCACTTGGTCGGCGGCATTGACCAGCTCTTGCGCCCCGCCTGCGGCCAGATAGGTTTCGGGCACCAGATACACCACCTGCCCTTTTTTCCAGGCCGTAGTTTCAGCCACCAGCGGGTTGTTCAACACATCTTTGGCGGCCTGCCCCTCTTCGCCGATGGCTGCGGAGCGGTCGAGCACAAACAGCCAGTCGGGGTTTTTCTGTTTGATGTATTCAAACGAAACGGGCTGGCCGTGGCTGCCTTCTTTAATGTTTTCATCTACGGGCGGCACGCCGATGTCGCGGTGCAGCCAGCCGCCCAAACGTGAAGACGGGCCGTAGGCCGACATTTTGCCGCCGTTCACCAAAATCACCAGCCCTTTGCCCTTGCCTTCTGCCGCCTGTTTGGCGGCTTCAAACGCCGCATCAATTTCTGCTTTCAGTTTGCCGGCCTCTTCCTGTTTGCCGAAAATGGCAGCAAGCGCATCGATGCGCGCTTTCGAACTTTCTTTCAAGTTTTGGGTATCGGCGGTCATCTCGATGGTGGGCGCCAGTTTGTTCAGCTGATCGAATGCTTTAGCCGCGCGCGAGCCGATAATGATGAGCTGGGGCTTGTATTCGTTGAGCGCCTCATAATCCGGCTCGAACAGCGTGCCGGCTTTTTTCGCGTCTTTCAGCGCGTCTTTCAAATAGTCCAGACGCGATTCGTTAATCGATGCGCCGACGGGCACGCCCAGTTTGCTCAAAGTGTCGATCATGCCCAAATCGTAAACGGCAATGCGCTCCGGCTTGAGCGGCACGGCGGCCTCGCCGCGCGCGGTGGCCACGGCAACGGTTTCGCCACCGGCCTGCTGTGCGGATGCCTGCGGCGCATCCGAAGCGGAATTGGCGGCGGAACCGGTTTCCTGCTGCCCGCAGGCGGCCAGTGCGGCGATGCAGGCAAGGGCGGATAAGGTTAGGCGGAAATTCATTTTTGATGCTCCTGATGTTGTGAAAATCGAATATCGGTTATAGGCCGTCTGAATATTGTTGTCGGGCAGCCTGCAACGCCATCCGCCATACCGATGGCGGAATATTCGGGAACGGCCCTTTTCACCGCTGCAATGCCGTCTGAAAGATAATGTTCAGACGACATTGTCTGTTTTCCGGTGGGGCGGAAATCAGAAGGTGTAATTCAGCGCAACACGATATTCACGTCCAGCCCCCGGCAGGCTGCTGCGCTGGGCATGGGGAATATAATTTTTGTTGGCAATATTGTTCACCGCAAAATTCACATTCATTTTGTCTTTACCCAGCGGTTTCCAGTTGGCGGTAATGTCTGTTACCCCGTAAGAAGCCTTGCCTTCGGAGGCCGCGTTAACCGTGTTGTTGCTCAGGAAGAAATTATCTTCAGGCTTAACTTTTTCCACTTGGCGGTGGTGCACGCCCAGCTCCAGATTCGGCTTGTTGAAACGGTAGGCCAGCGAAGCCGTCCAAGTGCGGCCGATGGCGGCGGCGTATTCGGGGTTGGCACTCAGGCGCTCGCCGTAGAAGCGCGGCTTGGCATGCGACACACCCAAACGGGCGGTAAGCCCCTCATAGCGGTAAGACGCGCCCAGTTCGTAGCCTTTGTTTTTCACCCTGCCCGCATTGATGATTTCGCGGAAACAGCTGCTGGAAACGCCACCCGTCAGGCACAGGTGGTTATCGCGTGCAACGGTATCACCCAATGCGTCTTTGATGTTTTGCCAGAAATACCCTCCGTCAAAGCCGAATGTTCCGTTATTGTAGTTGAAACCGATTTCGGTGTTGCGGGCCTTTTCTGCCTTGGTACCGTCGGCAATGGAAACAATATTGTTTCCTGTCGCCATCAGCACATCATACATACGCGGGCTGCGTGTGGCGTAATTGTGGCTGGCACTGAAACTCAAATCAGGCGTAGCCTGCCAAATAACGCCCAAACTCGGATTCAGCGCGCCATCGCTGACTTTTTTACTGTCCATTGATTTGAAATTGAAATAATCGTAACGCAAGCCCGCGGTCAAGGTTACGTCATCAACAACATCAACAATAGCCTCACCGTAAACACCAACATCTTGTTTCTCTTGATTTTTCATGCCCGCACGGAAAATCTGATTCGGCTTGGCTTCCTGATTTCGGTAGTTGACACCGTATTTCAGCCAGAACTTATCATTGAAGCGCGAATCGAAATTCACATTGGCACCAATGGTATCGAGTTTGTTTTTAGTCGGTGCCGTATTGCGGCTGCCGCCCGCATAACCGTTGCCCGAATCGTCGGCCGACCAACGTCCCTGCTCCAAGCGGTAAACATTGGCTTCCACTTTCTCAGCAAAGCCCAAATCTTTACCGATATATTCAAAATTGGTGTGATTGACGGTCATTTTACGCATGGCCGGAGCTTGGGTTGCAAGACTGCCGTTAGGCCTAATATAGTCCTGCCACATACCAAATTCCTCACGCACTAGGCGCTCGCCTTTATGCTGCTCATTGCGGTGGCTCAAAACAAAACGGTGGTTGCCCAAAGTGGCACCGATTTTGGCCAAATAGCCGGTTTTGTCCAACGCGCTGTAAGGCACGCGATCGGAACCGTTCCAAGCATTGACATATCCCTTGCCGCCTTTGTATTCGCTTTCTTTAGTACGCGTACCTGCAATCAGATAATCAAACACGCCGGACTGACCGAATACTGCTGCGCCATAGTTGTGGCCGTTATTGCTGTTGTAACCCGCATTGACGCGTGCACCGAAATTGGGGTTGCTGCTGTTTTTCAGCAAATCGGCGGCATCAAGGGTTTTGGCAACCACCGCACCGTTGGTCTGACCGATGCCGGCCGATGCGCTGCCCGCACCTTTCTGCACGGAAACAATCTTAACCAGTGCCGGATCCAGCATATGACGGCCTTGGTGGTAGTGGATCTGGCTGTCGGAATAGCCGTTATCCACCTTTACGTCTACCGAGTTCTGCCCCATACCCCGGATATACATGTATTGCGACGTGCCGTTACCGCCGCCGATGCTGATGGCGGGCTCGTCTTTAAACAGGCCGCGCAAATCGGTTTCGACGCTTTCGTCTTTTTTCTGCTGGTTGATCACATTGGTTTTCACCTTCAAGCCTTGGCGGCCGCTGACCACGACGGTATCCAGCTCTGCTACTTCCCGGGGTCGGGCGGTTTCCGCAAAAGCGGGCACTGCCAGCATTGCACCCAAAACCGCTGTGGTTAAAGGCAGTTGTTTGAACTTTTTCATAACTCTCTCCGTCGGGAACTGATGATTATTGGGAATTTCCCGCTGTTTTCCGTACCGGCTCCAACTTCAGCAAGAAATAATAATGATTATCTCTAATCTGGAAACAGATAATAACAGAATTTTTCATGATTGCAAATATCTTTATCTGTGTAAATATAAGATAAGATATGGATTTTTATTTTAAATGTTAAAACAGGCTCGTCGGCCGAACTACAAGGGAAGCCGGACTGCACGCAGGCGCAGCAAAAATGCTATGATGCGGTTTTGCCGGAATCTGAAAAGGAAACGATTATGCCGCTGCTCGACAGCTTCAAAGTAGACCACACCCGCATGCACGCGCCTGCGGTGCGGGTGGCCAAAACCATGCGCACGCCCAAAGGCGACGACATCACCGTTTACGATTTGCGCTTTTGCGTGCCGAATCAGGAAATTCTGCCCGAAAAAGGCATACACACGCTGGAGCATCTGTTTGCGGGCTTTATGCGCGACCACCTGAACAGCTCCGATGTGGAAATTATCGATATTTCGCCGATGGGCTGCCGCACCGGCTTTTATATGAGCCTGATCGGGACTCCCGACGAAGAGCGTGTGGCCGGCGCCTGGCTCGCTTCGATGCAGGATGTGTTAAATGTAAAAAGCCAAAACGAAATCCCCGAGCTGAACGAATACCAGTGCGGCACCTATCAAATGCACTCGCTGGCCGAGGCGCAAGACATCGCCCGCAACATAATCGAACGCGGGGCAGGTGTGAACAAAAGCGAAGATTTGACGTTGGACGAAAGCCTGTTGGGCAACTGATGCCTGCAAGGCAACAAGGCCGTCTGAAAAGAGTGAGCCGCCCCTAAAAAAAATCGGGCACACGCCCCAACCGGTTTGCAGACGAAGTTTTTTATGCGGCAGGTGTGTTACCGGTGATGGAGCAGATGGTTGTGGCAGATGTGTATAGTGGCTTAAATTTAAAAGAGGACAAGTCGGCCAATCCGCAGACAGTACAGATAGTACGGAACCGGTTCTGTTGCCTGCCGCTTCAGCGGTTTACAAAACCGTTCTCTTTAAGCAAGGCGCCGCAACGCGGTACTGCGTTAAATTTAAGCCACTATATATTTTCATCAAAAATTCCTTTGCGGTTGGAAGCGGTAGAATTTGGGTTTATCAGAAAGGGGCGCAACCCCTTCCCAACCAGGGCAATACGCAGGGCGACGCTTTATGTGTCGTTCTTGTTGGAACATTATCACAACCATGGGCACATCAGTTTAAACTTAAAAAAGCCGGGCCCTGTCGTATACGGGCTCGGCTTTTTCAGGCTGTTTGATAAAAATTCTCAGCTTCTCCGAGATTGGGGCGGTTCAATCCTTTCATACGGCCGAAATACACCGTTAACCGATAAAAATTCTCCGGTACAAAACAGACAACGTATCAAAAAACCCCGGCCTCACCCTTCGCGCAAAATCTTACGGATAGTGGCCAATTGCCGACGGCTCACGGCCAAAGGTTTCTCCACATCCAAAATACAGGCTCCCCAAGAGGCATTATTATCGTCTTCCTCTCCGTTATCCAAGCGGATCAGACAATCCAACGTATGACGGAATATCAAAGCATTACGGTGGATACGGATAACCTTTTCCCCCAGCAATTCTTCCCAATAAACCAGCGTTTTCGGCAGCTCATAACTCTGCCCGTCTCCGGCAAATAAAAACACCGTTTTATGTTCTGCCATCAAATAACGCGCCTGCTGCCACGGGATCTCAACCATGCGGTTGCGGTTGAACACTTTGAAGTGCGTAAAATCATCGGCCTTTTCACGGTGCTTCTCACTCAAACGCTCCAACGCCGCCTGCAGACGCGAAACTTTAATCGGTTTGAGCAGGTAGTCTGCAGCTGCAAGCTCGAAAGCGCGCAAAGCATGTTCTTCGTATGCCGTCGTAAAAATAATTTCAGGCTGTTTCTTCGCTGCCCGCTTAATGCGCTCGACAAAATCCAAACCGGTAATCTCGGGCAGGCCTATATCTGCAAACACAATATCCACTTCATGAATACTCAGCCAATCCAAAGCAGGCTGGGCATGATGGAAAACCTTCAGCAAAACAATATTGCACTCTTCCAGCAGAACCCGCAAACGCTCCGCCGCCAACACTTCATCTTCAACAATAATGGCACTCAGCATATTCTGTCATTCTGTTGGTTAATCACTAAAATGTTTAATTTCAAACAATAACGGACATCCTGCTGCCAGCTCGGTTATCAATCTGCCATAACAGGTCTTCCAAAACTGGATCCGTAAATATATATCGTATCCTGAACAATGGCTTATATCAATATTAATCATTAAAAAACAAAGAGCCTCCATTTAACCCAAAATAAGTATCACGTCAAAACAACCAAACAAATAAAATCTTTTTCCACAAAAAATAAAAATAATGAAACAAATAAAAAGACAATCAAAAAAAAGCAAAATAAAACGCCATAAAGAAAGAAATTTCAATTTCATGACAAATGTAATAAAATTCATAGTTTTGTAAACTTAATACAACGGAAGCATTACATAGCACAAAAAAAAGAGGCTGCCGACATTTTAGCCTCGCAAGTCCGCTACGCGATCTAATGCCGCAAACGGGGGGCTTCTGCCAAAATACCGCTGTTGCATTGGATGCCGACAACCTCTAGAATTTCTTACAAATAAAAAAAACCAAAAAGCAGTTGACATGATTCTATATTGATTCATATAATTACCGCCTAAATTCTGACGCGGGGTGGAGCAGCATGGTAGCTCGTCGGGCTCATAACCCGAAGGTCGTAGGTTCGAATCCTGCCCCCGCAACCACATTACAAAAAAACCCGCTTTTTTTAAGTGGGTTTTTTCTTATCTAAATGCCCATGATTAATTAGGAATCGGTTTTTTTGGTTTGGAGCTCATGGAAGCAAATCGACCCCAGCGGCATTTACCGCAACATTTTCAAGTACGTTCGAAATTCTGAGACCTTTGCCCCTTCACGGATGTGGATGCAGTTCAAGGCGTAGCAGCGCAGCGGGTGCAGATATATCAAATACAAGGCTAAGCGAGCGGGCTGTACCCTAAAAGGGTATAAACGCACAACGCAGAAATGCGCTGCAGACGGAGACTTGCAAAGGTCTCTGCATGCGGTTACAAACTTGTAAAAACATGCAAAGCCCCATATAATTTAACTCCTAATTTTTCAGGCACGTAGCTCAGTTGGTTAGAGCACCACCTTGACATGGTGGGGGTCGTTGGTTCGAATCCGATCGTGCCTACCATATTCCGCAAACAACAAAAGCCGCACCGGTGTGCTTTTGTTGTTTCTTTGTTTTCATATTTGATTTCTAGGGGCTGTTTGAAAAAGCCTGTTTTTTTTCCGGAGTGTTTGATGATTAATATTACCCTGCCCGATGGTTCCGTCCGCCAATACGAAGCCCCGGTTACCGTTGCCCAAATTGCTGCCGATATCGGTTCGGGCTTGGCCAAAGCAACCGTAGCGGGTAAGGTAAACGGTGAATTGCGCGATGCATCTGATCCTATTACCGAAGATGCCGCCGTGCAAATCATCACCCCTAAAGACCCGGAAGGTGTCGAAATCATCCGCCACTCGTGCGCCCACTTGGTCGGCCATGCGGTCAAACAGCTTTACCCCGACGCCAAAATGGTGATCGGCCCCGTGATAGAAGACGGCTTTTATTACGACATCGCCACCGAAAAACCGTTCACGCCCGAAGACATGGCGGCCATCGAGGCGCGCATGAAAGAACTGATTGCGCAAGATTACGACGTGATTAAGGTGATGACCCCGCGCGCCGAAACCATCAAAACCTTCGCCGAGCGCGGCGAAGAATACAAACTGCGCCTGATTGACGACATGCCCGAAGTCGAAGCCATGGGCCTCTACCACCATCAGGAATATGTGGATATGTGCCGCGGCCCGCACGTGCCCAACACCCGCTTCCTCAAAAACTTCAAACTCACCAAACTGGCCGGCGCCTACTGGCGCGGCGACAGCAACAACGAAATGCTGCAACGCATCTACGGCACCGCATGGGCGAGCAAAGAAGATTTGAAAGCCTACATCACTCGCATGGAAGAGGCAGAAAAGCGCGACCACCGCAAACTGGGCAAACAGCTCGATCTGTTCCACCTGCAAGACGAAGCCCCCGGCATGGTGTTTTGGCACCCGCGCGGCTGGACCTTATGGCAGGTAATCGAACAACACATGCGCCGCGAACTCGAAGCCGCAGGCTATCAGGAAATCAAAACCCCCCTGATGATGGACAAAGCCTTCTGGGAAAAATCCGGCCACTGGGAAAACTATCAGGAAAACATGTTCGTTACCGAATCGGAAAAACGCACCTACGCCGTCAAACCGATGAACTGCCCCGGCCACGTTCAGATTTTCAACCACACCCTGCGCTCCTACCGCGACCTGCCCATGCGTTTGGCCGAATTCGGCTCCTGCCACCGCAACGAACCCTCCGGCGCGCTGCACGGCCTGATGCGCGTGCGCGGTTTCGTGCAGGACGATGCCCACATCTTCTGCACCGAAGAGCAGATTACCCAAGAAGCCAAAGCCTTCAACGAACTGGTGATGAAAGTCTACAAGCAGTTTGGCTTTGAAAACGTGTCGGTCAAACTTTCCCTGCGTCCCGAACAACGCGCGGGCAGCGACGAAATCTGGGACAAAGCCGAGCAGGGCCTGCGCGACGCGCTCACCGCCTGCGGCGTGGAATGGGAAGAACTGCCCGGCGAAGGTGCCTTCTACGGCCCCAAAGTCGAATACCATATCAAAGACGCCATCGGCCGCTCGTGGCAGTGCGGCACTATTCAGCTCGACTTCGTGCTGCCCGAACGCCTCGGTGCCGAATACGTTACCGAAGACAACGGCCGCGCCCGCCCCGTGATGCTCCACCGCGCCATCTTGGGCTCGCTGGAACGCTTTATCGGCATCCTGATTGAAGAACACGCCGGTTCCTTCCCCCTGTGGCTCGCCCCCGTGCAAATGGTGGTGATGAACATCACCGAAAAACAGGCCGGCTATTGCCGCGAAGTGGTAGAAAAACTCAAAGCCGCCGGTTTCCGCGCCGAACTTGATCTGCGCAACGAAAAAATCGGCTACAAAATCCGCGACAACAGCCAATACCGCTACCCCTACCAAATCGTAGTGGGCGAAAACGAAAAAGAAAACGGCCAAGTGGCCGTGCGCCGCAAAGCCGAAGACTTGGGCAGCATAAAGCTGGAAGACTTTATTGCACACCTGCGTAAAGAATTGCAGGCTGCCGATTAATATGTTCAGCAACAGGCCGTCTGAAAATATTTCAGACGGCCTCAATACTATCAGGGCAAACAGAAAGGCTAAAACAATGGCGAACCGAACCGAACCGAACCGAAATTATACACGAATTAGAAAATAATTTCCAACAAAACAACCTTTTAAAACTCAAACAATTTTTCCCCGAAGCCTTCTGCGAAAACCAAATCGACTGGGAAAAGCTCAAACTCATTCTCGGCGCAGACAACCTTTGCGACAGCAACGAACGCTATCAACTCAACTGGGCAGGCAAATCCGCCGCCTACCGCGCCCTGCAATCGCCCACTTTCAACACTTTAATTCCCTGCAAAAGCGACAGCGTGGATTTTGATGCCACGCAAAACGTGTTTATCGAAGCCGAAAACATGGAAGCGCTGAAAATCCTGCAAAAAGCCTATGCAGGCAGCGTGAAAATGATCTATATCGACCCGCCCTACAACACGGGCAGCGATTCCTTTATCTATCCCGACAAATTTTCCGAAACCCGCGAAGAATACGCCAAACGAGTGGGCGACAAAGACGACTTGGGCTACCTGAAACGCGACGGCGTGTTCCAGGGCGCGTTGCGCAAAAACAGCCGCGACAACGGCCACTACCACAGCAACTGGCTCAATATGATGCTGCCGCGCCTGCATTTGGCGAAAACCCTGTTGCGCGAAGACGGCGTGATTTTTATCTCGATTGATGATAATGAACAGGCGCAGTTGAAATTGCTGTGTGATGAGGTGTTTGGGGCGGAGAATTTTTTAGCAGAATTTATTAGAAAAACGAAAAGTGTTACTAATGTTGAAAAAACAGGTATCAATATTCAACATGAGTATTTAATTTGCTATGCCAAAAATAAAGAGCTTTCTTACTTAAAAGGAGAAGAAAAGGATTTTTCACAATATCAAAATCCAGATAACGACCCGAATGGAGAATGGATTTCTGATAATCCAACAGCACCTCGCGATGGAGACCGTTATCCAATTGTTAATCCATTTACAGGAAGGGAAGATGTACCACCAAAAGGCAGAGCATGGTTTTTCTCAAAAGAAAATTTTGAGTTATGGGTTAAAAGTGGAAAGATAAAATTCAAAGAACAGCATTCTGATAGAGAGCGTGGTTTTATTTTAAAACGATATAAAAATGAAATTAAAAATTCAGATGCTATGCTTGATAGTTTATTTATAGACAATTCTTATTTAAATCAGGCAGCAACAAAAGAACAGGTTAAATTATTTGAAGATAAAATGTTTGATAGTCCCAAATCGGTTGCTCTGTTACAAAAAATTGTAAGTTGTTCAACAGGTAATAACGATTTAATCCTCGACTTCTTTTCAGGCAGCGGCACAACCGCCCACGCCGTGATGCAGCTTAACGCCGAAGACGGCGGCAAGCGCCGCTATATCTGCGTGCAGCTGCCCGAAGAAACGGAAGAAAAATCCGAAGCGCGCAAAGCGGGTTTTGCCACCATCGCCGAAATCGCCAAAGAGCGCATCCGCCGCGCGGGTGCGCAAATCCGTAGGGTGCATCTTGATGCACCGCAAAACGGCAACGGAAACAACGGTGGTGCAACAAGTTGCACCCTACTTGACACGGGTTTCAAAGATGGTGCAACAAGTTGCACCCTACCTGATACGGGGTTCAAAGTCTTCAAACTCGCGGAAAGCAATTTCAAGCAATGGCGAAGCCCCGTCAACCGCAGTTCAGACGGCCTTGAGGCGCAACTGGAAATCTTCCGCGATGTGGTCGAAGCGCATGCCACGGTGGAAAACATGGCCTACGAACTGGCCTTGCGTTTGGGTTTCCAACTCACCGACCCGATGATTTTTTCAGACGGCGTGGTGTGGCTCGACAACGCGGCAGGGAGCCGCAAAACGGCGCTGCTGCTGGAAACGGTCAGCGATGAATTGCTGCGCGATGTGCTGGCACAGCAGCCGCAAAAAGTGTTCGCGCTGGATAAGGTATTCGGCGGCGATGATGCGCTGAAAACCAATGCGGCCTTGCAATGCCAAGATGCGGGGGTGGCGTTTGAAACGCTGTAGGGTGCATCTTGATGCACCAAAAGTCTTGTAGAATTTGAAATTGGTGCAACAAGTTGCACCCTACTGAAAACGAATTTGAAAAAGTGCAACGAGTTGCACCCTACGGTTTATAGTTGATTGCGAATGACATAAAATATTCAACCGGATAACTGTTTTAATAAAAGTGCAATGTCTGACTACCGCCGTTATTTCCGCCCGGGCGGCACTTATTTTTTCACTTTGGTGCTGGAAGATCGCAAGCAATCCCTGTTAACCGATCATATCGGCATTTTGCGGGAGGCCTTTGCCGAAACCAAAAGGCGTTATCCTTTTGAAACTTTGGCAATCTGTGTTTTGCCCGATCATCTGCATTGGCTGATGCGGCTGCCTGAACAGGATGCGGATTATCCCATTCGTATCCGTTTGTTCAAAACGCTGTTCAGCAAAAGACTGCCTGAAAGCTGCCGACGGCAGAATGCCAGCAAACAAAAACGCGGCGACTTGGGCATTTGGCAGCGGCGGTTTTGGGAACACGCTATCCGTGATGAGGGAGATTTGGCGCGGCATATGGATTATGTGTATTTCAATCCTGTCAAACACGGCTATGTGGAAAATGTGGCGGATTGGCCGTTTTCGTCGTTTCACCGTGATGTGGAAAGCGGTTTGTATTGTCAGGACTGGGGCAGCGGCATCGCGCAGGAAATCCGCGATTTATACCCCGAGTAGGATGCATCTTGATGCACAGAAAAGCGTAGGGTGCATCTTGATGCACCAAAAGGGACAAATTAGGCGTGGTGCAACCAGTTGCACCCTACATGAAAACAGAAATGGTGCAACAAGTTGCACCCTACGGGATAAACCATGCAGTTGAAATTTGAAACACTCGATTACCAGCAGGAAGCGGTGGAGGCGGTTGTGCGCCTGTTTGAGGGCGAGCCGAACCATGACAGTATGTTTGAACTGAATGCGGCAGGCGCGTCGCCCGTTGTGGCCAACCGCCTGCATTTGGCGCACGGCGAAATCGGCAGAAACCTGAATGCGGTGCAGAAGGCTTTCAGGCAGCCTGAAACGCAAATCGGCGAACACGGCCTGAATTTTTCCGTTGAAATGGAAACGGGCACGGGCAAGACTTATGTGTATCTGCGCACGGTGTTTGAGCTGAACAAACGCTACGGCTGGAAAAAATTCGTGATGGTGGTGCCGAGCGTGGCCATTCGCGAGGGTGTGATGCAGAGCATACGCGCGATGACGCCGCATTTTCAGACGGCCTTCGACAAGCCCGTGTTCCATTCGGCGGTGTATGGCAGCGGGCGTTTGAATGCTTTGCGCAATTTCGCCGCCAACAACCATATTGAAATCCTGATTATGAACATTGATGCGTTTAAGAAAGACGACAATGTGATTAACCGCGTGAACGAAAGCGGCGAAGCGCCGATTAAGTTCATCAGCGGCACGAACCCGATTGTGATTATCGACGAGCCGCAAAATATGGAAACGGAGCTGGCCAAGCAGGCAATTGATGCGCTGAACCCTTTGTTTACCCTGCGCTATTCGGCCACGCATAAAAACCCGTATCACAAAATTTACAGCTTAAACCCGATTGAGGCGTATAACAAAAAACTGGTGAAACAGATTGAGGTGATGCCCGTTTTGGCGCAAAACGATGTCAACGGCGCGTATGCGGTATTGCAGGGTTTTTCCGAGGGTAAGAAAAAGCTCACGGCCAAAGTGGAAATTCATGTTCAGGATAAAAAGGAAACCAAAAAGAAAACGGTTTCTGTGGCTGCGGGAGATGACTTGTTCGACAAATCAAACGGTAATGAAAGCTACCGCCACGGTTTTATCGTCAACGGTTTGGACGCGGAAGCGGGCACATTAGCACTTTCCAACGGCACGGTGCTGACCTTGGGCGAAAACCAGGACGCACTGCGCGACGAGGTGATGAAACAACAAATCGCCGCCACGGTAAAAGAGCATTTGAAAAAAGAAGGCCGTCTGAAAGCGCGCGGGATTAAGGTATTGTCGCTGTTTTTTATCGACAAAGTAGCGAATTACCGCAACGGCGGCAAATTCGCGCGCTGGTTTGAAGAGATTTACCGCAAAGAAACGGGCGAAAGCGCGGACGGCGTGCACGACGGCTATTTTTCACAGGATAAAAACGGTGATAAAGACACCAATGGCAGCAGCAAAGCCGATGAAGATACTTATAACCTGATTATGAAAGACAAGGAAAAATTATTGTCTTTCGATTCGCCGCTGCGCTTTATCTTTTCCCATTCCGCGCTGAAAGAGGGCTGGGACAATCCCAATGTATTCCAAATCTGCACGCTTAACGAAACCCGCTCGCCGATTAAAAAGCGGCAGGAAATCGGGCGCGGTCTGCGGTTGGCGGTAAACCAAGAGGGCGGACGTGTGCGCGACGAAGGGGTGAACATTCTCACGGTGATTCCGAACGAAAGTTATGAAAGTTTCGCCGCCAACCTGCAAAAAGAATACGAAGACGAATGCGGCATCAGGTTCGGCAACGGCGGCGCGAAAAAAGCCGCCGACCGCAAGCGGCAGACCTTCCGCAAAGGCTTCACGCTCGACCCCGTGTTTTTAGAAATCTGGCAGAAATTGCAGCAGCAAACACGTTATCGGGTGCAGTTTGACCGCCATGCGCTGATTCAGACGGCCGCCAAGCTGGTGGCGGAAATGCCGCAGGTGCAAAAACCGCAGATTGTGGTGCAGAAAGCGGCCATTCATCAAACGCAAACCGACGGTATCTGGGGCGAGCAAAACAACAGCCGCACGCAGCAAACCGAAATCGAATGGGATTTGCCCGATATTCTGCACGAGTTGGAAAAGAAAACCCGCCTGACCCGCGCCACGCTGTTTGAGGTGTTGCGGGAATCAGGGCGCATCGGCGAAATCGGCAACAACCCGCAGCGCTTTATCGATTTGGCGGCGGAAAAAATCCTGCTGGCTTTGAATGCGCTGATGATAGACGGCATCGAATATTTCAGGCTGCCTGAAAAAGAGGAATACGCGCAAACGCTGGCGCGTTGGCAGGAGCTGGAAAACAACGGTGCGGAATTTTTTATGAACGGATATACCTTTGCCGTAAACCAAGCAGACAGCGCAAAACGGCAGAAAACCATTTTTGCCGACTATATCCCGCTCGATTCCGACACGGAAAACCGCTTCGCCCACGATTGCGAAAACCACGAAGACGTGCGCCTGTATTTCAAACTGCCGGGCTGGTTCAAAATCCCCACCCCAATCGGCAATTACAACCCAGATTGGGCGCTGGTGATGGAAAACCGCGGGAAAGTGTATTTTGTCGCCGAAACCAAAAATACGGGCAAAGGCATACAGGAGGGCGTGGATTTCGATAAATTAAGGGAAAGCGAACGGCAGAAAATTGCCTGCGCCCGAAAATGTTTTGAAAACTTCGACGGCGTATCCTATCAGGTCGTTTCCTCGCTGGACGAGTGCCGGAATTAAATCAAATCAGCCTGAAAACACAGTAAGGTTTTCAGGCTGCCCAAAACGACCCTTGAGGCCGTCTGAAAATCCGTTACTTTCAGACAACCTTCCTTTGATGCGATATTTTGAGAATTTTATTCTTCGATAAAAAGGGTGCAATAGGCACGCCCGTCTTTAAACTCTTTCCCGAGCAATTTAACCGGCTTTAACGTATCCCCACCATCACCGGATACCATAACGACAAGCTGTTGGTCTTCAAAAGTTTTCAATTCCCGAATAAGCTGCTCGATGGTTTTGCTGTCCGCTCCCCAACTTTGATGTTTCTCCATAATTTAGTCTTCCAACAGCAATGCCGTCTGAAAGATAAGTTTTCAGACGGCCCTTGGTTTTCTGCCCGCCTGCAAGCGGTCGTTTTTCGGCTTAATTTTGCAAAAAACTTTCATTCAGGCCGCTGCGCCAGTAAAGCGTCGTCGATGGCACAGGCGCGCTGTGCCGCCGGGCGTTGCTGATGGCGTTTGGCAAAGGCTTCAAACGCAGGGCGCGGTTCCAGCAGTTTGAATTCCAAATACCAGCCCACATAGGCTGCCACCAGTAGGTCGGCTGCGGTAAAGGTGCCGCCTGCCAGATATTCGCAGTCTTTGAGGGCGGATTCCAGTGTGTCGAGCAGGTCTTGTTCGGTTCCGAAACCCGCCGTTTCGGGTTTTGGCAACGCGCTACCGCCGGCTTTGGCGGTCATCAACTGCTCCAGCGGAGACATAAAGCTTATCCAGCGGTAATAAGTGCCGCGTTCCGGGCTGCCGACGGGCGGGGCAAGTTTTTTCCCGGGAACCAAATCCGCCAGATACAGACAGATGGCGGCCTGCTCGGTAACCACCGTACCGCCGTGTTTGATTGCGGGCACTTTACCCATGGGATTAATGGCGCGGTATTCCCGCGCCTTCATCGTGGTGCCGTAATCCAACAGCACCGTTTCATAAGGCAGGCCGGTTTCTTCCAGCATCCAGCGTGTAACGCGTGCGCGCGACATGGGGTGGGTATAAAAGGTAAGGGGGTTTTCGGTCATGATAGTCCTCCGTTGATTGGAAACCGTAAGGGCTGACTCGGCAGATCCTAAATTTTACCCCACAGACAACAGCACGTTCAACCACTCGGACAGATTGCCGCCGATGCGGTGCTGTTTGCGGCAGACAGCCTGCTATAGCAAAACGGGGCGGTAATTTTAAGCACAGAAACCGATCCGCCACAATGGGGATTAAACCGTACGGGTAAAACTTATCCCAACATCGTCCGCTACTTTGAAGCGGAAGTGTAAAATAGATACATGCAAAAATCCATAAGAGGCAGATGAAAACACAATACGGACTGCTTTTAACCCACGGTGCGGCGGCATTGGTGCTGACGGTGGGAATGGGAAACGAATATTGCCAAATATTCAAGGCAATCGGGCACTAAATTCTAGGGTCTGTTGACAATTGACCGGCGAAGCGGTTTTTTGAGGCAAAAACCGCGTATGCAAGACAAAAAGCGCAGCAAGGTTGAACACCTTGCGAGCATTTTTAACGCCGCAGACGGGGATTTTTGACCAAAAACACCGCCGTTGCGTTGTGTCAACAGACCCTAGATATAAAGGGCACAATACACTTTATCGTCCTCAAAACCTTTGCTAATCAGTTTGACTGTTTTAAAAGTTTTGCCTTCATCACCCGTAACCACAACAACTAACTCTTTATCTTCAAATGCTTCCATCTCTTGAATCACCTCGCTGATACTTTTTTTCCTGTCTTCCCATTCGGTAACATCACTCATTATTTAATCTCCTATACGTACTGATAAATGTCCCAAGACGGGTCTGCTTTTTACCGGGGACTGCTACTGTCAAAGCCGCTTTCCATGCGCCGCCTTTGTTAGTGGCTTCATATATTTGTCTATGAACATTCGGCTGATTTTTCGATAACCGATTTTCGTTGCTGCTTGGGTGGCTTCGGCATTTGTCGCAAAATACGGATCGGCAGAAAATCCGCTGTTCCGAAAAGCATTTTGCAGTATGTAGCGGGGCCGTGTACCGCGCATTGCAGAAACTGGAAGAATTGTGAAAAATTCAAACGGCAAGAACTGTAAAACTTCACAAATGATGCGGTAATCGTTTACAATAAACAAATTTTTATGCGCAGGTCGGCAGAAGCGGAACCTGCCGGTAAAACAACCCGACACAGGAGACATCATCATCGCACAAGAACGCGAAGCACGGATCAACGGCGAAATTACCGCCAAAGAAGTGCGCCTACTCAGTGGGGCCGGCGAACAGCTCGGTGTGGTATCACTCAAAGAAGCTCTGGCTGCAGCTGAAGAACAGGATGTTGATTTGGTGGAAATTTCCCCCACCGCAAAACCGCCTGTATGCAAGCTGATGGACTACGGCAAATACAAATACCAGCAGGCCAAAAAGCGCGACGAAGCCAAAAAAAACCAGAAACAGGTGCAGATTAAAGAAATCAAATTCCGCCCCGGCACCGACGAAGGCGATTACAACATCAAGATGCGCAATATCAACCGTTTCCTTTCCGACGGCGACAAAGTGAAAGTTACCCTGCGTTTCCGCGGGCGGGAAATGGCCCACCAGCAGTTGGGCGCACAACTTTTGGAGCGAGTGAAAGAAGAATTGGCCGAGATTGGCACTGTCGAGCAGTTTCCGAAAATGGAAGGCCGCCAGATGGTGATGATGATTGCTCCGAAAAAGAAATAAAGTTATAATTTTCTGTTTCCGGTTTCAGCCGCAACCGGAAGCGGTGTTTTTCAGACGGCCTGTCTGGAAACAAAAAAAACAGCGGTTAAAACCGTGGTGTTTGGGTTTCAAGTGCGTATTTCCGCCCCCTGATGCCTTATCCGATAAAACTTTATGGAGTTTTCCCATGCCTAAAATGAAAACCAAGTCCGGCGCGAAAAAACGCTTTAAAGTCTTGGGCAACGGCGGTGTAAAACGCGCACATGCGTTCAAACGCCACATTCTGACCAAAAAAACCACCAAAAACAAACGCCAGCTTCGCGGTACTGCCATGGTAAACGAACGCGATTTGGCTTCTGTTGCCAAAATGTTGCCCTACGCTTAAAGGAGTTTGAAATATGCCACGCGTAAAACGCGGTGTAACCGCACGTGCCCGCCATAAAAAAGTATTAGCGTTAGCCAAAGGCTACCGCGGTCGCCGTAAAAACGTCTACCGTGTAGCCAAACAGGCGGTAATGAAAGCCGGCCAATACGCCTACCGCGACCGCCGCCAGCGCAAACGCCAGTTCCGCCAATTGTGGATTGTGCGTATCAACGCAGGTGCCCGCGAAAACGGCCTGTCTTACAGCAAATTCATGAACGGCCTCAAACGCGCCGCCATTGAAATCGATCGCAAAGTTTTGGCCGACTTGGCTGTGTTCGACAAACCCGCCTTTTCACAGTTGGTGGAAAAAGCCAAAGCTGCTTTGGTTTAAGTACCTGATATTTGCATTTAAAAAGGGAACTTCGGTTTCCTTTTTTTATGGTCTTCTTGATTGCTAAGCTAAGGCCGTCTGAAAACGGATATCCGTTTTCAGACGGCCTTATTCCAAATAAGATGAATTTTCGACCTGAAGCAGGCAAACTTGGAAGCTGCTTCTTGCGGGACTATGCCTTTGCATCAAAATAAACCGAATCACCGAAATATCAACATATCAAGTAAAAGGCTGACAACAACACCAGCCAAAGCCAAAATGTGGCACGCTTGCTCCTAGTTTGGCAAAAGCTCCAACACTATCGTCAAACCGTCCAAAAGACAATTTTCGATATCACAAACCCAAATCGCGCCACATGGCGTCAACCTTGGCCACCGTGGCTGCATCGCGCTCAATCACCCTGCCCCATTCGCGGTCGGTTTCGCCCGGCCACTTGTTGGTAGCATCCAAACCCATTTTACCGCCGAGGCCGGAAACGGGGCTGGCGAAGTCGAGATAATCAATCGGCGTGTTTTCGATTAACACCGTATCGCGCACCGGATCCATGCGGGTGGTAACCGCCCAAATCACTTCTTTCCAGTCGCGGCAGTTTACATCGTCGTCCACCACCACGATGAATTTGGTGTACATAAACTGGCGCAGAAAGCTCCAGCAACCCATCATCACGCGCTTGGCGTGTCCGGCATACTGTTTCTTGATGCTCACCACCGCCATGCGGTAGGAACAGCCTTCGGGCGGCAGGTAAAAATCAACGATTTCGGGAAACTGCTTCTGCAACAGCGGCACAAACACCTCGTTTAAAGCCACGCCGAGCACGGCCGGTTCGTCGGGCGGTTTGCCAGTGTAGGTACTGTGGTAAATCGGGTTTTCGCGCATGGTGATGCGCTCCACCGTAAACACGGGGAAATAATCCTGCTCGTTGTAATAACCGGTATGGTCGCCGTAAGGGCCTTCCAACGCGGTTTCGTCGGGATAAATCACCCCTTCCAGCACAATTTCGGCACGCGCTGGCACCTGCAAGTCGCTGCCGATACATTTCACCAATTCGGTACGCGAACCGCGCAGCAAACCGGCAAACTGATATTCGCTCAAAGTATCCGGCACCGGCGTAACCGCCCCCAAAATAGTGGCCGGATCGCACCCCAACACTACGGCAACGGGATACGGCATGCCCGGATACGCTTTTTTATGCGCCTGAAAATCCAACGCACCGCCGCGATGCGCCAGCCAACGCATAATCAGCTTGTTTTTGCCGATTAACTGCTGGCGGTAAATGCCGAGGTTTTGGCGTTTTTTATGCGGACCGCGCGTAACGGTCAAACCCCAAGTTACCAAAGGAGCGACATCTTCAGGCCAGCAATGCTGAATCGGCAGTCTGTTTAAATCGACCTCATCACCTTCCCAGACAATCTCTTGGCACGGCGCTTTTTTCACCACGTTCGGCGCCATGCTCCAAATGTCTTTCAGCAAAGGCAGTTTGGCAAACGCATCTTTCAAGCCTTTGGGCGGTTCGGGTTCTTTCAGATAAGCCAGCGTTTGGCCGATTTCGCGCAATTTGGCCACACTCTCCGCCCCCATGCCCATCGCCACCCGTTCTGGTGTGCCGAACAAATTGGCCAGCACCGGAAAACTATAACGGCTGCCGTCGGCGCGTACAGCGTTTTCAAACAACAAGGCCGGCCCTTCGGCGCGCAACACGCGGTCGGCGATTTCGGTCATTTCCAAATGCGGCGAAACCGGTATACCGATGCGTTTGAGTTTGTTTTCTTGTTCGAGCTTTTGAATGAAGTCGCGTAAGTCGTTATATTTCATTGAAGTTCTTTCGAGGCCGTCTGAAAAATCGCCAAGCGTTCAAACGGCCTGCCGGATGCGGGCTGAAAATGATGGCGATTATAGCAAAACTTTCCGCCCTTATTTGCCCACCGCACTTTCAAGCGGCCTTGTGCCGACGGCGGAATATGTTTACAATAGCGATCTTTGCATAACTCGGGTCCGTAGCTCAGGGGTTAGAGCAGGGGACTCATAATCCCTTGGTCGTGGGTTCGAAACCCACCGGACCCACCAAATAAATCAAACACTTGGAAATTAATTTCCTCCTCTCTTTTATCCTAAGACAAAAAGATCTCACCAGACGCACTCATGGAGGCATTGAAGAATGCCTCATTCAATCCTGATGGCGTCCAACAGACGCCTATAAATAAGCCTTAACATTGCGATAGCTGTCATGGGGTCATGGAGCCCAAAAGGAAGTTTATGAAAAACCTATTATTGCTCATCCCTATATTACTTTTGACCGCTTGCGCACATAATACAGTTAGCAAAACACGCAAGGAGAAAGAAGCCATACATGCTTTATTGGCACAGCCAAGCGAAAAAAGCATTTATGCCGTGGGCGAATTGTATGATTACCAAATTCATTGCGATGAAAAATGCCAGTCCACATTTCGCTTCCTCAATCAAAAAAACATTAGAAATAATCTCATACGGATTAGATTAAATCCTTTTCAGATATCGGAGGGAGAGAAAAAAGACGTAGATATCGATTTCAAGATAGAGCTTCTACTCACGCCCAAACAAGCAGCCGTGTTAGCAAAACACGACATTTCGTCTTTGGTTAAATTCAATTCGGACGACGAAAACATCAAAAAAGCAGCCGAGGGAACTGCGAAAGAGTTAGCCGAGTTTAGCGGACGGGTTCTTGATTTCGATAAATTGTATCTTGTGCAAATCAACAATCGTGGCCGACCCGTGCGTTTGAGTAACCGCGATGAAATCTTGCAAAAATATCGTTTGGCAAAACCTATACCTGCAACCGTTACTATTAAAACGCAGAAAAAATACGGCATTGGGCGCACCTTGCGCGATATTGTCTTGCTGCCTATTGGCGTGCCGTTAGCAGGCGCTTGGGCAATTGCTTCAACAACAGCATGGGTTATCGTCGGTGAGTGATTCTGTTATTAAATGACGAATATACCCGATGTAGCTTAAAACCCTTGTCATGCCCATCGGGGCAGCCGTCCATTTTTTGCAGCACAGCCAATGGGACACCGGCCGGGGCCAGCCCGCCCATGTATGGTTCAGATCGGGCCGGCGGAAATCGGAAGTTTCGGCTTAATGGGCATTTGGTTGGTTTCCAACCCTTTTTTACCGCTCAAATAACAAAGCTGTTATCTATAACAAACAATTGCTTAGCGCCCATTTTGTCCCTTACGCCTTAATCCGCTATCACATTAATGCCCGCCCCCGCCCGAAGAACCGAAAGGCGGTTTGGCAAACCAGATAACTGCAATCATCGCGATAAACAACAGGCTGCCTGCCCAGAAAATTTCGTTCGACCCGATAATAAAGCCTTGCCGGGTAATGTTTTGGGCAATATTGGCCAAGCCCTCTTCCAGCCGGATACCTGCCTGCTCCATATTTTGTACGGCCTGTCGGGTTGCTGCCGAATAAGGCGTAACCGCTTCGGCAAGCCGGGCATGGTGCAATGCCTCCCGGCGCTCCCACATGGTTGTTACCACCGACACGCCCACTCCGCCCATAAATACACGCAGAAAATTCGACAGGCTGCCGGCGGCGGCGATCTGTGCGCCCTGCATACGCGACAAGGTGATGGTAGTGAGTGGCAGAAAGAACATCGCCACACCCAAACCCTGCCAAAACTGCGGCCAAACCACGTTGGCCATGTCCATACCGGCATAAAAATTGGTACGCCAATAAAAAGTGAAGGAGAAAATTAAAAAACTGGCGGTTACCAGCCAACGCATATCGAGCCGTCCGCCGAATTTGCCGATAACCGGCGACAGAATAACCGGCAGGATGCCCACCGGTGCGGCCACCAAACCCGCCCAAGTTGCCGTATAACCCAAATTCGACTGCAACACCAGCGGCAGCAGCACCAGCGAACCCATATACACCATAAAACCCAGCGATGTGGCGATTACGCCCACGGTGAAGTTGCGGTCTTTAAACAGCGACAAATCCACTACGGGATGTTCTTCGCCCAGCTCCCACACTACAAAATAGGTCAGGCACACTACCGCCACCACGGCCAATGCAATGATTTCGCCCGAGGCAAACCAATCCAGCTCTTTGCCGCGGTCGAGCATCATCTGCAAAGCGCCCACGCCCAACACCATCAGCACCAGGCCGGTATAGTCTATCGGCGTTTTCTTGATTTCGGTTTCGCGGTGGCCGAGCTGTTTCCACGTTATCCAGGCTGCGGCGGTGCCGACAGGGATATTGATGAAGAAAATCCACCCCCAATGCCAGTTATCGGAAATCCAACCGCCCAAAATCGGCCCCAAAACCGGCGCCACCACTACCGTCATCGCCCACAACGCCAGCGCCTGCGTGCGCTTTTCGGGCGGATATGAGGCTATCAGCAGGCTTTGCGACAACGGAATCAGCGGCCCCGCCACCAAACCCTGCAACACCCTGAACAGCACCAGCATCTGCAAGTTCGGCGCGAGGCCGCACAGCCACGAGGTAATCACAAAGCCGATAACCGCGCCCAAAAACACTTTCACTTCGCCGAAACGGCGCGCCACGAATCCGGTTAACGGCACCGAAACGGCATTAGCCACGGCAAACGCGGTAATCACCCAAGTGCCCTGTGTTGCGGCCGCGCCCAAATCGCCGGCAATCACCGGCACCACTACGTTGGCGATGGTGGTGTCCAGCACTTCCATAAACACGGCGAGGCTCAACGCCAGCGTAACCAGCACCAGGCCGGTTCCTTTTAAAGGCGGGTAGGTTTTTGCTTGGTTCATAAGTTTCGATCCGCCCGCTGCCTAGGGAGTGTAGTCAGAAAACGTTGCGGCGGTATTTTTGGTTAAAATCCGCTTCGCAAGCCTTCTGACTACACTCCCTAAGCGGCGGTTATGTTTTTCAGACGGCCTCAAGCCGCATGGGCGGGCATTATGAAAAACCGGCTTTTTATTAAGTTTCGGCCGATTTTTTTATATATAAAAGCACCGGCCTTGAAGATATTGAGGCCGTCTGAAAAAAGGGTTTCAGACGGCCTGTTCGTTGCGCCCGTTATTTGGCGTATTTCTCAAAAATCTGTTCGATCAAAGCATCGGCCGCCGCCCAATCCACGATATCGGTTTCGGCCACCACCGCGCTTCTGTCGCCCGCTTCGGCCATGGTTTTGCCGCCGGTGTCGGACGTATCCACTTTAACCGACATCGACAAACCCACGCGCAAAGGATATGCGCGCACCTGCTGTGGGTCTAAACTGATGCGCACCGGCACGCGCTGTACCACTTTGATCCAATTGCCGGTAGCGTTTTGCGGCGGCAGCAATGAAAACGCGCTGCCGGTGCCTGCCGACAAACCCATTACCTTGCCGCGGTAAACCACGCGGCTGCCGTATAAATCGGCGGTCATTTCCACCGGCTGGCCGATGCGCATTTTGCGCAGCTGCACTTCTTTAAAATTCGCGTCCACCCACAGATTGTGCATCGGCACCACCGCCATCATCTGCGCGCCGGGCGCGATGCGCTGGCCCACCTGCACATTGCGCTTGGCCACCTGCCCGGCCATCGGCGCGCGGATTTGCGTGCGCTGCAAATTCAGCCAAGCATCTTTAATTCGGCTGACGGCTGTCTGAACGGCGGGCTGCCGGCGTAAGGGAACATTCTTGCCCAATGCGGCCTGTGCCGACGTTTCTTCCGCCTCCACTGCCTTCAAAGCGGCCTGTGCCTGCACTACGGCGGCACGCGCGTGGCTCAATTCTTCCCCCGAAACCGCATCGGTATCCGCCAAACTTTCGCGGCGGCGCAAATCAGCCTGCGCCTTGGCCAAATCCGCCTTGCGCATCAACACCTGCGCTTTGGCCTGCGACGAAACGGCCGTTTGCTGTTTGTTTTGGCGTATGGCCTGAATCAGCTCGTTTTGAGCACGGTCGTAAGCAAGTTGGAAATCGCTGTCGTCAAGCGACACCAGCACATCGCCCCTTTTCACAATATCGGTGTCGTCCACCAAAACTTTGCGCACGGTGCCCGCCACCTGCGGCGTAATCTGCACCAAATGGCCGGCCACATAAGCATCGTCGGTTTTTTCTTCGTGCTGCCAAACCAAAAAATAAACCATGGCGGTCGCCAGCGCCACCACAATAAAAAACAGCGTAACCAACGTCAGATTACGCTTACGACGCGACAATTTATGCTTGTCGGACGAGCCGACAGTGTTTTGCGGAGTGTTCATCTATACCCGTATCCGGTTCCGCCCCGATGCCGCCGGATATTCCGTCCCGGACGCAGAGGCCGTCTGAAACATATACATCGGAGCTTATCTATCATATTGAAGTTATTCGTTTTTCAGAAGTCCGTCTGCATGAAGGAACGCTCTGGCAAACGATTTTATTTTATCGCTTCTGCCATTATTCAGGCAAGTTATAGTATGCCGGCACACTACAACCCTTCATACCGTGCAAACGGCACGCCCAAAACTTCCAGCAACACCGAAACATGCGAACGTTCGGGATTTTTCACCGCCGTTAAGAGCACTACGCCGCCTTCTTGCGCCCACGCTTTCAGACGGCCTACCGCCTGTTGCTGTGCACCGCCCTGCAACTCTTCCTGATAACGGGCGGCAAATGCATCGAACCGTTGTTCGGGGTTTTCATGATACCAGCGGCGAAGTTGTGCGCTGGGTGCCAAAATTTTCAGCCACTGCACATCGGCCATTTTTTCTTTGGATATGCCGCGCGGGTAGAGGCGGTCAATCAGTACCGCTGTTTTCATATCCGCCGTATCTGCCCGGTAATCATAAATACGTTGTACGGTTATGTTCACTTTCAAACGGCCTCATAAAAACGGCCCGAACCAATATCCGGGCCGTCTGAAAAACATTCTGCAGTTTAAGGCAGCTCGCCGCTCTTGCGCCTGGCTTTGAAATCTTGAGTTTCTTTCACAATCACACCGGAGAGCAAAACCAATGCAATCAAGTTGGGGATGGCCATCAAGCCGTTGAAGGTATCTGCCGCCAACCAGACCAAGTCCAAGCTGACTACCGTGCCGAGCATCACGGCGGCAACGTAAACCACGCGGTAGACATTGGTAAAACCGTCGCCAAACACATAGGCCGCGCATTTTTCACCGTAGTAGCACCAACCCAAAATAGTCGAGTAGGCAAAAAATATCAGACCTATGGTTACCACCCAGCCTCCGGGACCGGGCAACAGGCGGTCGAAAGTGGAAGTGGTGAGCGCCGCTCCGGTGATTTCGGGCTTCACGAATTCACCGCCTGCACCGATCAGCCCCATCACCAGCACGATGCCGGTAATCGAACATACGACGATGGTGTCGAGAAAGGTGCCTGTCATCGACACCAAGGCCTGACGCACCGGGTGGTCGGTTTTGGCAGCAGCCGCCGCAATCGGTGCAGAACCCATGCCTGCTTCGTTGGAAAATACGCCGCGTGCCACCCCGTAACGGATAACGCTGCCGATTGCGCCCCCTGCAACGGCTTGGCCGGTAAAGGCATCTGAGAGAATCAGTTTCACAACAGGCACCACCAAATCGATATTGGCAAAAATAATCACCAATCCGCCCGCCACATAAAATACGGCCATGGCCGGCACAATCAGTGAAGAAGCCTTGGCAATGCTGCGGATGCCGCCCAACACCACGATAGCAGTCAGCACAGTCAATGCCACACCGGTGTAAACAGTATCGATATTGAAGCTGGAATACACGGCCTGTGCCACAGAATTCGACTGCACCGAGCTGCCGATACCGAACGAGGCCACCGTGCCGAACAGGGCAAAAGCATAGGCCAGCCATTTCCATTTGCTGCCCAAGCCGCGTTCGATGTAATACATCGGGCCGCCCGACATTTCGCCTTTTTTGTTGACCACACGGTATTTTACCGCCAACACACCCTCACCGTATTTGGTGGCCATGCCGAAAATGGCGGTAACCCACATCCAAAACACCGCCCCGGGGCCGCCCGCCACCACGGCAGTGGCTACACCGGCGATATTGCCCGTGCCGATGGTGGCCGAAAGCGCGGTCATCAATGCGCCGAAGTGCGAAATATCACCGTCGTGGTCGCTGCCGTCGCTTTTTTTGTGGTGCGGCATAAAAGCCTGTTTGAGCGCATAACCCAACATGCTGAACTGCAAACCCTTAAGCAGCACGGTGAGCAGCACGCCGGTGCCGACAAGCAGCACCAGCATCACCGGCCCCCAAACCCATCCGCCTACAGTATCAAAAAAACTATGCAAGGCTTCCATGTTAACTCCTGATTATTGACACTTTAGTTTTGATGCTCGGCATTTCAGCACAAGGCGTAAAGAATTGCAAGCAGGGGTTAACCCGCTTCAAAACCCCGTTTACACTGAGGCCGTCTGAAAAATATTCAGACGGCCTCAAATGCAAACAAACGGTATCGGGCAGGCAAACGGTTAATGCACCACCACATCCGCCCTTAAATCAAACTTGGGAATCGGCACCGAAAACCGTTCGCCGTAGCTGTCTTCAAACTCATAACTGCCTTCCATGCAGCCCCACGGGGTGTTGAGATGCGCACCGCTGCTGTAATAATAATCTTCACCGGGGTACAGCACGGGCTGCTCGCCTACCACGCCCACACCCGACACTTTTTCCACTTCACCATGCGCATCGGTAATCCGCCAATGGCGGTTGCGCAGGGTAATCACCTCATCGCTGTTGTTGCGGATGGTAATATCGTAGCTGAACACATATTTATCTTTAGCGATATTGCTTTGTTCCGCCGAAAAACTCGGCTCTACGATGATTTCGATTTCGTTCATAATACAACTTTCCGTATGGTTATGTTCAGACGGCCTATATTTTTGTGTTACCACACCCATGCGGCAATATGCAGCACCAGCAAAGTAAAACCGGCGGCCACCGCATCGTCGAGCATAATGCCCAAACCGCCGCGTACACGCTTATCCAGCCACTTTATCGGCCAAGGCTTGAGTGCATCAAACAGGCGGAACACGGCAAACGCAGCCAGCCACCACGCCCAATGAAACGGCACGAATGCAAGCACCAGCAGCATGGCAACGATTTCGTCCCACACAATGCCGCCGTAATCCTGAATACCGAGTTCGCGCTCGGTATGGCTGCAAATCCGTATACCCCACACAAAAAGGATAACGCACAACGCCGCCAGCCACCAGCCCGTGATGCCGATTAAATACAAAACAAACGCTATCGGCAGCGCAGGCAGCGTGCCGAACGTGCCCGGAGCCACCGAAGCCAACCCGCTGCCGAAACCGAAACCGAGCAAACACAACGGCCGCGATTTCAGCCATGAAAAAGTAGGTTTGAAATCACTCAAAATGATCGAATCCTAAAGAAGCCAACACAACCGGCCTGCCGGCAGCGTCTGAAATATTCAGACGGCCGCAGCCTTCCGTTATTCTGCCGATACGCGTTACCAGTGTAGCGCTTGCCCTGCCTGCTTCAAGCACGGCAGCGCGGCACGATTGGGGCGCGGTAAACACCAGCTCATAATCGTCCCCTCCCGCCAGCACGCAGCCGTATAAAGCCGTTTTATCCAAGTTATCGCGCAACTGCGGCAAGGTGGGCACTTCTTCGGCAAAAATCTCTGCACCCACACCCGAGGCTTGCAAAATATGCCCCAAATCCTGCGCCAGGCCGTCTGAAATATCTTGCGCCGCCCGAGCAAACGGCAGCAAAGCCTGACCCAAAGCCACTCTCGGATCCGGCCTCAGCCGCACCTGTTCGCATAAATCAAAAACCGCGTCGGGCAAAGTAAACGTTTGCCAATGATGGTGCAATGCGGCGGCAGCCAAACCCAACCGCCCCGATACCCACACATCATCGCCTATTTGCGCGGCATCCCGCCGCAACGCCCTACCCTGCGGCAGCTCGCCGACAATTGTAACATTAAATACCAAATCGCCCTTGGTGGTGTCGCCGCCAATCAGCGTTACGCCGAAACGCCGTGCCAACGCAAACAAACTGTCGCAAAATTCGGCCAACCAGCTTTCCCGTAATTGCGGCAGCCCGGCACTCAACAACGCCCAGCGCGGAGCAGCACCCATTGCCGCCATATCCGAAATATTCACCGCCAATACTTTATACGCCAAATCAGCAGGGGCGACACTCTCAAAAAAATGTTTGTTTTTAAGTAGCATATCGCTACTTAAACATAAATCATACCCTGCACGCGGGCAAATGATAGCCGCATCGTCGCCTATTCCCAGCAATACGTCTTCATCAGCTTGCACCCGTTGTAAATAGCGACGAATAAAATCAAACTCTTTCATAGGATATTTTGTCGGGACGAAACTTTTACAAAACTCAGAAGCTTTAAAGGGATTGCCCTTCCCGCATAAACGGAAATTCAAAGCCGTTGACCATGAAATGGTATAGCGGCTTAAATTTAAAAAAAGACAAGGATACGAAGCCGCAGACAGTACAGATAGTACGGAACCGATTCTGTTACCGCTTCAGCAGTTTACAAAACTGTTCTCTTTGAACTAAAGCAAGGCAACGCTGTACTGTTTTAAATTTAAACCACTATATAACTTTATTTTCCGATAGCTGACTACATCCTTTCAACACAAAACCCCGCCAAAGCGGGGTTTTGTGTTCTTCAACCTTAATATAAGTTGATTATGGGCGGGTATAACCGTGGTATTTAGAAGCGGGGCTGGGAACCCAACCTTCTTCGGTAGCGGGACGCTCACCCTCAACCTGACCCGGAGCAACCTGTTTGGTTACCAAAGTGCGGATCTTAACATCTACACGACGGTCGGGTTCGATACAAGCAATCAGAGCAGCGCGTTTCTTAGCTTTAGAAACTTTTTTGCCCAAGTTGGCAACTTCGGCTTCGCAAGAAGCAGTCATGCGGGCTTGAGATTCGCCCAAACCAACGGCAGAAATCTTGTTGGAAGCAACGCCTTGACCCACCAAGTAGTTGGCAACGGCGTTGGCACGACGCTCAGACAGGGCTTGGTTGTATTGCTCGGAACCCATAAAGTCGGTATGCCCTTCAACGCGAACAGCTTCAACATTGGTGTTGCTCAAACGTTGTGCCAAAGCATTCAGGGTTTCGGTAGCTTCGGGACGCAGGTTGTCTTTATCGAAACCGAACAGAGTGTTGGCAGACAGAGAAACGGTTTCATCGGCATATTGGGGGGCGGTAGCTACGGGAGTAGCATCGCCACACTCAATACGGCCTTGGGTTTCTTTATCGAAATAGGTATTTTTCCAGCACTCGCCGTAGTTGTTACGTACTACGGTTTGTTCGCGGTCAACGGTATAACCGTGTTTGGTATGCGCCTCGCTGGCGGCCATTGCGGTACCTGAAGCGGCCAAGGCAACAAACAAGGCGCTTAATTTCAGCTGTTTGGTCATTTTATTCCCTCATCAAAGATTGTTATACAACGGGCGCAGAGCGTAACCGCTGCAAATCACCAATATACAGGCCACTGTCGTAAACGGCGGCAAATCGGATATATCAGCCTGCACTATAAAGAAACGGAGGGCAAACTGTCAATACACAACTGCTCCGTACACAACGGCAAAGACCCGCTTCCTGTTTCTGAATCATGCCGAAAAATCAACCCTGTGTCATGTATTAACGAACAAAACGGCACTTGCAGACAAAACCCGTTGCACAGAAACAACAACCGGCACCATACAGCAGCCATGACTTATCAATATCAACAACAGACTGTTTATTGAAAAACAAAATCTTAACTACAACACTGAGACAATCAGGCAGATTCTGTCAAAGTGTGCTACATTGCCGGGTATCTGCCGTAAAGAATCCACAAATCCCCTCCGTTTGGCTTTTTTAATTTTTAAGATGAAATTACAGCAATTACGTTACGCGCTCGAAGTTTACCGCCATAATCTGAACGTATCTGAAGCCGCCGAAGCCCTGTTTACTTCACAACCGGGTATTTCCAAACAAATCAGATTGTTGGAAGAAGAGTTGGGGGTACAGATATTTATCCGCAGCGGCAAACGCGTGGTCTCGGTTTCGCAACCGGGCAAGGCGGTTCTGGAGTTGGCCGAACGGATTTTGCGCGATGTGCAGAATATTAAGAATATCGGCAGCGAGTTTACCGAGCACGACAGCGGCTTTCTGACTATTGCCACTACCCACACGCAGGCGCGTTATGCGCTGCCGGCCATTGTGGCGGAATTTGTTCGGCGTTACCCTAAAGTGCAGTTGAGTATCAAACAGGGCAGCCCTGATGCGCTGGCCCAAATGGTGGCAAACGGAGAAGCGGATTTCGCCATTGCAACCGAAACGCCGGAGGAAAACGGAGGGCTTCGCAGACTGCCTTGTGAAACATGGGCACATGCGGTAATCGTACCGGATGATCATCCTCTTTTAGACTGCCGCCATCCGTTGGCGATTGAAGATTTGGCAGCTTTTCCACTGGTAACTTATGAATTCGCCCTTAATCACAGCAACAATATTGCCCGTGCATTTCAGAAAGCCCGCCTAGCCTTGCCTACTGTGGCGTTGTCGTCGGCCGACACTGATGTGTTGAAAACTTATGTACGGCTGGGCTTAGGCGTGGGCCTGATGGCAAAAATGGCTTACGATGCCAAAACCGACGGCGATCTTCACTTGATCGACGCCTCGCATTTGTTCGAGCCTTCCCACACTTACATCGCGCTGCGGCCGGACACTTATCTGCGCGGCTATACTTATGATTTTATTACTCTGTTTGCGCCCAAACTCACCCGCACGCAGATTGACAAAATGTTATACGAACCGATTGAAGAAGATTTTTCCATCTAAACCGAACAGAGAATGTTTAAGGCCGTCTGAAAAATATTTTTTCAGACGGCCTGCTTGATTTTCAAATAGTTATACGGCGTGCTCGCAGCCGGAAACCATTTTCTTCAAAGTCTGCGGTGCTAAGATTTTAATATGCTTGTGTTCAACCAAAATCAGCCCTTCGTGATGAAATTTCGACAAGGTTCGGCTGACGGTTTCCAGTTTCAGCCCCAAATAGCTGCCGATTTCCTCGCGCGACATCCGTAAAATAAAATCATTGGCGGCAAAACCGCGGGCATACAGGCGGTTGGACAGGTTGAGCAGAAAAGCCGCCAACCGCTCTTCGGCGCGCATATTGCCCAGCAGCAGCATCACGCCTTGGTCGCGCACGATTTCGCGGCTCATCAGGCGGAAAAAATGGTTTTGCAAGCTGGGAATATTCTGTCCCAACTCTTCCATGTGCGAAAACGGCAGCTCGCACACTTCGCTGTCTTCCAAGGCGACGGCATCGCAACTGTGGGCATGTGTGCAGATGCCGTCCATACCGATCAGTTCGCCCGACATGAAAAAACCGGTTACTTGGTCGCGCCCGTCCTGGCTGGCGATGGTGGTTTTAAAAAAACCCGTGCGGATGGCAAACAGCGAGGTAAACGGCTCGCCCGCACGAAAGAGGTATTCGCCTTTTTTCAAACGGCGGCTTTGGCGGATGACGGCATCCAATTGGGCAAATTCGGTCGGCATCAGCCCCACGGGAAGGCACAGTTCGCGTAAGGAACACGTCGAACACAGCGTTTTCATCTGATGTTGGGCAGTGTGTGCAGGCATGGCAGGCACCTTTTCTTCTGAGCAACTTTTATATAGTTAAGCCGCGACTTAAGGACTATTGACTCCAGTCAAGGCTTGTTTATGATAGTGCAGGTATTCTATCAAACTACCTTTGGTTTGCCTATCCATTCCGAATCAAGAAAATTATTTAATGAAAATCATAAAGATACACAACAACACTGAGCCTGAATTCGACCGCGGGCTGATTGCTTCGCTGCCCTCCAGCGGCCCCCGCTACACTTCTTATCCTACCGCCGACCGCTTTCACGGCGGCTTTGGCGAAACCGACTATATCGAATCGCTCGATATGCGCCATGCGGGGGCTTTAAACAAGCCCTTGTCGCTTTATATCCATATTCCTTTCTGCAATACCATCTGCTATTACTGCGGCTGCAATAAAATCATCACGAAAGACAAAGCCCGCGCCGATGCCTACATCGAATATCTCGAAAAAGAAATGGCGCTGCTCGCCCCGCATCTGGACGGCCGCCATCAGTTGGCGCAGCTGCATTTCGGCGGCGGCACACCCACGTTTTTGAGCAACGGGCAGCTTGAGCGCGTTTTTGCAATGATACGGCGCTATTTCGATTTGGTTCCCGGCGGGGAATACTCGATAGAAATCGATCCGCGCAAAGTCAGCCGCGAAACCGTGCTGCATTTGGGCAGGCTGGGTTTTAACCGCATGAGCGTGGGCATTCAAGACTTCGACCCGAAAGTGCAGGAAGCGGTCAACCGCGTACAAACCGTTGAAGAAACGCGCGAAGTGGTTGAGGCTGCACGCGAAGCGGGATTCAAATCGGTGAGTGTGGATCTGATTTACGGCCTGCCGCACCAATCGCTCGAGAGCATCAAACCCACCCTCGACACCGTGCTTTCGCTCGACCCCGACCGACTGGCGCTTTACCACTACGCCCATCTGCCGCATATTTTCAAACCGCAGCGCCGCATCGACACCGCTGCCGTTCCCGGTAGTGAAGAAAAACTTGATATTCTGCAATACGCCGTGCAAACGCTCACCGCCCGCGGTTATGTGTTTATCGGTATGGATCATTTCGCCAAACCTGAAGACGAACTCTCGCTGGCCTTGAAAGAAGGCTGGCTGCAACGCAATTTCCAAGGCTATTCCACTTATGCCGACTGCGATCTGATTGCCTTGGGCGTATCGTCTATCGGCAAAATCGCCAATGTCTATGTGCAGAACGAGCGCGATATCGATGCTTACTACGCCGCCATCGACGCCGGCCGCCTGCCCGTAATGCGCGGCTACCGCCTCAATCGGGACGACCTGCTGCGGCGCAACATCATTCAAGATCTGATGTGCCGTTTCGCATTGGATTTCCGGGTATATGAAAGCGTGTTCGGCATCTCGTTCGCACACTATTTCCAAACCGAGCTGGCGGATTTGCAGCAACTGGCCGGCCTCGGCCTGCTGGTACTCAAGCCGCACGGCCTGCAGGTTACACCGAAAGGGCGGTTTTTAATCCGCAACATCGCCATGGTGTTCGATTACCATTTGCGCCATAAAGAAACCACGGCACAATATTCCAAAACGGTTTAGCGGGCTTGGGCGGAACAACGGGTATTTCAGACGGCCTAAGCAGACTGCAACCTTTGCCAAAGCCGCCATCTTCATAACGGCTCCCTATACTGCATCTTTATTTGTTACACTTAAACCCGTTTGACTTTTCATTTTCCGCCCCATGCTGACCTACACCCCGCCCGGATCCCGCCCGCCCTCCCCCATCCGCGAAAAACCTTGGCTGCTGCTGTTGCTGGCATTTGCCTGGCTGTGGCCGGGTATTTTTTCGCGCGACTTGTGGAACCCGGCCGAACCTGCGGTTTTCACTGCCGTAGAGGCGTTTTCAAACGGTGCTTCCGCATGGCTGCCTACCGTGCTCGACCGGCCTTATTTCAACATATCTCCCGTGTATGTGTGGACGGCGGCACTGTTCGGGCGGCTGCTCTCGCCGTGGGCGGCCGATGCTTATTCTGCCGCCCGCTTTGCCAGCGTGCTGTTTACCGCCGTCGGCCTGCTGTGCTGCGGCGGAGCAGGTTTCCACTTTTTGGGCCGCCATCAGGGGCGCAGCGTGGCGCTGATTTTAATCGGCTGCACGGGGCTGGTTACGATGGCGCATTTCCTCAGCGGGCAGTCGGTAGTTTTTGCCGCGCTGGGCATGTGCCTGTATGGCTTTTCGCTGGCGCAGACGCGCGTAATTACGGCCGCACTGATGCTTGGCGGCGGCTGGGTGCTGCTGTCGGTGTCGGCCGGGCTGCTGCTGCCTGCCGTGCTAATGCTGACGGCACTGGTGCTGCCGATGCATCAGCAATGGCAGTTCAAACGCTACTACCTCGCTTTGGTGGGAGCGTTTGCATTTGCCCTGCCGGTGATGCTGGTGTATCCGTTTGCGCTGTTTAAAACCGATGCAGCGGCCTTTGAAATCTGGCTGCATTATCATGCGTTCGGCGCGTTCGGCGGCACACAGAGTTTTCAGACGGCCTTTTCGCTGCCTTATTATTTGAAAAACCTGTTGTGGTTTGCTTTTCCCGCCTGGCCGCTGGCAATATGGGCTGCCGCCCGTATGCGGCTTTCCCGCCAACGCTGGGGCGTGCTTGCGCTGGCTTGGCTGGCCGCCGCCGCCGTGCTGCTCACGCTCAGCCCGCACCGCTACCAAGACCATCTGGTTTGGCTGCTGCCGCCGCTGGCGCTGCTCGGTGCGGCACAGCTCGACGGCCTGCGGCGCGGAGCGGCGGCGTTTATCAACTGGTTCGGCATTATGGCTTTCGGTCTGTTTGCGGTGTTTTTATGGCTGGGCTTTTTCGCCATGAACTACGGCTGGCCCGAGAAACTGGCTGAGCGTTCCCATTATTTCAGCCCGTATTACACGCCCGATATCGACATTATGCCCATGCTGGTGGCCGTATCGTTCACCCCTGTATGGTTATGGGCGATTACGCGCAAGCATATCCGCGGCCGGCAGGCCGTTACCAACTGGGCGGCAGGGGTAACGCTGGTGTGGGCGCTGATGATGACACTGTTTCTGCCGTGGCTTGATGCCGCCAAAAGCCATGCGCCAGTGGTACGGCAAATGGAAGCGTCGCTGCCTGCCAATCTGAAAACCACCCTGGCCGCAGGTGCAAGCTGCGTGAGCGTGGATGCCGATGCCGCCACCGCGCGCATCGTGTGGCAGCAATACGGCACGCTGAAGCTGCGCGTGAACGATGCTTCGTGCACCTACCGTCTGGTGCAGCAGCCCAAAGGCAGCACCATACCCGACGGCTGGAACCTGTTGTGGGAAGGCGCCCGCCCGCGCAATAAAACAGAAGGCTTCGCGCTGTTGGAAAAGGCCGTCTGAAACGGTTCGGCATGGTTTCAGACGGCCTCTGGTGCGGTTTGTTTGTCATTAAAACACAATGTTTGTTCAGCTTTCAGGGGTCGGCTCAGGCGCCCCTGCCGGATGTTTGTAGCGGTTGTAGGCAAACAGATATTGGTGCGGAAAACGTTTGATCCAATATTCCACATTGCTGTTGATCACTTGCGCATCGTGAGCCTTATCGCCGTTGAGTCCGCCCTGCAACGGCTCGATATGCAGCACGAAGCCCTGCCCTTCGGGCAGGCGCTCGCCCACAAAAAACAACGCCCTCACGCCTTTCACTTGGGCGAGCTTGCCCGCCAGCGTCATGGTGTAGGCGGGTTTGCCGAAAAAACCGGCCCATACACCTTCGCCGCCTTCGTGCGGATCGGGCACATGATCGGGCAAAACGATGGCGGCCTCGCCCGCGCGCAGGGCTTTGATAATCTGCTTTACGCCTTGGATATTGGCGGGGGCGGTGCGCCCTTTGCCGCGCACGCGGCCGGCCTGCATCACTTGGTCGAACGCTTTGATTTTCGGCGGCTTATACATGGCGGTGAGCGGAAACGGCAACTGCTCGCTGATGTAGCGCCCCGCAATATCGTAGCTGCCGATGTGCGGCGTGATAAGCAGCAGGCCCTCGCCGTTTTCCACCGCCTGCCGGATATGCTCCCAGCCGTGTGCGGCCCTGAACAGCCCCGCCACCTGCTCAGGCCGTCTGAAAAAAGCCACCGGCAGCTCCAGCCCGCCTTTGACCGTTTCCCGCAACACGGCTTTAACGGCAGCATCGTCTGCATTCAGGCCGGCAATCTGCAAATTGCTGCGTATCCTTTCGCGGTCTTTGCGGGCGAAATAAAAGCCCAAACTGCCCGACACATTTCCTATGGCGTGCAGCGTGCGCAGCGGCAGTGCGGCAAACAGGCGGAACAGCAGAAAAACCAGAGTTTGCATGGCGGTGGCGGTAAATGTTGGTAAAAGCAGCATTGTAATGGAAAACCGCGCCTGCCCGCCATGCCGCACCTGTGATGAAAATATTGAACTCGGCACCGAAACAGGGTAATTTCTGCACTTTTGCCAACTTTCCGTTTGAAATACCATGGAACACCACCAGACCCCTTCCCCGCACAGCCAACCGCCCTCTTGGATTGCCCAAATGATTTTCGCCAGCCGCTGGCTGCAACTGCCGATTTACCTCGGCCTGATTGTAGTGCAGGCGGTTTATGCCTACAAATTCCTCAAATCGCTGTGGCACCTGATTGCAAACCTTAACCAAATGGATGCCAACACCATCATGCTGGCGGTTCTCAACCTGATCGACGTGGTGATGATTGCCAACCTCTTGGTGATGGTGATTGTGGGCGGTTATGAAATTTTCGTATCGAAACTGCACACCGAGGGCCATCCAGACGAACCCGAATGGCTCAGCCATGTAAACGCCTCGGTGTTGAAAGTGAAGCTGTCGATGTCGATTATCAGCATTTCTTCCATCCATCTGCTGCAAACTTTTGTGAACGCCGGCAACCTGCCCGAAAAAACCATGATGTGGCAGCTCTTGCTGCACTTGGGCTTTCTGGCCTCGGCGCTGGCGATGGCCTACACCGACAAAGTGCTCTACGGCACCAGCCACAAAAGCCATTAACCCTTTTCATACGGCCTGATGAATTATTCATGCAGGTATGGCCGGAGCGGTCCGCCGCCTCTGCTATAATTTGCACCGTTTAGCTGCCATGCAGACCGGCAAGCCGCCGGTTTGCTTCTTTTACGAAAGAACCACCATGAGCGAATATGTGTTTACTTCGGAATCCGTGTCCGAAGGCCACCCCGATAAAGTTGCCGACCAGATTTCCGACGCCGTTTTAGACGCCGTTCTGGCGCAAGACCCCAAAGGCCGCGTGGCCGCCGAAACCCTGGTTGCCACCGATTTGTGCGTGCTGGCCGGCGAAATCACCACCACCGCCGAAGTCGATTACGAACAGATTGCCCGCGAAACCATCACCCGCATCGGCTACAACAACCCCGAATGGGGCTTTTCGGCCGATTCCTGCAAACTGGTTTTAAACTACGGAGAACAGTCGCCCGACATCGCCCAAGGCGTAAACGAAGGCGAAGGCGTAGATTTGAACCAGGGCGCGGGCGACCAGGGCCTGATGTTCGGCTACGCCTGCGACGAAACCCCCGTGCTGATGCCGTTTGCCATCTACTACAGCCACCGCCTGATGCAGCGCCAGAGCGAAGTGCGCAAAAGCGGCATCCTGCCGTGGCTGCGCCCCGATGCCAAAGCCCAGCTCACCTGCGTTTACGACAGCGAAACCGGCAAAGTGAAACGCATCGACACCGTGGTACTCTCCACCCAGCACGATCCCGACATCAGCCGCGAAGATTTGATTGCCGCCGTGAAAGAACACATCCTCTTCCCCGTGCTGCCCAAAGAAATGCTCACCGAAGAAACCAAATACCTGATCAACCCCACCGGCAACTTCGTTATCGGCGGCCCGCAGGGCGACTGCGGCCTGACCGGCCGTAAAATCATCGTCGATACCTACGGCGGTGCGGCCCCGCACGGCGGCGGTGCGTTTTCCGGAAAAGACCCCACCAAAGTCGACCGTTCCGCCGCCTATGCCTGCCGTTATGTTGCCAAAAACATCGTGGCAGCAGGCTTGGCACGCCAATGCCAGATTCAGGTTTCCTACGCAATCGGCATCGCCGAGCCGACCTCCATCGCCATAGACACCTTCGGCACCGGCGAATTGAACGAAGCCGAACTGATCAGGCTCGTGCGCGAACACTTCGACCTGCGCCCCAAAGGCATTATCCAAATGCTCGACCTGCTGCGCCCGATTTACAGCAAATCCGCCGCCTACGGCCACTTCGGCCGCGAAGAGCCGGAATTCACCTGGGAGCGCACCGACAAAGCCGCCGTGCTGAAAGCCGCCGCAGGTTTGTAACACTGTTCATGCCATGCAACACATGGCCGTCTGAAAAACATTTGTTTTCAGACGGCCTGAGACCTTTGCAAAATACGTTTTAATCCTGAATTTATTTATGTTTCGTCATACCCGGGCTTGACCCGGGTATCTATTATTCTTTTGAAACAAAAAGATGCTCGGGTCAAGCCCGGGTATGACGCAGAGGTTTTGAGATGCTGAAAGGAATTTTGCAAAGGTCTCGGCCTGTGTTTGTGTGCCCGCCATTGTTCCCGCCCCCGTTTCATTGGTAAGATACGGTCGGCAGTTTTCCGATTATGCCGCCGAACACAAGGAGAACAAAATGAATACGCTACCCTGGGAAGCACAACTCGCTTTAGCCGCCGTTACCGGCTTTGCCGCCGGCCTGCTGCTGATGTGGCTGCTGATGCGCCCGAAAGCCAGCCAGCATAAAAAAGAGCGCGAAACGCTGATGCAGGAATTCGGTCAATACCGCCGCAAAGTGGACGAACATTTCATAGAAACCGCCGCCGCCGTCGACGAGTTGAACCGCAGCTATCAGAAAGTTATCCGGCACCTGAGCAGCGGCGCGCACACCCTGATGGGCAAAGAAACCCTGCAGGAGCAGCTCACCAAACGCGGCAATGCCTCGGTTACCGTGGCTTATCTGGCCGCCGGCACCGCTGCTGCGGCAGAAGGAACCTCCGAGCCTCCGTCTGCCGTTACCGCAAATGCCGTCGCCGCCTCGCAGCCGGATATCGATTTAGACGAACAAACCCCCGTGAGCGACACTCCCGTGATTACCCCGCCGCCGCTGGCCGACGATTCTGCCGCGCCGTCTGAAGCAGGCCAAACAGAAACCGGCGGAGAAAATGCGGAGGTTCCGGCATCCGAAACCGCCGAAACCGAACCGGCGGCCGCAAACAAGACATGATTTGCAAAGGCTCCGGCCCTGAATATTTTTTATAATGACAACAGGCCGTCTGAAAACCTTTATTCAGACGGCCTGTTGCCTTTCAAGCGTTTTAAACCGGTTTTTAAACCAATTCGCCGCGCAGCGAGAACGTGTAGGCTTCCGTGATTTCCAGCTCGACCATTTGGTTGATCAGGTCGGCGGAGCCGGTGAAATTCACCACGCGGTTGTTGGCGGTACGCGCCTGCAGCTGGTCGGGGTCTTTTTTGGAGATGCCTTCCACTAGGCAGCGCTGCACTGTGCCGATCATAGTTTGGTTGATGCGGGCGGTTTCGGCCTCGATTACTTCGTTCAAGGCTTCCAAACGGCGCACTTTTTCTTCGTGCGGCGTGTCGTCGGGCAGGTTGGCGGCGGGTGTGCCGGGGCGCGGGCTGTAAATGAATACGAAGCTCAAATCGAAGGCGATGTCTTTCACGAGCTTCAAGGTTTGCTCGAACTCGCGTTCGGTTTCGCCGGGAAAACCGACGATAAAATCGGAACTCAAACACAAATCGGGGCGGATGGCGCGCAGTTTGCGGATGATGGATTTGTATTCCAGCGCGGTGTAGCCGCGTTTCATTGCCGAGAGCACGCGGTCGGAACCGCTCTGTATCGGCAGGTGCAGGTGCGAAACCAGCTTGGGCAAATCGCGGTAGCACTCGATAATCGCATCAGAAAATTCGCGCGGGTGGCTGGTGGTGAAGCGCATACGCTCGATGCCGGGGATTTCGTGCACGATACGCAGCAAGGTGGCGAAGTCGCAGATTTCGCCGTCGTCCATCGCACCGCGGTAGGCGTTCACGTTTTGCCCCAACAGATTGATTTCTTTCACGCCCTGCTGTGCCAGGCCGGCAATTTCAGTGAGCACGTCGTTTAAGGGGCGCGAGAACTCTTCGCCCCGGGTGTAGGGCACGACGCAGAAGCTGCAATATTTCGAGCAGCCTTCCATAATCGACACGAACGCTGAGCCGCCTTCGACGCGCGCGGGCGGCAGGTGGTCGAATTTTTCGATTTCGGGGAAGGAAATATCCACCTGCGAGAGGCCGGTGGTTTCTTTGTCCATAATCATTTTCGGCAGGCGGTGCAGGGTTTGCGGGCCGAACACAACGTCCACATAGGGCGCGCGTTTCACGATGGCCTCGCCTTCCTGCGAGGCCACGCAGCCACCCACGCCGATAATCAGGTTGGGGTTTTTGGCTTTCAGGGGCTTGACGCGGCCCAAATCCGAAAACACTTTTTCCTGCGCTTTTTCGCGCACGGAGCAGGTGTTGAACAGAATAATGTCGGCCTCTTCGGCCTCACTCACTTGCACCAAATCGTCGCCTTCCGCGAGCACGGAAAGCATTTTTTCGCTGTCGTATTCGTTCATCTGACAGCCGAAGGTGCGGATAAATACTTTTTTCATATCAAACGGATAAATGGTTTATTGGCGGGCGGCACGCTGCTCGAAGGCCCGCTTTTCGGCATCGGTGAGCACCCAGATTTCGCTGATACCGCCTGCTTCGTTGCGGCGTACGGCCACGGCTTTGCCGGTGTGGCCGGTGAGTTTGCCGCGCACGATGAAACGGTTGCGTTCGTCTTTGATGCGCAAATCGGGGGCGGTGTCAAATGCGGCGGCCTTGCCGTCGAGCCAGCCCAACGTGAGGATTTTCAACCAAGAAAGGCCGCCGTCGCTCAGCACGATTTGCGGGTAGGCCACCTGCTTCAACACGGCCACGTCCATATCGGCCGGCACGGTGCGCTGCGCCCAGGTTAGGGAAGAAAACAATAAAATCGAAAGGGTAAACAGTTTTTTCATAATATTTTTCTGCCGTAATGTGGGTAAGACAGCGGCGGATTATAGCACATCGGGCAAGACGGAGCCTTTGTTTTCAATAGGAATTCGGCCCGCAGGCGGCAGGGTTGCGGAAATGATGCAGAGGCTGTATATAGGATAGGCCGTCTGAAATGCAGCGCCGGGCCTGCACAAACGCCGCACGATATTTTTCAGACGGCCTCAAACGATAAAAAGGAAAAACCATGCCGCACACACTCCCCCTAACCGCGCCCGCCGTTACCCGGCTGCCCGGAACCTTTTACAGCCGCGTCCGCCCCGAACCGCTGGCCCAACCTTATTGGGTGGCGCAAAACCACGCGCTGGCGGCAGAAATGGGCTTGAGGCCGTCTGAAATCTTCGACAACCCCGGCAACCTGCTCTATCTCGCCGGCAGCGCCCCCGCCTACGACCCCGCGCCCGTGGCCACCGTGTACAGCGGCCACCAGTTCGGCGTGTATGTGCGCCAGCTCGGCGACGGGCGCGCGCTTTTACTGGGCGACAGCACCGGCGGCGGGCAGCGCTGGGAATGGCAGCTCAAAGGCGCGGGCAAAACGCCTTATTCGCGCTTTGCCGACGGCCGCGCGGTGCTGCGCTCCAGCATACGCGAATACCTCTGCTCCGAAGCCATGCACGGCCTAGGCATCGCCACCACGCGCGCACTGGCGCTCACCGGCAGCAACGATGCGGTTTACCGCGAAGAAGCCGAAACCGCCGCTGTAGTTACGCGTATTGCCCCGAGCTTTATTCGTTTCGGCCACTTCGAATACCTCTACCACACCGGCCGGCACCACAACCTGCCCGTGTTGGCCGACTTTTTAATCGAACACCACTTCCCCGAATGCCGCGAAGCCGACAACCCTTATCTGGCATTTTTCCAAACCGTTTCGCAGCGCACCGCCGAACTGATAGCCGCCTGGCAGAGCGTGGGCTTCTGCCACGGCGTGATGAACACCGACAATATGTCGGCACTCGGCTTAACCATAGATTACGGCCCGTTCGGCTTTCTCGACCATTACGACCGCCGCCACGTCTGCAACCATTCCGATTCCGGCGGGCGCTACGCCTACAACGAACAGCCCTATGTTGCGCATTGGAACCTGGGCCGCTTCGCCTCGTGCCTGCTGCCGCTGGTGTCGGAGGGTGCATTAACCGAAGAGCTGGAACGCTTTCCCGAAGCGTTTCAGACGGCCTATACCGCCAAAATGCGCGCCAAAATCGGCCTGCAAACCGCAGAAAAAACCGACGCCGAACTCATCGGCGACATGTTTGCCGCCCTGCAAAGCCGTAAAGTAGATTTCACCCTGTTTTTCAGGCATTTATCATGCGTCGGCAACGCACACGATGAGCCGCTGCCGCCTGCCCTGCTGGATTTGTTCCAAGGCCCCGCCGATGCCTTTATCCACTGGATAGGACGCTACCGAGGCAGGTTGCGCGCCGAAAACAGCAGCCCCGAAGCGCGCGCCGAACGCATGAACGCCGTCAACCCGCTGTATATATTGAGAAACTACCTGCTCGAACAGGCCATCGAACAAGCCAGAAACGGCGACTTCCGCGAAATCGAACGCCTGCACCGCTGCATGCAGAACCCGTTTGAAGCGCGGCGGGAATTTGCCGACTTCGCCGAACGGCCGCCCCAATGGGCCGGCGGCATTTGCGTGAGCTGTTCGAGTTAGGCGCCGCGCCTGTTTCAAAAAAAACGCAGGCCGTCTGAAAAAGCCTTTTCAGACGGCCTGCCGTTTATCCCTGTATAATCCGCATCTTTCCACAGGCCGTCTGAAAACATGAACACCCGCCCCACCCGCATCCTCGGCATCGACCCCGGCAGCCGCGTTACCGGCTTCGGCGTTATCGACGTGCGCGGGCGCGAGCATTTCTATGTGGCATCGGGCTGCATTAAAACCCCGCCCAACGCGCCGCTGGCCGAACGCATCGCCGTGATTGTGAAGCATATCGACGAAATCATCGCCGCCTACCGCCCGCAGCAGGCGGCGGTGGAGCAGGTGTTTGTGAACGTCAACCCCGCCTCTACGCTGATGCTCGGCCAAGCGCGCGGCGCGGCGCTGGCGGCGCTGGTGATGCACAACCTGCCCACGTTCGAATACACCGCCCTGCAAGTCAAACAGGCCGTGGTCGGCAAAGGCAAGGCCGCTAAAGAGCAGGTGCAGCATATGGTGGTGCAGATGCTGGCCCTGTCGGGCACGCCGCAGGCCGACGCCGCCGACGGCCTCGCCGTCGCCCTCACCCACGCCCTGCGCAACCACGGCCTGGCCGCACAGTTGCAGCAAGGCGGCCTGCAAATCAAACGCGGGCGTTTCCAAGTAAAATAACCTGCCCTTTCCATCGGCCGCTGCCTTTGCAAAATTCAAAAAGCATCACAAAAATAAAGCTTTGAAAAATATCTTAGGGTCTGTTGACAATTGGCCGTCTGAAATACTTCAAGTCCGTTATTCCCGCTCCGTGTTTTTCAGAAAACGGCTGGGGTTTTGCCAAAGCCCCCTTCCTTTTGTTATAAAATCCGCTTTTCTTCAAAAAATAACTGTAAAACCTTATGAAAGCCATGATTTTAGCGGCCGGGCGCGGCGAACGTATGCGCCCGCTCACCGACACCTGCCCGAAGCCCTTGTTGAAAGTAGCGGGCGAACCGTTAATCGGCTGGCATTTGCGCCGCCTGCGTAACGCCGGCATAGTCGAAATCGTGATCAACCATGCCTGGCTGGGCGCGCAAATCGAAGCGGCTTTGGGCACGGGCGGCGCCTACGGCGTGAATATCCGCTATTCGCCCGAAGGCGAAACCGGCTTGGAAACCGCCGGCGGCATCGCCACCGCGCTGCCGCTGCTGGGCGGCGAACCGTTTTTGGTTGTAAACGGCGATGTGTTAACCGATATTGATTTTCAGACGGCCTTTGCAGCAGCCGGAACCTTGCGGCAGCAAAAGAAACTGGCGCATTTGTGGCTTGTGCCCAATCCCGAACACAATCCGAAAGGCGATTTTATTTTGCAGGAAAACGGTGCGGTGGCATCGGCAGATGCGGCCGGAGAAGCGCTCACGTTCAGCGGCATGGGGGTTTACCACCCCGATTTGTTCCGCAACACACCGCCGCGCCAAGCCGCCAAACTCGCCCCGCTGCTGCGCGAAGCCATGTCTGCCGGCCTGGTATCCGGCGAAAAACACGCCGGCTTGTGGCTGGACGTGGGCACGGCGGCGCGGCTGGCCGAAGCAGACAAGCTGGCACAAAGCCGGAGCGGCGGCCGTTGAAAAATCACGGCCTCGACACCAAGCCGAGACCTTTTCAAAAAAGCCGTTGTAGTCCTGAATTTATTTATATTCGTCATACCCGGGACAAGCCCGAAACTTTGCAAAACACCTGAGGCCGTCTGAAACAAGTTTTCAGACGGCCTCAGGTGTTTGCCGGAAACCGTTATGTTGTTTCCTAACGGATAACGGTTAGAATTTGTCGTATTCGACAATCATATATTTACCGCCTATGCCTTTGGTTGCATCGCCGTCGTCGCTCATGAAGATCAGGCGGTTTTGGCCGTTGATTTTCACCGAATCCACGGCTTCCACGTTGCTCATGAGTTTGAAGTTGGGCAAATCAACCGGTTTGGGCTCTTCGTTGGGCTTGCCGCTCCACACCCAGAACTGCGGAAACTTCTTGCGGTTTTCGTCTTTCACTTCGTTGGTGATGACAAACGATTTCAGCACGGGATCATAGTTAATCGAACGGATGCCGCCGCCTTTGAGATCCAAAAACGCTATATCTGAGAAATTGGGTTGTGCACCCTCGGTAAACATTTCTTTGTAGTTGTCGATATACAGCACCATGGGTCGGTTGTTGAACTCGGGATCGCGGAAGCCCAGCAATATGCGGTCTTCAACCGGATCGTAGGCCAAGCCTTCGATATTCAGGGTTTTCAGATCAAGCATGGTGCCGGTTTTGTTGCGGATAAGCTGTTCAACCTGCTCGGAATTTTCCAGAACATCCACCAAACCGTCGAACGAGCTGAGCTCCACCACGTCGTTACCGCGGATTTTAAAGCGCAAAAAGTGCTCGCGGTCGGGGCGGCGCACGCCTTCGCGGTTGCGCGAATGCGAGGTGATGGCGTAAACATAGCCTTCTTTATCGAGGGTGAGGCCTTCCAAATCGCTGAGTTTGCGTTTGAACCCGCGCACGATGCGGGTATCGGCCGCTTCGTTTTCTTCGAGCGTGCCGTCGGGCTTGAACGAAACGATGCTGGCGGCGCGTTTGTGTTCGTCTTCAACCACCAGCAGGCGGCCGTCGGGCAGCTGCTGTACGGCGGAAGGCTCATACAGCCCCTTAAACGAATGAATGCCCACTTTGCGCAACTCGGCGGCATTCTTTTCAGCCTGCATCGCAGGCACGACGGCGGGCAGGGTTTTAACGGCGATAAAGGCCACCACCGAGGCTATCAGCCCCCAGCGGAACGCGGCATACGACATATTCAGGTATTTGAACTGCTTGTTGGCCAGCAAACCCAGCCAATAGAGCTCTTCGCTCATTTTTTTGTATACCTGTTCGCGGTCGGCCATGATGTCCTGCATCATTTCCCAGTAGCGTTCGCGCGAAACCTTAACGCGGTCTTCATAAATCAGAATGTTGGGCGTTTTGTCGATAAAACGCGCCTCGGGGCTCAGCACCCTGGCTTTGAAATCTTTCAGCGAAGCTTTGCGTTTGAATACGTCTTTGAACCATTCGATGGCAGAGCGGATCCTGCCCATGCGCTCGGGCGAAGCCGACAGCAGGGCGAACACGATGGAGGCGGCGGCGGTGGTCATGAAGATACCGGCGGGCACCAGGAAATCGGGCGAGCTCGAAAAAATAAACGCGCCCGAAATCATCAGCGCCGACACGATGAAGCCGTTGAGCGAAATCATGATGTTGGCTTTGGTGGCGGCCAGTGCCAGCAGCTCCATCTCGGTGCGGAAGGCGTTGCGGAACATGGTTTCCACGCCTTTGGCGGTGCCGATCTGAACCACCGATTCGGCGATGGGCGTTAACCCTGCCGCTTCTTTTTCTTTGCGCTTGGCTTCTTTTTTGGCCTTCTTTTTTGCTTTTTTCCCACCAAGTTCTTCAGCGCCGTTTTCGGTTACGGCGCCTTGCGCTTCCGCATCGTCTTCTGCCGTTTGTCCGGGTTCTGTTTGGGCGGCGTCGTCCAGGTTTTCCAAAAACAATACCGGTTCCTGCTTGAAGGCATTGTCGGTTTGGGCGTGATCCGCTTCGTTGTGCGGAGTGTCGGAAGAACCGCCCTGCGGCTCTGTGTGGTTTTCAGACGGCATATTGTCGGTTTTATGGGTTTTGTCGTTGTTTTCAGCCATATCGGAATCCTGTTTTATTACTGTGTGATGATATTCAAACTTATATTTAAATTTAAACGAACGAAATTATCATCATAACAAATAAACCAAACAACAAGTTTTACACTATTGCAATTTGAATAACACTTATTAACGGTTAACGTATTATTTTGTAAACCTAACGGTTTTTTGCTATTAACTGCATAGATTTTCTTTAACACCTTTCGTTTCCAAACCGTTCAATTTCAAACAAACTCCGCCAGACACTTGCAGCTGCCCGCTGCGCCGCTTCGGTTTCTGCATTCCAAACCCTAAAATAAAGACACCCGGTTCAAACTTGGGGCCATAACGGTATTCAGGCATTTTCAGGGCTTGAAAAATACGCAGGCCGTCTGAAAGAAATGTTTTCAGACGGCCTGCAAAATATTTGAACCGCTCCGGTCAGGGCCTGCGCTGCTCGAACAGCCAGTCGCGAATGCCTTCGATGGTGTAGGCGATGCGCCAGGTGTTGGTGTGGTTGGCGCTGCTATTGTCGGTTTTGCCGGAGGGCACCACCGTGCCTTTCTGCAAAACGGTGTAGTTGATGCCGGCGTTTTGGCTGCGCATGGCCCGCACTTCGGCATCAAACTCGGCCGGCGCGGAGAGGCCGCTCCACGTTTTACGCGCCACTTTGGCACCGCGCTTTTCGAGGGCTGCGGTAACGGCGTTCATGCCCGCATAGGCTTTTTCATCGCCTTCGGCAACCACAATCCACATTTTGCTTTTCGCAAGCGGCGCTGCTTTGGCGGCATCCCACTGCGCGGCCACGATGTAGGAAGCGGCAAAGAAATCAGGGTATTTGATGTTCATCGCCAATTCCGCCATAGCGCCGTCCGACTGGCCGGTGGCATAACGGCGCGCGGGGTCGATATTGTATTGGGTTTGCAGGTGCTTGATGAGGTTGATAACGGCATCCGCACCGTCGGCAGCTTCGTATTTCCCGTTCACGGCTTTACGGTTGAACTGCGGTGCCAGCACGAATGCTTCGTTTTTGGCCTGCGATTCGGGCGAAGCCCAAACCACTGCGCCCAAACCTTGTTGCAGGGTTGCTTTCACATCGCTGCCGCTTATGCCCGCATCGTGCATAAACAGCACCAGCGGGTAGGCTTTCTTCGGGTTGTAGTTTTTCGGCACAAACAGGTTGTAGTTAACGGTTACGCCGGTTTGCGGGTCGGCAAACGAGGCTTGTTTGAAATCGTCCACCACTAAATTGACGGCCGTTTTGCTCCGCCATTCGTTGCCGGTGGGAACGATGGTATTGCCCCCGGTGTCGGAAATGTCGCCGGTTTGGGTAACTTTCAGTTCGGGTTTGCGGCGGATGATGTCGCGCCCTTCCACACCGAAGGCTACGGCGTCTTCATCGTTTTTGGAAAGCTCCACCACCACATAGCGGCCGTTTTTGGGCTGCCCCGAGGTAACGGGGGCATCGTTGGCATACACCCTGGTAACTTTGCGGTCTGCCACGGCGAAATCGTCGGCCTGCAGCGAGCTGTTGCTGATGTCGGCCGCGTATTTCACCACGGCGGCGGTGATTTTCTGGCCGTCGCCGGACACTTCGGTTACCGCACCCACTTCCTGCACGGGGTCGGCGACGGCGGCAGAAGCCGGATCGGTTTTACCGGCGAGAAGCACGGAAGTGAGGGCCTGGCAGCCCGATAAGGCCGCGATCAGGCCGGCGGCAGCTAAAGCTGTGGTGATTTTTTTCATGAAATTTTCCTTTTCTGTCGAAATCCCGCCTTCCGGCAGCAGAATCCGAATGTATCGGGCAGGGATAACCCTTCCGGATAGGCAGCACGCAGAACGGCACTTTCATATCCTGCATGTTGAAACTGGTTTATATTTCAAAAAAACCGGTGAAGCGCAATACGGCACTATAACCGCACATCCGGTGTTTGTGCACATCATTATACGGAACGGCGGTTTTATCGTATAAACGTAAAGCCGATGTGAAAGGCCGTCTGAATCTTTTCAGACGGCCTTTCACATATTCCGGTTCGCCACGGTTTGTTTTACACCACGATGGCACCCAGCGAGTCGGTGGGTTTGAAGGCGGCGAAAATGCCTTCGATAATGCCGATAACGGTAGGGATAAATGTCCAGCTGAGCAGAAAATACAGTATCCCCATCCACACGCGGCCGGCGCAGAACTTGTGTACGCCAAACGTTCCGAACAGCAGCGCCATCGCCACATAAAGGGCTTTGTTGCAGGTGTGCGGATAGGAAGCGGCGTAAGAAACGGGAACATTCATGGTGTTTTCCTTGTGTTATGCGGTTGTTTTAACGGCCTCTAAATGGTGGGCGCCGCTTTAAATTAAAAGCGGTTTTTTGGTAAAAACAGGCAAACACCCGGAACAGGCTCGGATAATACGGACGTTAAAAAGGCTTTCAGACGGCCTGCCGTTTAAAACAACGCTTTCACCGCCGCTTCGATATCGCCGGCGCGCATAAAGGTTTCGCCGATTAAGAAGGTGTGTACGCCGTGGTTTTGCATAAAGGTTATGTCTTCTTTGCTGCGGATGCCGCTTTCGGCAACCACGGTTTTGCCTGCAAGCGCGGGCAGCAGGTCGAGCGTTTGCTGCAACGATACGTCAAACGTGCGCAGGTTGCGGTTGTTCACGCCCCACAGCGGTGTGGTGAGGTTGCGGCACTTTTCCAGCTCGGCGGGGTCGTGCAGCTCCAGCAGCACCGCCATGCCCAATTCGTGCGCGGTGTGCTCGAACTGTTCCAGCTCATGCGCTTCGAGTGCGGCGGCAATCAGCAGCACGGCATCGGCACCCCAGGCGCGGGCCTGATAAACCTGATAGTCGTCGATGATAAAGTCTTTGCGCAGCACGGGCAGGTTTACGGCGGCTTTGGCTTGCTTGAGGTATTCGGGCGAACCTTGGAAATACTGCTCGTCGGTGAGCACCGACAAACAGGCCGCTCCGGCGCGCTCATATGCCTGTGCGATGTCGGCAGGGTGAAAATCGGGGCGGATCAAGCCTTTGGACGGGCTGGCCTTTTTCACTTCGGCAATCAGGGCCGGCAGGCCGGCGGCGTGTTTGGCGCGGACGGCTTCCGTAAATCCGCGCGCAGGCTCGGCAGCCAAAGCCTGCGGTTTGAGTTCGTTTAACGGCAGCGCGGCTTTGGCGGCGGCCACTTCCCCGGCTTTGGTGGCGAGGATTTTGTTTAAGATGTCTGACATGGCAATCTTTCGGTTAGATAAGGTTTTCAGACGGCTTGAAACCTTTGCAGGCTGTTCAGGCCGTCTGAAACAGTATAAACAGTATATGGTTGGCAAACGGATGGCGAAGTATAAAAGATAAGGCCGTCTGAAAGCCACCGTTTCAGACGGCCTTAATCAAAATTTCGGCAGCCTCCAGGCCACGCGGTACGCCCACAGCCTGAGCACATAACCGCCGAACAGCAGCAGGTTCAATGTGAACGGGTTTACCCAGCCCAGTTTGTCCAACCCGTAGAGCGCAAGGCCGATAATCACCGACACGGTGCCGTAAAAATCCTTGCGCAAAATCATGGGAATATCGTTCACCAGCATATCGCGCACAATGCCGCCGCCCACCGCCGTGATAAAGCCGAGCATCACCACGCCGAAAATATTCACGTCCAGCGCCAAGCCTGCCTGCGCGCCGGTGATGGTGAACGCCGCCAAACCCAACGAGTCGGCCCACAAAAACACCGCCGCCAGCTCGCGTTTGCGGGTGTTTTGCAGCTTGAACCCCCAAGCAAGCAGCAACGTGATGCCGATAACCACCCATGCGGTGTTTTGGGTGAACACCAGCGGTATGCGGCCGACAATGGCATCGCGCATCATGCCGCCGCCGATGGCGGTGAGCATGGCCGCAATCATCACGCCCAGCATATCCAGCCGCTTGCGCACGCCGACCAGATAGCCGGAAAGGGCGAAAGCGGCGGTGCCGATGATGTGGATGATTTCGGTGGCGTTCATGACAACCCTTGAAATGGAAAAAGCATATTATAAAATCAGCCGGGCAGGCCGTCTGAAATATTCTGCCGCAAAGCCCTCTGCACAGTTATAATCAACCGCATTATCTGATGTTTAACGATTCAGACGGCCTGAGACCTTTGCAAAACCCCCAGATGCGGATGCAGTTCAAGGCGTAGCAGCGCAGCGAGCGCAGACATAACATGAAGTTAGGCAAGCGAGCGGGCCAGCACACAACGCAGAAATGCGCCGCAGATGGGGGTTTTGCAAAGGTCTCAGCCTGAATCCCACCACCCCGAAAGCCCCCATGACCCGCTACTCCCTCTTCGCCACCTGCCCGCGCGGCCTCGAAAGCGTTTTGCAGCAGGAACTCTCCGCACTCGGCTGCGCCGACACCGAACCCACCGACGGCGGTGTGGCCTGCAAAGGCACGCTGGAACAGGTTTACCGCATCAATCTGCATTCGCGCACCGCCGGCCGCGTGCTGCTGCAACTGACCAAAGGCAGCTACCGCAGCGAAGCCGACATCTACGCCCTCGCCCGCAATATCCGCTGGGCCGGATGGTTCGGGCTGGAACAAACCTTCAAAGTGAAAGTGGAAGGCAAACGCGCGCGGGTAAAAAGCCTCGATTTCACCGCCCTGAAAATCAAAGACGCCCTGTGCGACGCCTTCCGCGACGCGCTCGGCGCACGCCCCAGCGTGGGCAAAACCAACCCCGACGTGCGCGTACACGCCTTTATCGGCGGACAAACCGTGCAGATTTTTCTCGACACCAGCGGCGAAGCCCTGTTCAAACGCGGCTACCGCCAAGACACGGGCGAAGCCCCGCTGCGCGAAAACCTCGCCGCCGGCCTGCTGCTGCTGGCGGGCTACGACGGCACGCAGCCGTTTCAAGACCCGTTTTGCGGCAGCGGCACCCTCGCCATCGAAGCCGCCCGGATAGCCGCCCGCCGCGCCCCCGGCCTGATGCGCCGTTTCGGCTTTGAAAAACTCAAAAACTTCGATGCGGCCCTGTGGCAAAATCTGCGCAGCGAAGCCGAACGGCAGATTCTGCCGCAAACGCCCGCCCCGATAGCGGGCAGCGACAACAACCGTTTCATGATACGCACCGCCGAAGCCAATGCCGAAGCCGCCGGTGTCGGCAACCTGATTGATTGGCGCGTGCAGGATGCGCAGTCCGCCCGCCCCAACGGCGAGCACGGCATCATGGTTTCCAACCCGCCCTACGGCGTGCGGCTGGCCGAAGTGCAGGCGCTGCACGCGCTTTACCCGCAGCTGGGCACATGGCTCAAACAGCACTACGCGGGCTGGCGCGCCGGCATGTTCACCGCCGACCGCGAAATGCCCAAGCTGATGCGTCTCTCGCCCAAACGCAAAATCCCGCTGTTTAACGGCAATCTCGACTGCCGCCTGTTTCTGATCGATATGGTGGCGGGGTCTAACCGGTAAATACCGCCCTTAACAGCCCGAGGCTTTTGAAGCCGGTTTAAAAATACTTCAGGCCGCCTGAAAATGTTTTCAGACGGCCTTTAAGCTTTTACCGTTGGACTGCTTATTCGAAATTCAGCACGGCTGATGTGTAAACGTTTTGCACGTCGTCCAAATCTTCTAGCGCGTCGATGAGTTTCTGCATTTTTTCGGCATCTTCGCCGCTCAATTCGGTTTCGTTTTGCGCGCGCATGGTTACGTCGCCGTCTTCCGACTGAAAGCCTGCGGCTTCGAGCGCGGCTTTCACGCCCGCCCAGTCGTTGGGGGCGGTAATCACTTCGATGGAGCCGTCGTCGTTGGCAACCACGTCTTCCGCGCCGGCTTCGAGCGCGGCTTCCATCAGCGCGTCTTCGCTCACGCCCGGCGCGAACAGCAGGTAGCCCTGATGCACGAAGTTGAACGCCACGCAGCCGTCGGTGCCGAGGTTGCCGCCGTTTTTGTTGAAGGCGTGGCGCACATCGGCCACGGTGCGGGTTTTGTTGTCGGTGAGGCAGTCCACCATCAGCGCGGCGCCGCCGATGCCGTAGCCTTCATAGCGCAGTTCTACGTATTCCACGCCTTCCAGATTGCCGGTGCCTTTGTCGATGGCGCGCTGGATGTTGTCTTTGGGCATATTGTTGCCGGTGGCTTTGTCCACCGCCAGGCGCAGGCGCGGGTTGGATGCGGGATCGCCGCCGCCCATTCTGGCGGCAACGGTGATTTCTTTGATCAAGCGTGTGAAGATTTTGCCGCGTTTGGCGTCCTGACGGCTTTTACGGTGTTGGATATTCGCCCATTTGCTGTGGCCTGCCATAATTTTCCTTTCAATTTCCGCAACCGTTTGATTGCGGGCGGTTATTTTTAAAGGCCGCTATTTTAGCATAATAGTGAAGCCAGTTAACTTTTGATACGAGGCAGCGCAGATGCGGATTTTGCCTCAAAAAACCGCTTCGCCGGTTAAATGTCGACAGACCCTAGAGCTAAAAAGCATTTTAAAACGCCGCCCCTTGATTTCAGACGGCCTGTAACCATATTGAGGCCGTCTGAAAAACCATGCAGGAACACCTTGAAATGACTACTTCCGGCCCCGTTTCCACCGATTGCCGCACCCGTTTTATTTTCGACGATATGCCCGTGCGCGGTCAGCACGTGCGCCTGGAAGAGGTGTGGCGCCACATCGCCGGCCAGAAACACTACCCCGCAGCTATCCGCCGCGCATTGGGCGAGCTGCTCGCCGCCGGTGCGCTGCTTTCGAGCAACCTGAAAACCGAGGGCACGCTGATTGTGCAGGTGCAGGGGCAAGGCCGTTTGAAAATGCTGGTGGCGGAAGCCACTTCCGCCGGCACCTGCCGCGCCACCGCCCGCTGGGACACGCAGGCCGCTATCGGCGACAGTGAAAACCTGCGCAGCCTGCTGGGCGACAACGGCATTTTTGCGATTACCCTGCAACCGCAAGACGGCGAACCGTGGCAGGGCGTGGTGCCGCTTGAGGGCGAAAGCATCGCGCAAATGCTGGTGAACTATATGAAACGTTCGGAGCAGCTCGACACTCACATTACGCTGGCCGCTTCCGACGAAGCGTGCGGCGGCCTGCTGGTGCAGCGTCTGCCCGAACCGGCTCCCGCCCCCGAGGCGTGGGAACACGTTGCCACGCTTGCGCAAACCGTGAACGCGGAAGAACTGGTGCAGCTTGACGCACACCACCTGCTCTACCGGCTGTTCCACGAAACCCCTCCGCGCGTGTTTGATGCCGAACCCATCGAATTCGCCTGCACCTGCTCGCGCGGCAAGGTCAGCGATATGCTGCTGATGCTGGGCGGTGAAGAAGTCGGCTCGGTGCTTGAAGAACAAGGCAGTGTGAAAATCGACTGCGATTTCTGCAATGCCGAATATGTGTTCGACGAAACCGACATCAACGCCCTTTTCGGCATGGACGTTGCCGCCGCCGTGCGCGGCGAAAGGGCGCGGATTCAATAACGCCCTGCCGGCTGCGTGAAACAGCGCCGGAAACAATCCGAGGCCGTCTGGAACAGTTTTCAGACGGCCTCTGCCTTTCAGGTTAACTTACCGCGTATGGTTTTCAGACGGCCTGTTCTTCTTATCTTTATCAGCGGCGTCCAGCAATAAAAACACCAGTAAAGCCAGCAGCATCAGCACCGCCGTGAGCACCATCGCACGATCGTGGTTTTCTGCGCCCGCCGTGCCGAGATAGCGGTAAATCAGGGTGGTGAGCGTCTGCCATTCGGGGCGCGACAAAAACAGTGTGGCGGCAAATTCGCCCACGCAGGTGGCGGCAGCCAAAGTCAGCCCGCGCCTCAACGCAGGCAGCAACAGCGGAACGGTAACGGTTAAGGCCGTCTGAAACGGCGTGGCACCCAAGCTGCGGGCGGCTGCGGCATAATTGGCGGGCAGCGCATCCCGGGCGGCGAGCAGGTCTTTGGCAATAAAAGGATAAGCCAACAGCGCGTAAACGGCCACCAAAAGCGGCAGCGATGCCGTCCATTCGGGATAAAGCAGCAGCAGGCCGAACGCCACACACACGGGCGACACCATAAACGGCAGAAACGTCAGCGCGCGCACCCACGCGGCGCGGCGCGCCAAAGCCGCATGCAGCACACCCAGCAGCAACGCCGGCAGCATGGCTCCAAAAGTGAAACGCAGGGTATTCCACAGCGCATGCAGTGTGTCGGCCTGCCGCCACACCCGCCAGGAATCCCCTGCCTGCGCCGCCTGCCATAACACGGCCAGCAGCGGCAGGGCGCAACAGGCGGCCAAAAGCAGCAGCGAACCCGCCAGCAGGGCTTTGGCGGCAAACGTGCGCGGCGGCCCGGGCGGCAGCGGGCGGATGGTGCGGCTTGAAGCGGTGCGGCGGCCGAACCATGCATACAGCACGCCCGCCAGCGCGGTAACCGCCAGCACCAGCCACACCAGCACCGAAGCCTGCGCCATATCGAGTTCATACGCAATCAGCTGGTAGATTTCCACTTCCACCGTGGCATAACGGCTGCCGCCGAGCAGCAGCGCCAGCCCGAAACCCGAAAAACAATATAAAAACACCAAACACACGCCGCCCGCCAGCCACGGCTGCAACACGGGGCGTTCGACATGCCAAAAACGCTGCCATGCGTTTGCACCCAACGTCTGCGCCGTGTGCAGCCGCGCCGCAGGCACCTGCAGAAACCCCTGATACGCCGCGCGCACCAGCACGGGCAGGTTGAAAAATACATTGCCGTAAAGCAGCAGGTAGGGCGTGTCTTCCCAGCCGGCCCACAACATGCCGTGCGGGCCGAACAGCGCCAACACGCCCATACCGGCCACCAGCGTGGGCATCACAAACGGCAGCATCAACAGGCGCAGAATCCAACGCCGCCCGGGAAACGCCAGCCGCGCCAACACCCAAGCCGCCGGCACGCCCGCCAGCAGCGCCAACACGCAGGTAACCGCCGCCTGAAGCGTGGTCCAGCCGATGCGCCACCGGATATATCCGTCTTGCAGCATCTGCCATACCATGCCTTCGTTTTCATAAAATGCCAGCGCAAACAGGGGCGCAGCCACCATCACGGCAGGAAAGCCGATCGGCAGCAGCGCGAGCAGCAGGGTGGCAGCAGGTTTGGGCAGGGTCATAAACAGTTGCAGGAAAATGCGGAAAACCCCGGCATTGTAAAGGAAAGCGCAAACCGCAAACAGCCCGAGGCCGTCTGAAAACTTTCAGACGGCCCCCTGCAGGAAACGCCCCGCCATACGGGAAATCAAGGAAACAAACGGTTCAGCAGATAAAAACCGGCGGCGAAAACAACGGTGGCCGTAAAAGCAGCGGCCAGCGGTTTTTCCACAGTTTGTTTTTTTCGGAAAACAACAAAATGAAAATAGAAAAACATAAAGAAAAAATAGAAGCAGGATATTATGAAAGTTTTCATCATGATTTACCGCCTATATATTTTCAATACCGTTACAATAAAAATTATTTATAAGGATAAACCGCTCGGTAAGAAAAAACGGCAAGTGCCGAAAAAATCAAGAAAGACCTTGCATAAACGGCAGCCTCCCTCCATGCGAAACCTACGGTAAGGATTTCATAAACCCATGCAAAAAAGATAAAAATGCAGTAGACGGTGAAAAAATACATGCAGACGGTTAAGATTTTATGCAGCATGATATTTCTTTCTTTTTTGGTTGGAACAGCTTAATTTTAGCAGCAGGTTATTTCAGTCCACTTCCTATCATAATCATCGTAAAAGTTAAAATTGCAGTAGTCAGGCTCAACAGGAGTGATCTCTTCAAACTATGCCCATAATATAAAGAATTTACTGCAACTGCATAAAAAACAATATAATCAAAACTGTTATAAGTAATTTTATATTCATAATGCCTGTTTCCCTCTCATTCATTTGACTGCCACCGACAATAGATAATGTTTATAGAAACCGTAAAAAAAACAGCTTATTATTTTTCAGAATTTTTCTTAGCTAATTTAAGCACGGTTATCCGGCATATAAGCGGTATGAGAGTGAAACACAAACTGAAAAATACCGAATTTAAGAAACCATGTCTTGATATAAAGCAGGAATAAAGAAAAATTGCAATCAACAATATTGAAAACATTATCGCTTCAACAGGGCTGAGTATGCTTCTTTTATCCTTCTTTATCTCCATACCAAATCCAAAATGCGCAAACGGTCTCCTGTAATTACCGTATATTAAAAATCTATTTGATATTTTTATTAATTTTTTTAGCTAATTTAAGCCCGATTATCCGAATTATGGAACATATCAGCGTGAAGCCCGCACTGATAAAAAATGAATTTAAAAAGCCGTATCCCGATCCGAAATAAAATAGAAGAAACAATACAATAAATGTTATCAAAAACATAATTTTATCAATAGGGCTGAGTACACTTTCTTTTTTATCCATACCGGTTCCAAAATATACCATTGCTATTCCACCTTTAACTTAAAAATATTTTTGTGGCATGCAGTATTTTGTGGCAAGTACAATCAGTCTACACATGATCTTTATTTAGTGAAAGCCTTTTTATTAAACAACTTATTCAAGAGAAAATTTACCGGAACAAAAACCAATGTGGAAATGATAGAGAATTTAAGAGAGGTTAAAAATTCGTTATACACAAATAAATAAGAAGTAACGAGCATAAATAGAAAAAATATACCTCCTGAAATCAGTAAAAATCTTTTGGTGTTCATCGTTGTATCCCATTTTGATAAAATTGAAATTTTATTGGTAGTTTGGCTTTGCCAAACTACCAAATTCTAAATAATTACAGCGAGCTTTTACCAAGCATCAGCAATTACTGCTCCGCCAAAGCCGGCCACAAAACCGCCAGCGGCTCCTAGGCCTGCACCAATGGGACCACCAGCAGAACCTGCGATACCACCTCCAGCAGCACCAGCGCCGCCTATTGCAGCAGCCCGTCCCCAGTTTACTTTACCCCAATCCCAGCCTCCGGCAACCAAATCCAGTTCGGCCATGGTCAGTTCCTGCATACCCAAATCATTCATTGCTAAAGCAGTCATATAAAACTCCTTAAATATAGATTAAAAACAAGAAACAAGATTCCATCAAGAATAAACCTGAAAATGAAAATCTTGCCTATAAGAGTGTTATATACATGATTTTGTTTCGTTTTATTTTGTTTTTTTTTTGCAAAAATTTGTTGTTAAAAATTAATGATATATTTATATTATGCTTATTTAATCATAAAGTTATTTTGTAAATATGAATATATGGTATGCCTGTATTATAGGAAAACGGATAAAATGATGGACACGCGGGCATTCAATATATTTTCATATCCTCTTCCGGTTTTCTTTTTAATGATATGGCAATGTTAAGCATTGCCGGCCGTATTCCGTAACCGCTTGGAAGACGGTTCGAGCATTTCAGACGGCCCTGGCAATCCATTCAACTTTCGCCACAACATACCCCCTGCAAAAAAATACCCCGCATTTTTGTACGGGGTATTCTGCCGTTGCTGCGGTTACAGGGAATAATACATTTCGAATTCCAACGGGTGCGGCGCCATGCGGATACGGCGCACGTCTTCTTCTTTGAAAGAAATATAGCTCTCTATCCAGTCTTTGCTGAACACGCCGCCGCGCGTCAGAAACTCATGGTCGGCTTTCAATGCTTGCAACGCCTCTTCCAGTGAAGCGCACACGGTGGGAATTTGCGCGTCTTCTTCCGGCGGCAGGTCGTAGAGGTTTTTGCTGGCAGGATCGCCCGGGTGGATTTTATTTTGGATACCGTCCAAACCGGCCATCAGAAGGGCGGCAAAGGCCAGATAGGGGTTGGCGCTCGGATCGGGAAAGCGTGCTTCGATACGGCGGGCTTTGCTGCCGGCTACCGCCGGAATGCGAATGGAAGCCGAGCGGTTTTGGGCGGAATAGGCCAGTTTGACCGGTGCTTCAAAATGCGGCACCAGCCGTTTATAGGAGTTGGTTGAAGGGTTGGTAATCGCGTTCAGGGCTTTGGCGTGTCTGATGATGCCGCCGATGTAGTAGAGCGCGGTATCGGAGAGGCCTGCGTAGCCGTCGCCCGCAAACAGGTTTTGGCCGTCTTTCCAGATGGATTGGTGAACGTGCATGCCGCTGCCGTTGTCTCCCATCAACGGTTTGGGCATAAAGGTGGCTGTTTTGCCGAAGTTGTGCGCCACGTTCCAGATTACGTATTTCATGTCTTGGGTTTGGTCGGCACGGCGCACCAGCGTATCGAAGCGGGTGCCGATTTCCATCTGGCAGCCAGTTCCTACTTCACCGTGGTGCACTTCGACGGGAATACCGATTTCTTCCAGAATATTGACCATGGCCGAGCGCAAATCCTGGCCTGCATCTACAGGGGCCAGGCTCAGATAGTTGCCTTTCAGCGCGGGGCGGTGGCCGGTGTTTTGGCCGTCGTAATGTTTGCCGCCCGACCACGCGCCGGTTTCGGAAGTGATTTCAAAGCGGGTTTTGTGCATTTGGTTTTCATATTCCACACCGTCGAACACAAAAAATTCGGGCTCGGGGCCGAAATAGGCGGTGTCGCCGATGCCCGAAGACCTCAGATAAGCTTCGGCACGTTTGGCAATAGATCGCGGATCGCGGTCGTAGCCTTGGCCGTTGGCGGGATCGACCACGTCGCAGGTCAGCACCACGGTGGCGTCATCGTAAAAAGGATCGAGATAGGCGGTAGCCGCATCGGGGCGCAACTGCATATCGGAAGCCTGAACGCCTTTCCAGCCGCCGATAGACGAGCCGTCGAACGCCTGGCCGTTTTCAAACCATTCTTCGGGGTCTTCCAGCACGATGCGGGCGGGTACGGAAACGTGCTGCTGTTTGCCGTTGGTGTCGGTAAAGCGTAAATCGACAAAGCGGGCACCGCTTTCTTCAATCAGCTTGACTGCGTTTTTTACTGACATAATCTACTCCTGAGCTTAAAAAATAAGGGCAAATGGGACAGGCGTTGCTGCTTCGCGCCGAAAACGGGCATTTTGCCACAGGCTGCCGGAAAAGGGTTTGAGATAAAAATAATTTTTTGCTTTCTTCACACAAAACACCGGGGGCATAACGGCTGCTGTTTGGCCGAAATATAATTTTCGCCAGAGAAATTGTCAACAATCCGACTGGCAGCAGCATTAAAACCGCGGCAGGGAACAAGCGGTTTTGATTCATAATCAAGCCACCCTGATATAATGCGCTGATTTTCACGGAGCCCGTACTATGTCTGCCCACCCTCCCCGTTATGCCGTTTTCGGCAATCCGATAGCCCATAGCAAATCACCGCAAATCCACCGGCAATTTGCCTTGCAGGAGAAGGTGAGGATTGAATACGACCGCATCTTAGCGGAACTGGGCGGGTTTGCCGAAGCCGCCGAACGTTTTTTTGCCGAAGGCGGGTTGGGCGCAAACGTTACCGTGCCGTTTAAAACCGAAGCCTATGATTGGGTGGGCGAACATTCCGAGCGTGCCGAAGCCGCCGGCGCGGTCAACACCATTATCCCGTTGGGCGGCGGCCGCTTCCTCGGCGACAACACCGACGGGGTCGGGCTGGTGAGCGACATCACCGAAATGCAGGAAACCACCCTGCAAAACCGGCGCATTCTGATTTTGGGTGCGGGCGGCGCGGTCCGCGGCGTGGTGCCCGTGCTGCTGCAACAACAGCCTGCCGAAATCACCATCGCCAACCGCACCGAAACCAAAGCGCGGGAGCTGGCGGAGCGTTTCGGCGTTCGTTCGGCACCGCTAAACGGCCTGCCCGCCGACCGTTTCGACATTATCATCAACGGCACCTCGGGCAGTTTGGGTGGCGAAATACCGGCGGTTGCGCCCGAAGTGTTCGGCATCTGCGAGCTGGCATACGATATGGTGTACGGCACGGCGGCACAGGCGTTTTTGGATTATGCCCGCCAAAGCGGTGCCAAAAAAACCGCCGACGGCTTGGGAATGCTGGTGGGGCAGGCGGCGTTTTCCTACCGGCTTTGGCGCGGCTTTACACCCGATATCAAACCCGTTATCCGTTATATGAAAGAGGCCGTCTGAAATGATTAAATGGCTGCTCGCACTGCCTTTTGCGGCGTTTATCCTGTTTAATGCCTATGTGTACGGCAACATCATCACCTACCGCGCCGTCGCACCGCACAAAACCGCGTTTATGAGTATGCGCATGAGCGATTTTAGCGCCAAAGGCAAAAAAGTCGGACTGGATTACCGCTGGGTGCCCTACGGCCAAATCTCTACCAACCTTAAAAAAGCCCTGATTGCATCGGAAGACGCCAATTTTACCGCCCACGGCGGTTTCGACTGGGGCGGCATCCGCCACGCTATGAAGCGCAACGAAAAAAGCGGCAGAATCCGCGGAGGCGGATCAACCATCAGCCAGCAGTTGGCAAAAAACCTGTTTTTAAACGAAAGCCGCAGCTATTGGCGCAAGGCCGAAGAAGCCGCCATTACCGCCATGATAGAAGCCACCACCGGCAAAGACCGCATCTTCGAGCTTTATCTCAACGTAATCGAATGGGGCTACGGTATTTATGGTGCAGAAGCAGCCTCGCAGCACTTCTATCAAAAACCGGTCGCGAGCCTGACCAGGCAGCAGGCCGCCCAGCTCGCCGCCCGCGTGCCCCGCCCGCTTTATTACGCCGAAAACCCGCGCGACAGAAGCCTGCGCAATAAAACCAACATCATCCTGCGCCGCATGGGCTCGGCCGCATTACCGGATACGGAATAAGATTTCTGCAAAAGCGCCAACAAAAAACGGAACAGCATTAACTGTTCCGTTTTTATTTTTCAGACGGCCTTAATACCTTACCGGGGCCGTCTGAAAGGTTTCACCCGTTACACATTCACCTTTCCGGCAACTTCGTTGTAACTGTCGATTTCGTTGAAGTTCATGTAGCGGTAGATCTGATCGCCCTGCTCGTTGATGATGCCGATATTGGCCTGATACTCTTCAACGGTGGGGATTTTGCCCAATTTGGAGCAGATAGCCGCCAATTCCGCAGAACCCAAGAACACGTTGGTGTTTTTGCCCAAACGGTTGGGGAAGTTGCGGGTGGAAGTGGACATCACGGTTGCCCCTTCGCGCACTTGTGCCTGGTTGCCCATACACAGCGAGCAGCCGGGCATTTCCATGCGCGCGCCGGCACGGCCGAGCACGCCGTAGTGGCCTTCGTTGGTCAGCTCTTGCGCGTCCATTTTGGTGGGCGGCGCCATCCATAGGCGCACGGGGATGTCGCTCTTGCCTTCCAGCAGTTTGGAAGCGGCGCGGAAGTGGCCGATGTTGGTCATGCACGAACCGATGAACACTTCGTCGATCGGCGTGCCGGACACTTCGGACATGAATTTCACATCGTCGGGGTCGTTCGGGCAGGCCACGATCGGCTCTTTGATGTCGTCCATGTTGATTTCGATAACGGCGGCGTATTCGGCACCTTTATCGGCTTCCAAAAGCTGCGGATCGGCCAGCCAGGCTTCCATGGCTTTGATGCGGCGCTCCAGCGTGCGCGGGTCTTTATAGCCGTCGGCAATCATGTTTTTCATCAGCACGATATTAGACTTCATGTATTCGATTACCGGCTCTTTGTTCAGCTTCACGGTGCAGCCTGCGGCAGAACGTTCGGCAGACGCGTCGCTCAATTCGAACGCCTGTTCCACTTTCAGATCGGGCAGGCCTTCGATTTCCAAAATACGGCCCGAGAAAATGTTTTTCTTGCCGGCCTTGGCCACGGTCAGCAGGCCTTGTTTGATGGCATACAGCGGAATGGCGTTCACCAGGTCGCGCAGGGTAACCCCCGGTTGCAGCTTGCCGCTGAAACGCACCAGAACGGATTCGGGCATATCGAGCGGCATCACGCCGGTGGCGGCGGCAAAGGCCACCAAGCCCGAGCCTGCGGGGAAGGAGATACCCAGCGGGAAACGGGTATGCGAGTCGCCGCCGGTGCCGACGGTGTCGGGCAGCAGCAGGCGGTTGAGCCACGAGTGGATCACACCGTCGCCCGGACGCAGCGCCACGCCGCCGCGTGTCGAAATAAATTCAGGCAGCTCTTTGTGGGTTTTTACGTCTACCGGTTTCGGATAGGCGGCGGTGTGGCAGAACGACTGCATCACCAAGTCGGCAGAGAAGCCCAAGCAGGCGAGGTCTTTCAACTCGTCGCGGGTCATCGGGCCGGTGGTGTCCTGCGAGCCGACGGTGGTCATACGCGGTTCGCAGTAAGTGCCGGGGCGCACGCCCTGCCCTTCGGGCAGGCCGCAGGCACGGCCGACCATTTTCTGCGCCAGCGAGAAACCGGCCTTGCTTTCGGCAGGCGCTTGGGGCAGGCGGAATTCGGTGGAGGCGGGCAAGCCCAGCGCTTCGCGGGCTTTGGCGGTTAAGCCGCGGCCGATAATCAGGTTGATACGGCCGCCGGCCTGTACTTCGTCGAGCAATACTTGCGATTTCAGCTGAAATTCGGCAACGGTTTCGCCGTTTTTCACGATTTTGCCTTCATAGGGCAGAATATCGACCACGTCGCCCATTTTCAGCGCGGAAACATCCACTTCAATCGGCAGTGCGCCCGAATCTTCTTGGGTATTGAAGAAAATCGGCGCGATTTTGCCGCCCAGGCACACGCCGCCGTAACGTTTGTTCGGCACGAAGGGAATATCCAAGCCGGTATGCCAGATTACCGAGTTGGTGGCGGATTTGCGCGAAGAACCGGTGCCGACCACGTCGCCCACATAGGCAACGGGGTGGCCTTTGGCTTTTAATTCTTCCAACAGTTTGATGGGGCCGACTTCGCCGGGTTTGTCGGGGCTGATGCCGTCGCGCGGGTTTTTCAGCATGGCCAGCGCGTGCAGCGGAATATCGGGGCGGCTCCAGGCATCGGGCGCGGGGGAGAGGTCGTCGGTGTTGGTTTCGCCGTCGACTTTGAATACGGTTACGGTGATTTTTTCGGGCACTTTTTCGCGCGAGGTAAACCATTCGGCGTCGGCCCACGACTGCAGCACGGCTTTGGCGTGCGGGTTGCCTTTGTCGGCTTTTTCCTTCACGTCGTGGAAAGAATCGAACATCAGCAGGGTGTGTTTCAACCCTTCGGCGGCAATCGGCGCCAGTTTGTCGTTGTCGAGAAGCTCAATCAGCGGGTGGATGTTGTAACCGCCGAGCATGGTGCCCAGAAGCTCGGTGGCGTATTCGGGCGATATCAGCGGGCTTTGTGCGCTGCCTTCGGCAACGGCGGCCAGGAACGAGGCTTTCACTTTGGATGCGTCGTCCACGCCGGGCGGCACGCGGTTGGCGAGCAGGTTTACCAGAAACTCTCCTTCGCCTGCAGGCGGGTTTTTCAGCAGCTCCACCAGACCGGCGGTTTGCTGTGCAGTAAGCGGGAGGGCGGGGATGCCCAGAGCTTCGCGCTCTGCGGCGGCTTTGCGATAGGCTTCTAACATCTCGTTGTTCCTTTTAGTGGTTTTTCTTCTGGGTTTACCGCACATTGTAGTGCTGCGTAGTTTTCAAATCATAAACTAAATTTGTGTAAATAGGAACTTTCTTGTGCAGCTGCACGGCAGGATTGCCTTTGGTTTAAAGGCCGTCTGAAAAAGTTTCAGACGGCCTTTATCGTTCGTACGGCAGATTATTGGGATTCGAAACGTTTGGCGGCTTCGTCCCAGTTTACCACGTTCCAGAACTCTTTGATGTAGTCGGGGCGGCGGTTTTGGAACTTCAGATAATAGGCGTGTTCCCATACGTCCAAACCGATAATCGGGTAGCCTTTGCAGCCGGCAACGGCTTCACCCATCAGCGGGGTGTCTTGGTTGGGGGTAGAAACCACTTTCAATTTGCCGCCGTCGAGCACCAGCCACGCCCAACCTGAACCGAAACGGCCGGCTGCGGCCTTTTCGAACTCGGCCTTAAAGGCATCAACCGAACCGAAATCGCGTTCGATGGCTTCTTTCAGCGCGCCTTTCAATTCGGTGCCTTTCTTCAGGTTTTTCCAGAAGAAAGTGTGGTTGACGTGGCCGCCGGCGTTGTTGCGCAATACGGTTTGCTTGTCGGCGGGCAGCTCGTTCAGCCGCGCCACCAGCTCTTCGGGGCTGAGTGCGGCGAATTCGGGCAGCGATTCCAACGCGGCGTTGGCGTTGTTCACATATGCTTGATGGTGTTTGCTGTGGTGGATGTTCATGGTCATTTCGTCGAAATGGGGTTCCAATGCATCGTAGGCATAACCGAGTTCGGGCAGGGTATAGGTCATTATGTTCTCCTTATCGGGATTGATGGGGGCGGGTATGCGCGGGCATACACGGCGAACCGTTGATACTATTAATTATCGGGCGCTGCTGCAAGCGGGAAAGCCCTTATGCTTCACATGGTTTTTATCAGTGCCTCATGCGGGAAGCGTTTTCTGCACCAAGGATTTCCCGCCGTTTCAGACAGCCCAAGCCCGCAATGAAACCCAAAAGCAGCAGTTTAATATTTTATTGTTAATAATCAGTGATATATATGTATGCTATAATACAACTGCTTCTTTTGCAGGCTGTTTGTTACATTAAAAAACAATATTTACCGCTTCCCCGTAACGGCCGCCGCACGATTTAAGGCACCGCACGCAAATGAAGCAGCATGTTGCCGTAACAGGTTTTTTCATGTTTGGGAAGTTTGCGCAGGAAACCGACATTGCACTCACGAAATAACCAAAACCAAGGAGCCAACATTGTCTGTTCAAAATCACAACCCCAACCCGTCCGATCATAATTCAAAGCGTATCAAGTTCCGTTACAAACCCGCACCGAACCGTCTTTCCTACCGCCATTTAGGCATGTTTGACGCCGATAAAAACTTTCAGCCGCACGGGGAAGGCAGCACGCCCGATACCCGCATCGACAAATTCACGTTTTTCGGCGTATTGGTAATCCTGTTTGCCATTACTGCACCGTTGGTGGCATTTCCGCAGCAGGGTGCCGAGTGGGTGGCGCTTACCAAATCGTTTGTAACCGACAAACTCGGCGTGGGCTATCTGGCCTTCGGCGTTTTGGCGTTTATTTTTGTCGTTTACATTTCTTTTTCCGACATCGGCAACATCAAACTGGGCAAACCGGAAGATGAAATTGAATTTAAAACAGGATCATGGGCGGCGATGATGTTTTGCGGCGGCATCGGTGCCAGCATCCTTTACTGGGGTGTTGTCGAATGGGTGTATTACTGGCAGGGTCCGCCGTTCGGCCTGACACCCGGATCGCCCGACGCCGTGCGCTGGGCAAGCACGTACGGCCTGTTTCACTGGGGGCCTGTTGCTTGGGCGATTTACCTTGTACCCGCCGTATCCATCGCTTATTTCGCCCATGTGCGCAATTCGCCCGTGTTAAAGGTAAGCCAGAGCCTGATGCCGCTTTTGGGTGAAAATTTCACCAAGAGCAACTGGGGGCGGCTGATAGACGTGTTTTTCATATTCGGCATGATAGGTGGCGGCGCCACCACACTGGGCTTGGCCTCACCGATGATTGCCGAAGGTTTGTTTGAGCTTTTCGGTATTTCAAACAGCATCGCAACGCAGCTTTGCGTTTTGCTGGTAACCACCCTGATTTTCGCCTATAGCGCCTATCAAGGCCTGCGCGGCGGCATCCAGATGCTTTCCAACATCAATTTTTACCTTGCTATCGCGTTTCTGGTTTTCGTGCTGGCAGCAGGCCCCACTGTGTTTATCCTTAATGTGGGACTGGAAAGCCTGGGGCGCTCGCTCACCCAGATACTCACCATGATGACTTGGACCGAATCTTTCGGGAGTTTCGAACAGCAAGGTTTTAAAAACACGGGTTTCCCGAAAGACTGGACAATATTCTATTGGGCATGGTGGCTGGTATTCGCCCCCACCATCGGCCTGTTTATCGCCAAAATTTCCAAAGGGCGCACCATCCGCCAGATGACCATAGGGTCAATGTTTTACGGCTCGCTGGGTTGTGCGGTGTTTTTCATTATTCTCGGCAACTACGGCATGTATCTGCAGTTAAGCGGAACGCTTGATGTGGTTGCGGTATTGAAAGACCAAAGCGCCACCGCCGCCATTTTCGCCGTGTTGAACACCCTGCCCATGGCAAAAATAGCCGTGGGGGTTTTTGTGGTGCTGGCCGTTATTTTCACAGCCACCACATTCGACAGCATTTCCTATATTCTCGCCTCGGTGGTACAGCACGAGGTAGACGGCGAACCGCACCGTTGGAACAGGCTGTTTTGGGCGTTTACCCTGTGTATCCTGCCCGCATCGCTGATGTTTATCGGCGGGCTCGACACGCTTCAGACGGCCTCTATCTTCGCCGGCGCGCCGCTGCTGGTAATCATGAGTATGATGATGCTCTCGATTATCAAAGCCGCAAAATACGATTTGTATTACCAGCCCGACTATTCGCTCAAAACCATCCATATCGAAGAAGTGCCCGACAATGCCCCGTGGGAGCACGGTGAAACCTCCCAGGCACCCGAAGGCTCGGTTTTGGCACAGCAGGCGGTATATGAAGAATTACGGCACGGCGGTGAAGAAACAAAAGAAAAAAGCACCTGAATCCGAACGCAGCCTTCTGCGGCGGATGCGGACATATAGCCGCCCGATTTAAGAAAAAAAAGATTATGCCGTCTGAAAACGTTTTCAGACGGCATAATCTTTAATGTGCCCCGCTTAATACAGGCCTTCACGTTCCTCGCGGGTGCTGATATAGATGTTTTTCACCTGGGTATAGGCTGCCAGCATCATTTTGTGGGTTTCGCGGCCGATGCCGGAGGTTTTATAGCCGCCGAACGGTGCGCCTGCGGGCAGGCGGTTGTAGCAGTTCACCCAAACGCGGCCGGTTTCCAGCGCGCGCGATACGCGCAGGCAGCGGTTGATGTCTTTGCTCCATACCGCGCCGCCCAAGCCGTATTCGGATTCATTGGCCATTTTTACCACTTCCTCCTCGGTTTTGAATTTGATCACGGTGGCTACGGGGCCGAAGATTTCTTCTTGCGACACGCGCGCACTGTTGCTGTCGGCGGCAATCAGCGTGGGCTCGACAAACTCGCCTTTGGCCAAACCGCCTTCCACTTTCTTGCCGCCGGTGATGATACGGCAGCCTTCCTGTTCGCCGATTTTCACATATTTCAGAATGGTTTCCACTTGGTTGGCGTTAACCTGCGCGCCCATTTGGGTGTCGTCTTCCCACGGCAGGCCGACTTTCACTTTTTTAAATTCTTCGGCAAGGGCGGCAACGAATTTATCGTAGATGCCTTCCTGCACGAAAATGCGCGAACCGGCACAGCACACTTGCCCCTGATTGAACAAAATGCCTTTTTGCGCGCCTTCGAGGGCTTTGTCGAACGGCATATCGTCAAAGAAAATATTGGCCGATTTGCCGCCCAATTCGAGCGTGGCGGGAATCAGCATTTCGGCGGCGGCGATGCCGATATGGCGGCCGACTTCGGTGGAGCCGGTGAAGGCCAGCTTGTTGAAACCTTTATGGTGCAGCATATATTCGCCCGATTTCGAGCCTTTGCCGGTAATGATGTTCAGCACGCCTTTGGGCAGCAGGTGGTTTACTTTTTGGGCAAACGAGAGCAGGCTCAGCGAAGTGCTTGAAGAAGGGTGGATAACGATGGTGCAGCCTGCCGCCAGTGCGGGGGCGATTTTCCAGGCGGCCATCAGGAAGGGAAAGTTCCACGGGATAATCTGGCCGACCACGCCGATAGGCTCGCGCAATACGATAGACAAATCTTCTTCGTCGAGCTGGTTGCAGGTGCCTTCTTCGCCGCGGATTACACTTGCGAAATAGCGGAAGTGGTCGGAAGCCAGCGGAATATCGGCGGCGCGTGTTTCGCGTATGGGTTTGCCGTTATCCAGCGTTTCCTGCAGGGCGAACAGTTCGGCGTTTTCGTCGATAACGTCGGCGATTTTGTTGAGGATGGCGGCACGCTCGGCGGCAGTGGTTTTGCGCCAGGTTTTGAAAGCTTCCTGTGCGGCAGCCACGGCCGCGTCAACGTCTTCGTTTGAGGCATCTACAAACTTGGCCAAAGCCTCGCCGTTGGCGGGGTTGTATGAAACGATAGTTTCGCCTTTGCTGCCTTTGGTCCATTCGCCGTTAATCAGCAGGCCATATTCTTGATCAAACACATTCAGATTTTTTGCCATGATATTTCTCCTGTTTTTTTGAAAGCGGGCTTAGGGAGTGCAGTCAAAAAGCGTTGCGGCGGTATTTTTGGTTAAAATCCGCATCTGCGGCGTTAGGTAGCGTAGCGGACTTGCGAAGCTAAAATGCTCGCAAGATGTCCAAATCTTGCTGCGCTTTTTGCCTTGCATTTGCGGATTTTCCCTCAAAAAACCGCTTCACAAGCATTCTGACTACACTCCCTAAAACCCGAATTTCAGAATAGTATTTTTCGTTGCCGGATTCAAGCACCGCCACTGGTGGGCATTTTTAATTTTAACGATATAATTTTTTGAAAATAAACAAATTTTTATCAAACACACCAGCCTCACGGCAAAAAGTAAAACCGAGTAAAAGGCCGTCTGAAAACATTTTCAGACGGCATGAGGATACCGTAGGCAGGCCCTCCGACCCCCTGCTTCTGCCACCCTTATCCGCCCCTTGCAAATCCGCTACAATTAAACCCACGTTTTTATGCGGAATACTCATGGACACAACACGTTGGTTTTACACACAGCTTTGGCACATCGCACCGTTTTTCATCCGCCGCTACCTGCAAAAGCGCGGAGCCCGCGCCCCAGCCTACCTTGAATATTGGGGCGAACGTTTCGGCAGCACGCAGCAAAACCCCGTGCAGCAGCCGGTTTGGGTTCACGCCGTATCGGTGGGCGAAACCCGCGCCGCCGAACCGCTGATTCGCGAACTGCGCGGCTATTTTCCCGATGCGCCGCTGCTGCTCACCCAAATGACCCCCACCGGCCGCGCCGCCGCCGAAGCGCTTTACCCCGACGCGCAATGCCGCTACCTGCCCTACGACAAACCCGAATGGGTGCGCCGGTTTTTGCAGGAACACCGCCCCCTCTTCGGCATACTGATGGAAACCGAAATCTGGCCCAACCTGATGCACGGCTGCGCCGAAGAAAACGTGCCGCTGTTCCTCGCCAACGCAAGGCTGTCGGAAAAATCGCAAAACGGCTATTTGAAAGTGCGCCGTTTGGTCGAACCGGCCATGCAGACCCTGCGCGGCTGCTACGCGCAAACCGCCGCCGATGCCGAACGGCTGCATTTGATCGGCGCGTCTAACGTGCACGTTTGCGGCAACACCAAATACGATATCACCCCCACCGGCGATATGCACGAACTAGCATCGCTTTTCCGCAGCCGCACCGGCAGCCGCCCGGTGGTGGTGTGCGCCAGCACGCGCGAGCACAAAGGCACGGACGAGGCCGAACTGCTGTTGCAGGCGTGGCGCGCCTATCACGGCAGCGCCCTGCTGGTTATCGTGCCGCGCCACCCCGAACGTTTTCAGACGGCCTACGATACGGCGGTGCGCTTGGGATTTAAAGCCCAAAAACGCAGCGATAATGAAGCAGTTGCCGCCGACACCCAAGTATGGATAGGCGACAGCATGGGCGAAATGATGGCTTATTATCTGGCCGCCGATGTGGCGTTTGTAGGCGGCAGCCTGGTCGACTCCGGCTGCCAGAACCTGATCGAGCCCGTGGCCTGCGGCGTGCCGACCCTGTTCGGCCCTTCCACCTACAATTTTGCCGCCGCCGCCCGTGGTGCGGTGGAAGCGGGCGCGGCCAAGCAGGTGTTCAGTGCGCAAGAATGGCAATACACCACGGCGCAATGGCTGGCCGACGCAGAAACGCGCGGCCGCTACGCCGCCTGCGCCGAAGCATTTGTGGGCAAACACCGCGGCGCCAGCCGCAGAATGGCCGAGAGGATAGCGGAAACAGTGCAGGAAATATAACCGCCTCGGTATTCGGTGTTTATTAAAGAATCAGGCCGTCTGAAACATTTTCAGACGGCCTGTGGTTTAACGGGCTGCTGTTTAATCGAAACGTATGCTGTATTTCACCTCGCCGCCCCACGATACGTTGCCGACGCGGGCCACAGCCTGCACGGCGCGGGAGAGCTGGTAAACAAGTTTGACCGACTGCTCGGCGCTGCCCACGCCGTATTCGTAGCCCATATACAGATCGTTGGTGAGCTGTTTGCCCACGGTGAGCACCTGTTCGGCAGGATTCAGCTCGCCCGTTTGGGCATTGCGGCTGCGTTTGCTGGTGAAGCCGAAATCGTCGACCAAGCCCAGTTTGTCGTTGACACGGCCTGCCAGAAGCGCGCCGGCGGCGGCGGAAAGGGCGGCTTCGTCGCCGTCGCTGCCGCTGCTGGCACGGTTAAGAATCAACCATGATAGTTTGTCTTTTTCGCTCATGGCTTCGTCGGCCACCAGCGAAATGCGCGGATTGTTGAGGCTGCCCAAAACTTCCACCCCCGCGCCCACGGGCGAGAGGCGGCGCTCGGCGCGGATATTGAGGTTGGGATCGGAAAGGGGGCCGACAAACGAGATGTGGCCTTTGGTGATGTCCAAATCCTGGCCGTAGGCTTTGTAGCGGCCTTTAACCACATTCACCGTGCCCACACCCTGCACGGTCTCGCCGGGCTTGGCAGTCAGCCTGAGCCTGCCGCCCAAGGTAACGTTTAACCCTTCTCCGCTAAAACGCAGGCTGTTGTTCAAATCAAGCGTTAAATCCATGTTGACGGGGGTGGAGGCAACAGGCTGTTTTTCGGGCTCGCCCAATACGACCACGTCTTCGTCCAATACCGGCATAGCCGACTTTTGGAAGCCGAAGTGTCCGGAGTCGGCCTTGAGCGTACCGTTCAGGGTAACGCCGCCGGTTTCGGTGTAGAGCATTTTGGCGTTGCCGCTGAGGGTGAGGCGGCGGTTGGGTTTGTCGAGTGCGTTATATTTGTTGAACACCAAATCCACATTAACGTTTGGCTCGGCATTGTTCAGCCCCACTATACCTTTGAGTTCGACGGTGCCGCCGCGGTGGAAGCGCAGATTGTCGATAATCCACGACTGGCCCTGTATGCGCGAACGCAAAATGCCGTTGTCGAGTATCAGGCCCAATTCTTGGTTGCGGTAATAAAGGTCGTTGCCGTTGAGCGTGCCGTTAAACTGCGGCTGGCCGACGCGGCCGCCGATGGTGGCTGTGCCGAGCAGGTTGCCGCGCAGGCTCTGGCCCACGGGCAGGAAATTGCGGAAGGTTTCGAGATTGGGCGCGCTGATGCTGATTTTGCCGCTGATGGGGGCGAGTTTGATATCGTTGCCGAACTGCTGGCTGACAACCAGGTTGCCGTCGAGCTTGCCGTAGCCGGTTACGCCGTCGAGCGTGCTGTCGATACGGCCGTTTTGAAAGCGGGTGTTGAGCGAAAGCGCGCTCAGGCCGAGCATCTGTTTCCGGTAAGGCAGTTCCACGTCGCCGCTTTGGCGGCGGATGTTGAGGTAGCCGCGGGCATTTTGGCTGTACGACAAATCCCAGTCGCCCGACAGAACCAGATTATGCTGCACGGGCGGAGTATAGAAATTGTGCAGTTGTGCGATTTCGAGGTTATCGGCACGGCCTTTGGTAGTGATGCCGTTTTTCTTGTCCCACACGAAGTTTTCAAGGTTGAGGCTGCCGCCCATCGCGCTCCAGCGGGCGGCGGTCATGGCTACACGTTCCGCACCTGCTTCAAGGTTGATGCGGTTTTGCAGTTTGAGGTTGAAGGCGCCGCTGATGTCGAACACGCTGAGCGTGCCTTTCCATTGCTGTTTGTCGTCCAACCCGCCGTTGGCGTCGATTTCGAGTTTGTAGGGCTTGCCGTCGAACGAAAGGCTGCTGCCTCCGTGTATACGGTGGCGGCGTCCGGTACCGTCGGCAAACAAATTGACTGCATCAATCACGGTGGGCTGGCTGCCGCCCACACGGATGCGGCTGCCTTTCAGCTCGATTTTTACGGGCAGGTTGTAATCGGGCGAGCCTTTGAGTTTGAAATCCAGCGAATCTGCCTGTGCAGCCCCCGCCACACGCAGGTTGCGGGCCTGTCCGGCCAAATCGGCTTCGAGTTTTTTAATATCGCCTGCAATATAGCCTTTGGCTGTCAGCAGCCCCGCCATGCCGAAACCGAAACGGCCGAGGTCGGGAGCGTTGATGTCGATGTTCAAACGGTCGCCTTTTTTGCCGAAGCTGCCGTTGGTTTTGATGCTGTTGCTGCCTAATAAAATGTCGGCGGTTGCACGGGCAAGGTGATCTTTCTCATATAAAACGTCGGCACTGCCGCGCAAGGCCACACCGGAGAGGGTGCTGGGGCCGAACTGCATTTTGCCGCCGTATTTTTGGTTGGTGATTTCGCCGTTGAGGTTGGCGGTGCCGTTCACGTTGCCTTCGGGAAACTGTTTGTTGAGTTTGGCGGGGTTGAAGTTTTTTCCGGTAACGGCCAGCTTCAGGGCCTGGTTTTTAAACAGCTCCAGCGAACCTTCGGCGCTGACTTCGCCGCCGTTGACGGGGCGTATGCGGGCATGTTTGAACAAGATGGTCTGCTGGCCGTTTTCCGCATCTGTGTTCATTCGGATCAGGCCGTCTGAAAGGGCGTTGCCGGTGTTTAAATCCCAGCCGGTTTCAAGATTGCTGAAGGCTCCGCTCAGGGTGATGGTGCCGTTGAGGCTGCCCTCGAGTTGTTGCTGTACGGCATCGGCGGCGCTGATGTTGCGCAGGGCGGCGGCCAGCGCAAGCTGCTGTTTGGCGGTGTCGATGTTGCCGGCGAGGTTTACGGTGCCTTTCTGCATCAGCTTCGCGGACGTGTCTTGGATTTTAATCAGGCCGTTGTCGTTGACGGTGAAGTTGCCTACCAGTTCGCGCACGGGTATGCCGTCCGCATCGGCCGGTTTGGGCGCACGGTTGGCCAAGTCGACGGAACCTTCGAGTGCGAGGCCTTTCTCAAACGAGGGCACCACGGTGGCGTCGAATTCGAGCAGGGACTCCGGGAGGGTGGATAAAAACGCCTGCGGGTTGATATTGAAGCCTTTTACCTGCACCAGTTTGATTTTGTCGTTGAGTTTGGCGGCAAACGGGTGCAGCACTGATTCGGCATGCAGGCGCACATTGTCGCCGTCGATGCGGATGTCGGTTTCCATATCGCGCAGGCTGCCCCACAGGCGGGTTTGGGCGTCGATGGCCCGTCCGTCGAGTTCGCCTTGGCCGTAAATGGCGGCGTTGAGGGCAAACGGGCTTTTCACGCCGAGGGTGGCGCTGCCCGATGCGGTGTTCCACGGGGTTTGCAGGTCGGCCAGTTTCAGGCTGTGCAGTTGGTGGTTGTAAACATACGATGCGCTCAAACGGTTGAGGTAAACGGTTTGGCGGTCGGCGCGCGAGCCTACGCTGATTTTTCCGGTTTCGAGTTTGTCGAGCGCCGCTTCAACAGGCAGGCTCACGCTTTCGGGCAGGCCGGATGCCGGTTTTTTTTCAGACGGCGGCACGGGTTTGGTAACGATTTGAATGTCGCCCGCAATCAGGTGTTTGATGTGCAGTTTGGTTTGTGCGAGTTCGCGCGGGTTCCAGCTGAAAGACAAACGGGTGATATCCACATCTGCACCTTCGGTTTCCACGCGCCAGCCGTCGCCGTGAAAGCCTTTCCACAACGTGCCTTGCAGGGTTTTCGAGCTGATGTTCACACCGAACCACGAGGGGATTTTATACAGGCCGTAACGCAGTCCCGATTCTGTGCCGGCCAGCCATGCCGCTGCACCTGTAACCGCGGCAACCAGCAGCAGAAAAATCAGAAAAAACGCCCAAAGCATCCGCCGCCACAGGCTTTTTTCAGGCTTGTTTTCAGACGGCCCCCTGTCCGGTGCAGGCGCGGCATCGGGCGGGATGACGGTTGCGTCGGGTTGTGAATTCATATCGTATGACCTGTTTTCATTTTTCGGTTGCAAGGCCGTCTGAAAACCTAGTGTTCCATGATTTGGATTATGTTTTCAGACGGCCTGAAGCGTGAAGGTGTGCATTTTAGAAGCGGGTGCCCAAGCTGATGTGCCAGCGCAGTTTTTTATCGTGGTGCCCGTAGGCGACGTCGAACGAAAACGGCGCCACAGGGCTGAACCAGCGTACGCCTACGCCTGTGCCGTGTTTCAGCGACATTTGTTTGAAGTTGAGTGCGGCATCACCCATATCGTGGAACACGGCGGCGGAAAAGCTCTTGCTTACCGGGTATTGGTATTCAAAGCTCGCTACCGCCAGCGCGCGCTCGGGCAGCACTGAATTATTGGGGCCGGCCAAGCCGATGCTGTCAAGTTCGTAACCGCGTATCGAGGTGGCCCCGCCGGTGCGGAACTGCAGCGAAGAAGGCACTTCTTGGTCTTCTCGGGCATACACGTAACCGACTTGGCCGCGTGCGATAAACGTGCCGATTTTCTTGTTTTCGGGCGTGAAATAATAACCTGCGGCAGCCCGCGCACGTGCCATGGCGGTGGAAGAAAGCAGCGAGCCCAAGGTGGCGCCGACTTTGCCGTCGAGATAATAGCCGTTTTCAGGACGCAAAACAGTTTCGATTTCCTGCCTTTTCCACGAGGCGGTAAGCATGGTGGCGTGGCTGCGCCCCAAATCGTAATCGGTATCCGGTACGCGGCGGCTTTCGGTGAGGAATTCCAAGCCGATGCGCGACTCGATGTTGTTGCGGTCGCGCACACGCCAGATGCCGCTGCTCACGGCGTGTTTTTCGAGGTTTTGGGTAGTGGAGCGGGTGTAGGCCACATTGCTGGTGAAATAATGGCCGTTGTTTTTTCGCGGCTGGCTGATACCGGCGGCCAATGTGGTTTCGTATCTGTCGGCATCCGCCACCAGCGAGCCGATGTAGCCGCGGTTGAACAGATTGTAGTAATCGTAGCCCAAACGGCCGCCCACACCGTATTCCGAGTCATAACGCACGCCCGCCTCGAATTTGTGCCGCTTCATTTCTTCAACCGACACCCTCACCGGCACACGGTCGCCCTGCATATTGTCGAAATCTGCCTGAACCGATGCCCCCGAATAATGGTTGTCCTGCTCCAGCGCCTGTTGGTAGTCGAGAAGTTGGTCCAAATCGTAGGGGGAGCCGGGCTGAAACTGCGCCATGCCGCGCACTACGCTTTCGGGATAGCGTTTGGTGCCGCTGATATGGATGTCGCCGAAATAAACGGGCCGGTTGCTTTCTACCAGTACGTTCAAATCGGCGGTGTGGGTGTCGGGGTTGATGGTAGCCTGGGTTTGCGAGAGCTTGGCCAGCGGGTATTTTTTGCGCGTAACAGCAGAAAGCACCGAGGTTTTGCTGCTACTCCACCGGCTTTGATCGAAATAACCGCCTACAGGCAGCGACCAATTTTCCATGGCGCTTTTGTAATACTGCGCCAAATCGGGATCTTGCATCACATCGCCCACGATGGCTACGCCCACATTGTTGATTCTGGTTCGCGGTCCGGGTGCGACATCAACCACATAACCATAACCCGACGGCGATACTGTTACCTTGCTCTTGAAGTAACCTTTGGTTTTAAGCATGGTCTGCACATCGCCGGGCGCTTCTTCAGCCAGAAAGCCCATCTGCTCGCCGTCGAGCTCCTCTTCCTGCTGCTGGGTAATCAGCGGCAGGTATTCTTCGATCATGGCTTTCACTTCTTTATCGTCGGTGCGGATTTCCACCGGATATTTTACCGGCAGCTTTTCGTCGTCTGCTCCGGCGGTTTTTTTCTCGGTTTTTTTAATCCGCACATAATCTTCGGGCGCAGGTTCGGCCGCAAACGCCTGCATACAGGCGAGCGACAGGGTGGAAAACAGCAGGGAGGCGGTGTGTTTTTTCATAGGGTTTGCACAGTTTGGAAAACAGACGGCAATCTGGCGGCAATTTTAGCATTGTTTCGGCTGTTGTCGGCAGGGGTGGCTGCCGGATAACCCTGAAAATTGAATTGATTACCGTATTGACTGTTTTCAGCAGGCAGAAAAGGGCAGCTTGCCGTTTTATTCGGCTTCAGTTTTAAAATCATCCGTTTTAACGGATAAAATTTCAAAATTTAGAAATTTTATTTCAAAATAAATATATTTATAGATTTTTGTGCCGTATTTTAGCAAGCATAGCTTGAGAAGGGGTTTTATTTTAGAATATTAGCCTTTTTTAACGTTTATAAAAGGACGAATCATGGCAAGCGGAAATCCCGTGATAGATGCCGTCAACCGCATCAGCTTGGTAAAGCAGATTGTGGTAGGGCTGGTTTTGGGCATGGTGCTGGCATGGCTGTCGCCTTCGACAGGTCAGGCCGCCGGCCTGTTGGGCAGTTTGTTTGTGGGCGCGCTCAAAGCGGTGGCACCGGTGCTGGTGTTCGTACTGGTAACAGCGGCCATCGCTCAGCACCGGCAAGGCCGTGAAGCACATATCAGGCCGATTATCCTGCTTTATGCCGTAGGCACATTTTCAGCTGCGTTTTGTGCTGTGGTTGCCGGTTTTTTGTTCCCCACCGAAATCGCACTGGTTACCGCGGGCGATGTAGGCACCACACCTCCTTCAGGTATTGTGGAAGTGATGAAAACCCTGTTAATGAATCTGGTATCCAACCCCGTGGGGGCGATTGCCGATGCCAACTACATCGGCATTTTGGCTTGGGCGGTTATACTCGGTTTTGCACTGCGCAATGCATCGGAAAACACCCGCACCATGGTTGCTGATTTCGCCGAAGCGGTGTCGAAAGTGGTGAAATGGGTGATCCGCTTCGCACCTTTGGGCATTTTCGGCTTGGTGTCGTCAACCATTGCCGAAACAGGGTTTGACGCACTTCTCGGCTATACCCGCCTGTTGGCGGTGCTGCTCGGCTGCATGCTGTTTGTCGCACTGGTGGTCAACCCGCTTATCGTGTGGACGCAAATCCGTCAAAATCCCTACCCGCTGGTACTTACCTGCCTGCGCGAAAGCGGTGTTACCGCCTTTTTCACCCGCTCTTCCGCAGCCAATATTCCCGTGAACATGGCGCTGGCTAAAAAACTCGGCCTGCATGAGGACACTTATTCGATTTCGATTCCGCTGGGAGCTACCATGAACATGGCCGGTGCGGCGATAACCATCACAGTGCTGTCTATGGCTGCCGCTTACACGAAAGGCATTCAGATCGACTTCGCCACTGCACTGCTGCTTAGCCTGGTGGCCACGGTGAGTGCGGCAGGCGCATCAGGTGTAGCAGGCGGCTCACTGCTGCTGATCCCGCTGGCATGCAGCCTGTTCGGTATTTCCAACGACGTGGCCATGCAGGTGGTTGCGGTGGGCTTTATCATCGGCGTGGTGCAGGACTCCGCCGAAACTGCACTCAACTCCTCAACCGACGCCCTGTTTACCGCTGCAGCGGATTACGGCAGGCAGCGTAAAGCAGGAGGATAGGCGTATTACAAAAGGCCGTCTGAATAAGATGTGAGCCGCTGCACTGAAAAAATACACCTCAAAAAACAAACGGCTGTCGGAATAAAATGCATCCCCACCCGTATGAAAACCCAGACTGCACCCAATTACCCAACTGTACCGGGAAAGCGACGACCTGCTGCAGACAGTGCCGATATATAAGACGACAAGACTGGCAGCCAAAACGCTGTACCAGTTCTTAGTAGTTTTACCATAAAGCATTTCAGACGGCCTGAGGCCTTTGCAAAGAACTCTTCCCAGTTGTCTGAAAACTGTTAAAAAAACCCCGCAAAGCCAAGCCTTGCGGGGTTTTGTTTCAGATTTACAACCTAAATTACTGCACTTTGATTTCCACATCTACACCTGCGGGCAGGTCGAGTTTCATCAAAGCATCAGTTGTTTTGTCTGTCCAGTCCACGATATCCATCAGGCGCAGGTGGGTACGGATTTCCAACTGTTCGCGTGAAGTTTTGTTCACGTGAGGCGACCGCAGAATGTTGAAACGCTCGATTTTGGTCGGCAACGGAATCGGGCCTTTTACCACGGCACCGGTGCGTTTGGCAGTTTCAACAATTTCCTGGGCAGAACGGTCGATCAGACTGTAATCATACGCTTTCAGGCGGATACGGATTTTTTGGTTTGCCATTTATCTATATCCTTCACATTAAGCGATGATGGAAGATACCACGCCGGCACCTACGGTACGGCCGC
>NZ_JAUMUI010000039.1 GCF_030530745.1 Neisseria sp. | reverse complement strand
AAAGGTTGTTTCAGACGGCTTTCCGTCTCAACAAGCGGTCGTTTTTATTAAAAAATTTACAAACTACTCCTGCCTGATACGGCAATAAAATCATTGCATAGCACGATAAGTTGCCATAGAACCGTCTCCAACACGCCCGCCATGGACGACACGAAGTGCGGGCGCAGCGGGTAGAAATCTGACCGCTTGCAGGGCAACTACAAATACTTTTCTGCTTTTCTGACAGTCAGTTGGGACAAGCCCGCTTTGTTTTCGGCGATAAACACCCTCACCCATTCGGGATTGGTTTTGGAATAATCACACAAAATCCAGCCCATTGCTTTATTGATAAAAAACTCGGTTTGGTTGAGGTTGTTCAGCAAGATTCGTTTTAGCAGTTCCAAGGCAACCATTACGGCAATTTAAACGGTGATATTGACTTCGTGCCGAAAACGGCAAACCGCCTGCCAATGGTGGCGATAGGGCGCGCCCGCCAAGAATTGGATTGGCTTGCCAATACCGCCGATGCGTGGATTTGGCACGGTGTGAACCCGAACGACACGAAAAAAATCGTGCAAACCTTGGCGGAGTTAAACCAAGACGGCGCATGGCATCCGTTCGGCTATACGAATTTTGTGGAGCTCACCGAAGACCGCAATCAAGAGGCAAAACTGTTTAACAATATCTATCTGTGTGGCGGTGCAAAAGGCTTGCTGGCATTCTGGCAGGAACAGAAAGAACAAGGTATGGCACACGTTACCGTAAACCTGAAACCGACCGGACGCCCCGCAGGCGAAGTGTTGCAGGAACTGGCGGAAGATGTTTTGGCGAAGTTGTAAAACACCGGGCGGCCTAGGGTCTGTTGACAATTGGCCGGCGAAGCGGTTTTTTGAGGTAAAAACCGCGTATGCAAGGCAAAAAGCGCAGCAAGGTTGGACACCTTGCGAGCATTTTAGCTTCGCAAGTCCGCTACGCTACCTAACGCCGCAGACGGGGATTTTTGACCAAAAATACCGCCGTTGCGCTAATTGTCAACAGACCCTAGGGTCTGCCGACATAGCCGGTGTGCAAATGCAAGCATTGTCCCGCAGTTTTGCAAAATCTTTCAGGCCGTCTGAAATCCTGATGTCAAATATAAAGGGGGTAAAACAATGGGCAACCGCATTTGTTCGATACCCCACAGTGGGCGGTATTGACTGAGCGATAATGGGGACATACACTGCTTGAACATTTTGGTTATTCATTTCAAAGAATTAAAATTATGAAAGTATAATCCATAGCAGTTGCCTGCACTGCTTTGATCTTTTCTTTTAATGTTTATGCGGCCAAACCATTTACGGCAGAAGCCAAACGCCTGTACAAGTTCTTGATCCGGCATCGGCTCCTGCAAACCTTCCTGATTATTTTTATGGCCAAGCCTCACATAGTAATAAAGAGCAGGCCTGAGACCTTTGCAAAATACCTAAAACCCCATCCAAACGGTTACTTGATTGTTCGGGTAACCGTTTGGATGGGGTTTTAGGTATTTTGCAAAGGTCTCAGCGTTTGAATTTACAGACAAAACGTTGGCTTCAAACGAAGTGATGGCGCTGATCGCTTAAAAAGCGCCGATATGCAAAGGCCGTCTGAAAGATAAGTTTTCAGACGGCCTTCAACATAGTAAAAACAGATGAAAAAGCGTAAAATAACGCCCAAAATCAACTTTATCAGGCTGTTACAGCCTGACATTTTTTTGGAAACCCCATGAGCGAACAACATACCCCCCTCACCGAAGAGCCGCAGTTGAGCGAAAACCAAATCATCGCCCTGCGCCGCGAAAAACTCAACGAAATCCGCAAACAAGGCACCGCCTTCCCGAATCAGTTCAAACGCGACGCCTTTGCCGGCGATTTGCAGGCGCAATACGGCGAAGTGGAAAAAGCCGGACTCGACCCGCAGGCAATCCCCGTGAAAATCGCCGGCCGCATGATGCTGCAACGCGCCATGGGCAAGGCCAGTTTCGCCACCGTGCAAGACGTGAGCGGCCAGATTCAGGTGTATGTGAACAATCAGGGCGTGGGCGAAGAGGCGCACAATGCCTTCAAACATTGGGATTTGGGCGACATCATCGGCGTGGAAGGCACGCTGTTTAAAACCAACCACGGCGAGTTGACCGTGCGCGCCGCCAAGCTGCACTTGCTCACCAAATCGCTGCGCCCGCTGCCCGACAAACACAAAGGCCTCACCGACCAAGAGCAGAAATACCGCCGGCGTTATGCCGATCTGATTACCAACGCCGCCTCGCGCGATACTTTTATCAAACGCAGCCAGATTATCCAAGCCGTGCGCAACTATATGGTGGGCGAGCGTTATCTGGAAGTGGAAACCCCGATGATGCACCCGATTCCGGGCGGCGCCACGGCCAAGCCTTTCGTTACCCACCACAACACGCTCGATATGCCGCTTTACCTGCGTATTGCGCCCGAGCTGTATCTGAAACGCTTGGTGGTGGGCGGCTTGGAACGCGTGTTTGAAATCAACCGCAGCTTCCGCAACGAAGGCATGAGCACGCGCCACAACCCCGAATTCACCATGATGGAGTTTTACGAAGCCTTCTGCACCTACGAGCGCATGATGGAAATGACCGAAGGCGTAATCCGCCATGCCGCGCAAACCGTGTGCGGAACGGCCAAGATCAGCTACAACGGCAAAGAAGTCGATTTGGAAAGCCCGTTTGAACGCTTAACCATTCTCGAAGCCATCAAAAAATACAACCCGCACTACACCGACGAACAGCTGCACGACGAAGCGTGGCTGAAACAGGAAATCGTGAAACACGGCGAAAAAATCCCACCGTCGCCCGGCATCGGCAGCCTGCAACTGGCTTTGTTTGAAGGTTGCGCCGAGAGCAAATTGTGGAACCCCACTTTCATTATCGACTACCCTGTGGAAGTGTCGCCGCTGGCGCGCGCTTCCGACACCAAGCCCGGCTTGACCGACCGCTTCGAGCTGTTTATTGTCGGCCGCGAACTGGCCAACGGTTATTCCGAGTTGAACGACCCCGAAGACCAAGCCGCGCGCTTCAAAGCACAAGTGGCGCAGAAAGACGCGGGCGACGACGAAGCCATGCACTACGACGCCGATTATATCCGCGCCATGGAATACGGCCTGCCGCCAACGGGCGGCAGCGGCATCGGGCTGGACCGCCTGGTGATGCTGCTTACCGACGCGCCGTCTATCCGCGATGTGATTCTGTTCCCGCAGATGCGGCCCGAATAGGCGCGGAACCTGATCACCGATAAACTGCAGGCCGTCTGAAAACAAATTTCAGACGGCCTGCAGTGTTAAAATCCTATGCTGTTTCAACGGGTTCGGATAGCCGTTACATTTTTTTCTTCAATGCCTTTTCTACGGCACGGGCATCTTTTTCGTTGTGCGTAGAGATGCTGTAGCACACATCTTTATGCTTGGTATTGTAATAATTTCTCATGTTTCCCCCTTCTTTGGAAACATCCACAAAGCCCCATTCGCCATCAAATTCTTTGCCGCAGTTTTTGCCTTTTGTGTAATAAACCACCAATACTGTGCAGACTTGGGCCGCTTGGCAATTTTTTTCATTGGCATAACGCACTCCCGCACCTGAGCGGGCGGCTTCACTATTGTCGCGCACCAGCTTCATGCTGCTTGCCACGGGGGAAACCGCCGCATGAATCCGATCCTCAAGCGCACGGTCAATAGGCGCCATGGCTTGTGCGCCTGACGAAAAAGACAGCAGAACGGCAAGCAGCGGCAGAATGGTGAAATGCTTATTCATTTGGTTCCCTTTCAAAAAATCATTTTTATTAGAAGCAAAACAATCACACATAGTTCCCAGCCTATTGCTTTTTTTATAATGGGCATTTTTACAATCCGAAACCCAACAGAAATTGAATTTGATGCAGAATATGCCACCGCAACCAAAAGGCCGTCTGAAATGATCGCACAAGATAAAGCCGAACTGCGCCGCAGCCTGCGCCGCGCCCGCCAATCGCTGGGCAAAAACGAACGCGCCCGCGCCGAGCGCGCCGCCAACCGTTTTTTGAAACGCTATGTCCGCCGCCGCGGCCGCATCGGTATTTATTGGCCGATAGGCAGCGAGCTGCGTCTGAACGGCTTTATTCAGACGGCCTTGACACGCGGTGCCGGGCTCTATCTGCCCTATATCGAACCGCGCTCGCTGCGGCTGTGGTTCACACCGTATCAGGCCGACAGCCGCAAGGCGGAACGCAGGCACGGCCGCTTGGCGGTTCCGCAGTTCGGCGGTAAAAAAATCCGCGCCCACCGCCTCACCGTTTTGCTGGTGCCGCTGGTGGGCATCGACCGGCAGGGCTACCGTTTGGGCCAAGGCGGCGGTTATTATGATGCAACGCTTGCCGCCCTGAAAGGCCGTCTGAAACCGCACACTGTGGGTGTTGGGTTTTACTGCCAATTGTGCGGAAACCTGCCGCGCGAAGCACACGACATTGCGCTGGATGAATTTGTAAGCGAAAAGGGGGCGGTTCGCTTTAAAAGCAAACCGCCCGCCTAAGTGCCGCCGGTGCATGGGTGAAATGCCGCCCTGCCCTGCACCGCAGGGTTATTTTTTCAGCTTGGCGTAATCTACCAGCAGGTAGCGCGCGCCGCGTTGTTTTTTCTTGCTGCCCTCGTCGCCCATCAGCAGGAGGTAGGGCTTGCCGTCAACCTTCACCGACTCCACCGCTTCGATATTTTTCAGTTGCGACGCTTCGGGAAGGTCGAGTGCGGCGGGAGCCGAAGCGGCCCGGCCGTCCCATGTCCACAGCTGCGACTGACCCTTGCCGTTGCTGCCGGTGATTTCGTTGGAAAGCAGATAGGTTTTCAACTCGGGATCGTAGGTGAGCGAGCGGATGCCGCCGCCGTTGATTTTCAATACAGCAACCTCTCCGAATTTCGGTTCACTGCCTTTGCCGAACACGTCTTGCGGGTTGTCTACCGCCACAACCAGCGGCAGCGGATCGCGGAATGCCAGCAGCAGGCGGCCAGATCCGGTGTCGTAATGCAGCCCTTCGATATTCATGGTATTGAAATCGATTTGGCGGCCGCTTTGGGCGGCAATGCTTTTGCGCACGCTCTCGTTTTTCAGCAGCGCATCTTTCAGGTTGGGCGCATAGCTGATTTGTTCGGCCTTGTTGCCGTTGATTTTAAAGCGGATAAAATGCTCCCGCTCGGCCTGACGCTCGTTCTGCTTGGTTTCCGAATGCGAAGAAACGGCATAAATCCAGCCTTCGCCGTCTTGCGCCAGGGCTTCCAAATCGCTCAGGGTGCGGTCGAAAGCCGCCATCAGCGCTTTGTCGGCCGCTTCGTTTTCATGCAGGCTGCCGTTTTTGAAATCAAGCAGGCTGAAAGCACGTTTGGCTTCATCTTCCACCACCAAAACCCGGCCGTCGGCAAGCTGCACGGCCCCCGAAGGCTCGTAAATCTGCTGAAGCTGCAAACGGCTGTCGGCATGATTGTTTTTGTTTCCTTTGCCTGTTTTGGTACTTTCGGAACAGGCGGGCAGCGCGGCGCAGAGCAGCAGGAGTGCGGCAGTTTGACGGGAAAATAGCGACTGTATCATCAAGATTCCTTTCTCAAATATTGAAGCAGGCCGTCATGCCTTTTCAGACGGCCTGCATCTTTGATATAAGTGTGGGATATTTATAGTGGCTTAAATTTAAAAGAGGACAAGGCGGCGAAGCCGCAGACAGTACAGATAGTACGGCAAGGCGAGACAACGCTGTACTGTTTTAAATTTAAGCCACTATATCTTAATTTTCTGCGAAACGGCAGTAAAATTACTGAAATTTGCTCGAATCGGGCTGATTCCGAACCCACATGTTTAATAAGGCGGCAGCGCCGCAACTGAAAGCCAGGCAAACCCACCATAACTTCACACAGGCCGTCTGAATATGAAAAGCCGCGTTATCCGCGTAAGCGCCCGCAACACCGTAACCATACGCCGCATCATGATGCGGCAGAGCATGACCGGGCACATTGTATCGGGCAGCAAAATCCTGCCGCTGCCCCAACGCGAAATCCGTATAGCCGCGGGCGAAATATTCTGTTTCGAGCGGCGCAGCGAATGGCAGATTATCCAGCAGGCCGCGCTGGGCAAACCCTACGCGGCCGAATTGCTGCTGATTGCCCAAAGCGACATCGACGCCTTCGCCGCACAAAGCCCCACACCCCGCACCTTCGCGTTCCACACCCGTCCCGACGCCGCGCTGGCCGCCGCTTGGCAGAAGCTGGTGCAATCGGCCGAGCCGGCACGCACCGACGTGCTGCATCTGCTCTCCCTCCTCGACGCGCAAGGCTGGCGGTTTTCGCAAGGCGAAACGCTCAGCACCGCCGAAAAGCTCGAACGCCTGCTCGCCGCCCAACTGCACCGGCCGTGGACGCAAACCCAAGCCGCCGCCGCGCTCGGCCTGAGCGCCAGTACCCTCAAACGCCGCCTGCACGCCGAACACACCAGCTTCGCCGTGCTGCTGCGCCAACTGCGCATGGAAAACGCCCTGTTTCTGCTGATGGGCAAACCGATTACCGTCGGCACCGCAGCAGCAGCCTGCGGCTACCGATCGCCCGGCCGTTTTGCCGCAGCGTTCAAACAGCATTTCGGCTTTCTGCCTTCCGATTTGCAAAATTGAGCCAATCGGGCTAAAGGCCGTCTGAAAAAACGCCTATGCTGCGGCATTCACTCTAAATAGTCAAACCACTTAATAACCACTCCGTCATGCTCGGGCTTGTTATTAAGTTGGTTGACTCTAACACCCGAAAATTAGCCCGATATTAGGAAAACCCATGCCAAACAACACCCCCAGCCAACACTGGCAGGCCGACGCCTATGCCCGCAACGCCCGTTTCGTAGCCGACTACGGCACACCGTTAATCGACCTGCTCGCCCCGCAGCCGCACGAACGCATCTTGGATTTGGGCTGCGGCGACGGCGTGCTCACCCAAAAAATCGCCGATACCGGCTGCGACACCGTCGGCCTCGACGGCAGCGCCGAACTGGTGGCCGCCGCCCGCACCCTCGGCCTCAACGCCGTGCAGGGCGACGGCCAAAAACTGGCGTTCAAACACGAATTCGATGCCGTATTCTCCAACGCCGCCCTGCATTGGATGACCGACGCCGAAGCCGTGGTGGCCGGCGTGGCGCAAGCCCTGAAACCGGGCGGGCGCTTCGTGGGCGAATTCGGCGGCAGCGGCAACATCGCCGCCTTTCAGACGGCCTTGCGGCAAGCCCTGCACGCACGCGGCCTGCAAGCGCGCGAATGCTGGTATTTTCCCACCGCCGAAACCTACCGCGCCCTGCTCGAACAACACGGCTTCAGCGTGCCCCATATCGCCCTGTTCCCCCGCCCCACGCCGCTGCCCACCGGCGCCGCCGGCTGGCTGGACACCTTCGCCGAGCCGATGCTGCCCGCCATGAGCAACGCCGAACACGCCGCCGTGCTGGCCGAAGCCGCCGCCACCGCCGAAACCCTGCTGCCGCACGAAAACAGCCAAACCATCGCCGACTACGTGCGCCTGAGGTTTGTGGCGGTTTACGGCGGGTAACGTTGGATAAGGCCGATGGGATTTGCCGAACCTGCAAATCATTCCATCATGTTCGGATCAAGCCCGGGTATGGCGGGAATATCAACTGTTCAGGCCGTCTGAAAACGCTTTCAGACGGCCTGCGGCATGGTGTTCAAACATCAAAGTGTCAACGGCGGCGCACCACCTGCCAAGCCCTGCCCAGATAGGCCGCACTGGCGAAGCCGCTCCAAACGTGCACCATGCGGGTGAAGGGGAAGATTAAGAAGAAGGTCATGCCCATCAACACGTGCAGTTTGAACAGGATATTGGCGTCGGCAATATAGCTTGCCGCTTCGCCGCGGAAGGTTACGATGTGCTGCGCCCACTTCATCAGCTGCACCATTTCATGGCCGTCGGTGTGGCTCAAGCTCACGAAGATGGTGGACAAGCCCAACAGCAGCGTAATCAGAATCCAGATTAACACCAGTTTGTCGCGCCAGGTGCTGTTGGCGGCAAGGCGGTCGCTCTGGAAGCGGCGGCGGATTAAGATAATCAAACCGGCCAGCGTTACCAAGCCGAACACGCCGCCGGCCACGATGGCCACCATCTGTTTGGCGCTGTGGCTTACGCCTATGGCTTCCCAAAACCACAAAGGCGTGAGCAGGCCGACCAAATGGCCGCCGAAAATCGCCAGAATGCCGGTGTGAAACAGGATATTGCCCAAACGCAGTTGGCCGCGGTAGATCAGCTGGCTGGAATCGCTTTTCCACGAATACTGTTCGCGCTCGAAGCGCACGAGGCTGCCGAACAGGAAAACCGAAAGGCAGATATAGGGGTAGATGCCGAAAAAGAATTGGTTGAAGGTATTCATAATACTGTTCCTTTTTGCGCCGCATAGGTATTTTTCGGATAAAACCGTACGGTTTCCACAGCCGGTTTCAGCAGCGGCTCGGTGCCGGAAATATCAGGGCCGAAGGTTTCCATTGCTTCGTCCATGTTGCGCACCGGCGGCTCGACCAAGGGCTGCGGTGCCACGGGGCTGAGCGCGGCAATACCTTGCAGCAGCACGGCATAGGGCGAGCCGCTTTTTTCGAGTTTGCCGCTGATGTGGGCAATCACGTGCACGGCGTCGCCCAGCAGCTTTTGCGCGTGTTCCGACGGTACTTGGGCAAAATATTCCAGCAACACCGGCAGGTAGTCGGGCAGCTCTTCATCGCCCAGTTCGAAACCGCGGCTGCGGTATTCTTCAAGCAGATCCACCATCGCGCTGCCGCGGTCGCGGTCTTCGCCGTAAACGTGCTCGAACAGATACAGCGCATGGTTGCGGTTGCGGTCGAACGTGGCTACATATTGCTCCTGCAATTCGCGCAGGCTGCGGCTTTGCAGATAATCGAGAAAACTTTTCAGACGGCCTTGTTGCGCGTTTAATTCGGGCCATTCGTTTAAGGCCGTCTGAAACTCGGGTAATGCTTCGATTAAATCGGCTTCCGGATAACACAACAGCGCCGAAAACCATTGGTAGACAGGATTGGCATTCATCAGCGTACCCCTTCTTCGCGGTTTTTCTCGGCGTCTTTGCGCAGGCCGTGGAAGATAATCGGTGTGCCTTTGCGTTTGCCGAACAGGCTCTCGCTGCTTTCGCCGCCCGAGCAGCCGTTGCCGAAGGTGAAGCCGCAGCTTGCTTTATCGTCGAAGCTGTTTTCCACCATTTCCTTATGCGAAGTGGGGATCACAAAGCGGTCTTCATAATCGGCAATCGCCATGATTTGATACATGTCCTCCACCATTTCGGGGGTAAGGCCTGTACCTGCGAGGGTTTGCTCCGGTGTTTCGCCGTGCACCACCTGGCCGCGCTTGAAGCGGCGCATGGCGATCATGCGCTCCAGCGCGGATTTAATCGGCTCCACCTTGCCCGCCGTGAGCAGGTTGGCCAGATAGCGCAGCGGAATGCGCATTTCATCCACGCTCGGGATAATGCCGTTTTCGCCCACCAGTCCGTTTTCGATGGCCGACTGAATCGGCGATAAGGGCGGGATATACCAAACCATCGGCAGCGTGCGGTATTCGGGGTGCAGCGGGAAGGCCACTTTCCATTCCATCGCCATTTTGTAAACCGGCGATTTTTTGGCCGCATCAATCCAGCTTTGGCTGATGCCCTGCTTCAGGGCTTCGCGTTCCACTTCGGGGTCGTTGGGGTTGAGGAACAGCCCCAGTTGCTGTTCGTATAAATCCTGCGGGTTTTCCACCGATGCCGCCTGCTCGATTTTGTCGGCGTCATACAGCAGCACGCCCAAGTAGCGGATGCGCCCCACGCAGGTTTCCGAGCACACCGTCGGCTGGCCGCCCTCGATGCGCGGGTAGCAGAAGGTGCATTTTTCGGCTTTGCCGCTGGTCCAGTTGTAATAGATTTTTTTATACGGGCAGCCTGAAACGCACATCCGCCAGCCGCGGCATTTGTCTTGATCGATTAACACGATGCCGTCGTCTTCGCGCTTGTAGATGCTGCCGGAGGGGCAGGAAGCGATGCAGGTGGGGTTTAAACAGTGCTCGCACAGGCGCGGCAGATACATCATGAAAGTCTGCTCGAAAGCCGCATGCATTTCTTTCTGAATGCCTTCAAACAAAACGTCTTTGGCGCGCTTTTCAAATTCGCCCGCCAAATCGTCTTCCCAGTTCGGCCCCCATTCAACCTTGTCCATTTTCTTGCCGGTAAGCACCGAAACCGGCCGCGCCGTCGGCGGCGTGGGCATCTGCGGCGCGTTTTGCAGGTGTTCGTAGTCGTAGGTGAACGGCTCGTAATAATCGTCAATCTGCGGCATGTTCGGGTTGGCGAAAATATTCGCCAGAATCTTCAGCTTGCCGCCCTGCTTGGGCACCAGCCTGCCGTCAGGTTTGCGCACCCAGCCGCCGTTCCATTTGCCCTGATCTTCCCAATTTTTCGGAAAACCGATGCCCGGCTTGGTTTCCACATTGTTAAACCACGCATATTCCACCCCGTCGCGCGAGGTCCACACGTTTTTGCAGGTAACGGAGCAGGTGTGGCAGCCGATGCATTTGTCCAAGTTCAGAACCATGCCGACTTGTGCCCTGATTTTCATGATGGTGTTCCTTTTTGGTTTTCCGGTTTCAGACGGCCTGTTTTCGAAGCGAGGCCGTCTGAAAGCAGTTTGTTCAGCGGTAGCGGTAGCTTTGTTTCAAACTTTTTTACAGATAAAAGCTTAGTGGAGGGCGGGCAAGAAAAATATGCGCCGAAAGCGCAAAACCCAAGGGAAAAGTGAGGGGGAACAGATAGCTGAAAAGACGGGGCGGAGTAGTTCTTTGGGAGTAGGTTTTCGTGTTAAATCAGGCGGAGGCGGCAAACCGCTATAGGCAGCCCGAAAAAATTTCAGACGGCCTTTGCGGGCTGTTTGAAAAAAGCCAGCGCCCGATCGCGCTGTTCGCTGTGGTTAACGATGGGGGGCGGGTAGCCGTGGGTGCGTATGCTTTCTTTCGCCAGCCACGGGGCGTGGATAACGTCTTTGCCCAAGTGCGCCAGCTCCGGCACGTGGCGGCGGATAAAGCGGCCGTCGGGATCGAGCTGCTGCGATTGCAGCACGGGATTGGGAATGCGCAAATACGGCTGCACATCACTGCCCGTGCCGGCTGCCTGCTGCCAGCCGCCGTTGTTGGCGGCCAAGTCGTAATCGATTAACTGTTCGGCAAACCACGCTTCACCGAGGCGCGGATCGATAAGCAGGACTTTCACCAGAAACTCTGCCGCCGGCATACGCAAACAGTTGTGCAGCCAACCGCCGCCGGCCAGGCAGCGCATGGCGGCGTCGATAATCGGGTAGCCGGTTTGCCCGTTTTTCCAGCGCTCAAACCATTCGGCTTTGCCGGGCCAGGCCAAATTGCGGTATTCGGGGCGGAAGCTTTCCTGCGCGGCGTTCGGGTGGTGGTAGAGCACCTGCTGGAAAAATTCGCGCCGAATCAGCCCGTCGAGCCATGCCGATGCGTCTTCGCCGCCGTGCCTGCGCGCAAGATAAACCAGATGGCGGGGCGAGAGCATACCGTGGGCGATATAGGGTGAAAGGCGGGAAGTGCCGTTTTTGGCGGGAAAACCGCATTCGAGGCGGTAGCGGCCGATATGGTTGAGAAACCGCCCAAGCTGCGCCTGCGCGGCTTCTTCGCCGCCGGCAAACAGGGTGGAGCGGTCGCCGGAGCCGATGCCGAGAGCGGCGGGGTCGGGCAGCGGCGGGGCGCGGCGGGCGGATTCGGGCAGGCGCGCCTGCAGTGCGGCCAGTTCGTGCCGGTTGTCGGCGGGCATCCATGTGCCGAAACGTTGGGCATAGGTTTGCAGCCAGGCGGTTTTGTAGGGTGTGTAAACCGGATAAGGGCGGCCGGTGTGCGTCATCACGGCGGCTTTGGGCAGCACGGCAAAATCGTCAACCTGCACCAGCGTCCGGCCTGTTTGGCCGAGTGCGCGGCTGACGGCGTTGGTTTCTTCCCTGCCTTGCGGCTCGTAGCTTTCGGCGCATACCACGGCCTCGGCGGCAAGCGTTGCGGCCAGTTGCGGAATTTCGTTTTCGGCGCGCCCGTGCAGCACATACAGTGGCACGTTTTGAGCCGACAAGGCCGCTTGAAACGCCGCCACGCTGTCATAAATAAAACCTAAACGGCGCCCGTTGCGCGCGAGGGCGGCCTCTCCGGCGGGGGCGAACACAAACACGCCCGCTACGGGCAGGCCGCGGCGTATGGCGGTTTGCAGGGCGGTGTTGTCGAACAGGCGCAAATCGCGGCGGAACCACACCAGCGTAATCGGTTGAGCAGTCATAGGCCGTCTGAAAGGTTGGCGGTGCGGTTATTGTAATGGGTTTTCGGAAAAGACGGGTATCGGCGGAGGGAATTCCGGGCGGCGGTTTGAACGGTGTTTTTGAATTCTGCAAAAAATTCCGGGCCGTCTGAAAACGTTCAGACGGCCTTTCGGCATACCGGTTTCAGATTATTGCCCGCACACCGTTTCAAACTGTTTTTCGTTTATCGAGCCCTTGATGATACTCATGGGGCGGATGCCCGCCGCAGTGTAGGTTTGGTTCAACAGCACCGTGCCTTTTTCGTCTAACAGCTGCAGGGCGGTCAGGCGGTAGGTTTTGTTGGTGCAGTGCATCTCCCAGGTGCCGACGGCGGTTTTGTATTCGGGCGTGTTCGTATAGCGTTCTTCATCGGTTTTCTGCACCACTTTGCGGTCGCGGAAAGTAACCAGGCTGCCGTTTTTGCGGATGCTGGCCTTATCAATATAAGCCCGGATGTTGCCGTTGGAAGTGGTGCCGATTTTTTCCCAGCTGCCGCTCACCGAAGGACCGGAAGTGCCCGCACAGGCAGCCAGCAGCAAAGCAGCCGCGGCGGCGGCGGAAAAGCGGAAAGCGTTCATAAATTCCTTTCAGACGGCCTTATCTGCCGCTCGGTTAAAACCGCATAATGTTAAGCCTTTTTGTGTGAGGCGGCAAAAAAATAAACAAAACCGTGTAAAAAAAGCCGCTTGAATTTTCAGACGGCCTGTTGCGAAAAACGTTAAAATACGCACTTTCCGCCCGTTATGCCCTTTTGCGAAAGCCGCCCATGCCCCAAACCGCCGCCCGAATTTTGCACGATGTGTTCGGCTACCCCGAATTCCGCGGCAGCCAGGCCGAGATTGTGGATACGCTGGCCGCGGGCGGCAGCCTGCTGGTGTTGATGCCCACCGGCGGCGGCAAATCGCTGTGCTACCAGATTCCCGCGCTGATGCGCGAAGGCGTGGCGGTGGTGGTGTCGCCGCTGATTGCGCTGATGAACGACCAAGTGGCCAACCTGCACGCTGCAGGCGTGGCGGCGGCCAGCGTGCACAGCGGCACGGGTGCGGAAGAAGCGCGGCAGATTGCCGACGACATTCAGGCAGGCCGTCTGAAACTGCTCTACGTTGCTCCCGAACGGTTGGTTACCGAACGTTTCCTGCGCTTTCTCGCCCAGCACCGCATCAGCCTGTTCGCCATCGACGAAGCACACTGCGTGAGCCAGTGGGGGCACGACTTCCGCCCCGAATACCGACAGCTCGGCATTTTGGCCGAACGCTACCCCAATGTTCCCCGCATCGCGCTCACCGCCACCGCCGACGCCGCCACCCGCGCCGACATCAAACACTACCTGCATCTGAACGACGCCCCCGAATTTATCGCCAGCTTCGACCGCCCCAACATCTATTACCAAGTTATCGAAAAAAACAACGGCAAAAAACAACTGCTTGATTTTATTGGCAAGCAGATGGCAGGGCAGAGCGGCATCGTTTACTGCCTGAGCCGCAAAAAAGTGGAAGACACGGCCGCCTTTCTGTGTGAGCACGGCCTCGACGCCGTGCCCTACCACGCCGGCCTGAGCATGGAAACGCGCGAAGCCAACCAGCGGCGCTTCACCCGCGAAGACAATATTATCGTGGTGGCCACCGTCGCCTTCGGCATGGGCATCGACAAGCCCGACGTGCGCTTTGTTGCCCACCTCGATATGCCGCAGAGCGTCGAACATTTCTATCAGGAGTCCGGCCGCGCCGGCCGCGACGGCCTGCCCGCCGCCAGCTGGCTGTGCTACGGCCTCAACGACTGGGTGATTCTGCGCGAACGCATCCAAACCGGAGAAAGCAGCGAAGCGCAGAAGCAGATTGAGATACAGAAGCTCGATGCCATGCTCGGCGTGTGCGAAACCGCCGAATGCCGCCGCGTTTTGCTGTTGCGGCATTTCGGCGAAGAATCGCAGCCCTGCGGCCATTGCGACAACTGCCTGCACCCGCCCGTGCGCTTCAACGGCACCGTGATTGCGCAGAAACTCTTAAGCTGCGTGTACCGCGTCGGCCAGCAATTTGCCGCAGGCTATGTGATTAACGTGCTGCGCGGCAAAAACGACGACTGGATCGCCCGCAACCGCCACCACGAATTATCCACCTTCGGCATCGGCGCGGATTTTAGCGGCAAAGAATGGCGCGGCATCGTGCGCCAGTGCATCAGTTTGGGCTATCTCACCGTCAACCCGCTGCACCATCAGGCACTGGTGCTCACCGAAAAGGCCAAAGCCGTGCTCAAAGGCAGCGAAGAAGTGTGGCTGCGCCCGCTCAAACGCGAAAAAGCCGCCACGCAGAAACCCAAAGAAGAATGGCTGCGCACCGAACGCGAAGAACGCATCTGGCAGGCACTGCGAAGCTGGCGGCTGGCGCGCGCGCAGGCAGAGGAGGTGCCCGCCTATGTGGTGTTCGGCGACAAAACCCTGCGCGACATCGTTGAAAAACTGCCCGCCACGCCCGACGATTTGCACGACATCTACGGCATGGGCGAAGCCAAAATCAACAAATTCGGCAGTGACATCATCGAGATTTGCCAAATGTTTATCCCAAACGATCAGGCCGATACCTTTGCAAAAATACCTTGAGGCCGTCTGAAATGCTTAGTTCCCGTCATTCCCTCCTGAGCGGGGGTAGCGCAGCGGACTTGCGAAGCTAATGACGGTAATCGGATGTTTCAGACGGCCTAAACGACTTGCAAAGGCCTCATTCAGTGATTTAACCATACGCCAGCAAAGCAAATCTGCTCATCCCCGCCTTGCCTTCGCGATACGGCGCAAGCCAGTCGGGAAACGGCGGCAGCCTGCCCGCTTCAATATAAACCATCGCCCCGATATTCAGACGGCCTTGCAGCAGCGCAAACAAATCCGGCCATTGCTGCCAGTTGAAAGGCGGGTCTAGAAACACCGTGTCGAACATTCCGCCGCAATGTTTCAGATAAAGCAGGCCGTCTGAACCCACGGTTTCAACCTGTTTCAAACCCAGATCGCGGATATTGCCCCCAACGGTTTGCAGCGTGCGGCGGTTGTTTTCCACCAGCACCACCGAAGCCGCATTGCGCGAAGCCGCCTCCAGCCCCAGCGCGCCGCTGCCGGCAAACAAATCCAACACGGCCTGGCCGGTTAAATCCTGCCCAAGCCAGTTAAACAAACGCTCGCGCACGCTATCCGGCGTAGGGCGCAGGCCGTCGGCATCGTTGAAATGCAGCTTCCTGCCGCGGCAGCTGCCGCCGATGATGCGGATCTGGTTTTGGTGTTTGTTGTGTTTCATGGGCTGTTCGGGTTTGGAGGGGAAAGGGGATTATAAAGCAAAGATAGTGTACTGAACTGTCCATACATTATATTAATCGGCAGGCAACAGTTACCCCAAACCCTGTATTTTTTACGGCTTTTCAATGGAAAGGTTGAATTTTATCCCATTGTTATATATGTTTTTGTCGTATTCCGTTTGGTTTTCAGTATATCGAAAGCGATTACGGCCGTCTGAAAAAGTTTGGCTGCGCAAGCGCGGCGCAGTATTTGTTTTCAGACGGCCGCACATTCGCCTAACAAGTGCAACTTTCCATCAACAAAAAAAGGCCGGTATGCGGTA
>NZ_JAUMUI010000038.1 GCF_030530745.1 Neisseria sp. | reverse complement strand
TTGATTGTTCGGGTAACCGTTTGGATGGGGTTTTAGGTATTTTGCAAAGGTCTCATACTGCCTGCGGCGTGCAGCCTTGTATCGAAGTAATTCGTTATAGCAACCAAACAGGTTATCTGCCTCTGCATCTTGGGATTTTTCGGTTTAAGGGATGCTTGGGTTGGTAACAAGCCAAAATCCCTTAAACCGAAAATTTTTGATTTTCAGACGGCCTTTTGATGCAGGATTATTCTTCAGCCGCACTTCCTTTCGGTGCGGGCGGCTCGATTTGCTCTTTCCAGCCGCATTCTTTCTGCGGGCAGACTTTTTCTACGCCCCAGCGTTTGGTGGTTTTGACGGTTAACACCGGCCATTGGCATTTTGGGCAGGTTTCGGCCACGGGCGGGTTCCAGGTGGCATAGTTGCAGTCGGGGTAGGTGCTGCAACTGTAAAACAGTTTGCCGTAGCGCGATTTGCGCTCCACCAGATGCCCTTTTTTGCATTGCGGGCATTCGACGCCGGTGTCTTTGGGTTTTTCCAGCGGTTCGATGTGTTTGCATTTGGGGTAGTTGGCACAACCGATAAACTTGCTGCCGGTGCGGCTGTATTTGTAAACCAGCTGCCCGCCGCATTTGGGGCATTGGCGGCCTTTGAGTTCGGCCTGTTCGGCGGCTTCCTGCGCGGTGCGTTCGGCGGCTTCTTCGGCGGTTTCGTTAACGTTGCGGGTGTAGCTGCATTCTGGGTAGCCGGCGCAGGCAACGAAGCGGCCGTTGCGGCCGAACTTGATTTGCAGTTTGTGGCTGCCGCATTTGGGGCAGGTTTCGTCAAGCTCTTGGGTGGTGAATTTGGCGCGTTCGATGCCTTCTTTTTCTTCCACCTGTTTGCTGAAGCCTTTCCAGAATTTGTCCATCACCGGCACCCACTCGCGTTTGCCGTTGGCGATTTCGTCGAGCTGGTCTTCGAGCTTGGCGGTGAAGTGGTAGTCGACGTATTGGGCGAAGTGTTCGGTGAGGAATTTGTTGACGATTTCGCCGGTGTCGGTGGGCATGAAGCGTTTTTGCTCAAGGGTAACGTATTCGCGGTCTTTGAGCGTGGAAATGATGCTGGCGTAGGTGGAAGGGCGGCCGATGCCGTATTCTTCGAGCGCTTTAACCAAGGTGGCTTCGTTGAAGCGGGGAGGCGGTGTGGTGAAGTGTTGTTCGCCGTAAATGTTGTCGACGGGCAGGGCTTCGCCTTCGGCCATTTCGGGCAGCTTTTTGTTTTCTTCGCCTTCGTCTTCGTCGTCGGTGCTTTCTTCATACACGCACAGGAAGCCGGCGAAGGTTTGCACTTGGCCGGTTACGCGGAAAATGCCGTCGCCCACGGCGATATCGACGGTGGTTTGGTCGAATTTGGCGGGCGCCATCTGGCAGGCGACGGTGCGCTGCCAGATCATTTGGTAGAGTTTGAACTGGTCGGCGGAGAGAAACGGCTTCACGCTCTCGGGTGTGCGGTATACCGAGGTAGGGCGGATGGCTTCGTGCGCTTCTTGGGCGTTTTTGGATTTGGTTTTGTATTGTTTGGCCGCAGAAGGCAGATAGTCTTTGCCGATTTTGTTTTCGATGTAGTGGCGGATTTCGGTGAGCGCTTCGTCCGACAGGGTAACGCTGTCGGTACGCATATAGGTAATCAGGCCGATGGCGCCTTGGCCGACATCAATGCCCTCGTAGAGCTGTTGGGCGGTGCGCATGGTGCGGTCGGTGGTCATGCCGAGTTTGCGTACGGCGTCTTGCTGCATGGTGGAGGTGGTGAACGGGGCGGCGGGGTTGCGGCTGCGTTTTTTCTTTTCGATGGCGGCAACGTGCGCGTCTTTGCCCTGCAAGGCGGCCAGCACCTCGGCCTGTGCGGTTTCAGACGGCAGGGAGAATTGCTCGAGTTTTTCGCCTTTGTATTGCACCAGTTTGGCGGTGAATTTGCTGCGGCCTTTGTGGCTGTCGAGGTGCAGCGTCCAGTATTCCTGCGCTTCAAAGGCGCGGATTTCGTTTTCGCGCTCGCAAATCAGGCGCAGGGCAGGGCTTTGCACACGGCCGGCCGAAAGGCCGCGGCGGATTTTTTTCCACAACAGCGGAGAGAGGTTGAAGCCGACCAGGTAATCGAGCGCACGGCGCGCCTGCTGGGCATCGACCAGGGTGGTTTCGATACCTCGGGGGTGGGCGATGGCTTCGAGCACGGCATTTTTGGTGATTTCGTGAAACACCACGCGTTGCGGATTGATGTTTTTCAAGCCGCGTTTGGTTTTGAGGATTTCCTGCAAATGCCATGAAATGGCTTCGCCTTCCCTATCCGGGTCGGTGGCCAGATAGAGGTTCTCGGCTTCTTTGGCGGCGGCGACGATGGCATCGACGTGTTTGGCATTGCGGGCAACCAGCTCGTATTTCATGGCGAAGCGGTTGTCGGGGTCGACCGCGCCGTTTTTCGGCACCAAATCGCGCACATGGCCGTAGGAGGCGAGAATTTCAAACTCGCTGCCGAGGTATTTTTTCAGCGTTTTGGCTTTGGAGGGTGATTCCACAATCAATAGGTTTTTTGCCATAGTCGGTTTTTCCTGAATGTTGCCGGATACGGTGTACGGGTTTTATGCTTTCAGACGGCCTGCACGGATACAGAGCCGTCTGAATGTCCGGATCAAGGTGTTTTGCGGCCGCCCTTAAGCAGCAACGGCAAGGCCTGTTTGCAGGCTGTTCGTCCTTTTTGAAGCCCGCCTATTATTATTTATATGATGCACCCTGAAAGCTTGTCAAAACTATTTTTCAGTTTCGGTCGGCTTTCTGCGTATCCCGAACCCGTTTCTGAACAGGTAAACGGCGGCCAGACCCCATAAAAAGTGGGCAGACAGCATACCGTAAAGCATGGCCGGGCTGCCTGCATTTTCCGTTGCAATCTGTGGGTGCTCGGGCAGGAAAAACAGGGTGATGCGGGCAAGCCAGCTGCCGATATGGGTGGAAATGGCAAACAGGGTCAGCATCGCCGAAATGGTCGATGCGCAGATGATATAGGTCGGTAAAACGCGTAACATGTTGATCCTTTATATTTAAAATTTTAAAAATATAAAGCCGGCCTGTTTTAACGGCTCTTGAATGTCAGGTTTTCCGGGTAATGGTGTTTGATATTTTGCAAGAATCCGGAAACCGCAGGGGGGCGGATGCGGATTTCTGATACTGTGTTTTGTTATATGCTGCTATTTCCTCCTTGGCCGTCTGAAACCTGCAGCAGTAGGTTTCAGACGGCTTTTTTGCGGAGTTTTTTATGACGGTGTTGCGCAGTTCGGCACGGCGGCCTGCCGTCTTGAAGTGTGCGGCATTATGCTGCGCAGGTTTTCCCACGATGTGTTTTGCTGCGGTATCAATACAATATGCCGCTTGTGTGTCTGGATAAGTTAATTCAGTGCATAACTGCTTTGCCGTGCAGCGCCATCATCAACTCTTCACCGATAAGTGCGGGCAGTTCGGCTTTGTGTGCCCACAAAACCAGCAGGGTCAGCACTTTGGCCATATCGACGGTAATGTCTTCGGCCGGCAGGTGCGCCAAGGCATGCACCACAAATTCGCGCTGTTCGCCGTTGATGGCTTCGGCGCGGTCTAAGAAGTAGAGCAGGTTGATCACGTCATGCGGCAGCGCGTCCAACTCTTCGTGGTGGTAAACGCGCATGGCGCTGCTGCTGTAACGGGTTTCGGCAACTTCGGGGCTGTTGGCCAGCACTTCGAGCAACATCAGAGCTTGGTTGATTTCCAAATCGCTGAAACCGATGTCTTCCAGAATCTGCCCCAGATCCGATGGAGCGGGGCAGGCGTCTAAGTCGTAAAAGTGTTTGATTAAAAAGGCGATAACATCAGCCATGATGGTTCCTTGTTTTTTGTTATTTAACCCGCTGGTAGCGGCCGCCCGGCAAGGCGGCAACCCGGTTTTCCAGCTCGAGCTCAAGCAATTGTGCATAGATTTCGGCTGCGGGCAGGTTGAGGGCCTGCGCCAGGCTGTCGGGGTGTGTCGGGCTGTAGCCTAAAGCCGTTAGGAGCGGGTGCTCGGCGGGCTGTTCGGCAGACACGGCCGCTACTGCGTTTTCCTCGTGTTGTGTGTGGTTCCGAACTGTCTGCGGGGCAGGGCGTTCGGGCGGTGTGTACTGCAATAACTGCGGGCATTCCTGAACGATATCGTCCAAGCATTCCACCAGTTTGGCGCCTTCTTTTATCAGCTTGTGGCAGCCTTTGCTGTGCGGGTTGTCGATAGAACCGGGAACGGCCATCACTTCGCGCCCCATTTCTGCGGCCAATTTGGCGGTAATCAGCGACCCGGATTCGGGCGCGGCTTCTACCACCAAAACGGTTTGCGACAGGGCGGCAATCAGGCGGTTGCGGCGCGGAAAATTGCCGGCCAGCGGTCGGGTGCCCAGCGGAAACTCGCTAATCACCAAACCTTGTTCGGCAATCTGATAGGCCAACGCTTTATTCGTTTGCGGATAAATGCGGTCTATCCCCGTTCCCCAAACGGCGACGGTGCCGCCGTTTGCCTGCAAGGCGCCCTGATGCGCTGCGGTGTCGATGCCGGAAGCCATGCCCGAAACCACGGTTATCCCCTTTTCGCTCAGGGCTTGGCCGAAATCGCGGGCAATCCGCACCGCCTGCGGTGTGGCGTGGCGGCTGCCGACGATGGCGACGGCAGGGCGGTGCAGCAACTCGCTGCGGCCGCGTAAAAACAGCAATGGCGGCGGGGTGATGCCTTCTGCCAGCATCTGCGGGAAGTCGTTGTCGCTCAGCAGCATCAGCCGGCAGTGTTCCTGTTCCTCCCATGCCAAGGCCGCTTCCGCAGCGGCCGTTGCCTGCGCGTTATCCCCTTCCCACGCGGCCACGGCCTGTTTGTGGTAAACCAGTTTCCGCACGGTTTCGGCAGGTGCTGCCAAAGCAGCCTGGGCGGAGCCGTAATGCCGTATCAGTGCAAGAAAACTTTCTGCACCCACATAAGGGGTGAGTGCAAGCTGTATCCAGGCGTATCGTTCTGAATCGTCCATGGTTTAAACCCGTTGTGTTTGCATTCGGAATTAATAATGCCTGTGATATTTTTTTATGTTTCAATTTTATCTTTTTTGTAACGTTTTGTTAATCGTTTTGAAGATTTATTTACATATAGTGTTGTAGAAGCGGGAATGTGTGGTTAAGGCGGCAACAAAAAAGCACGCTTTGCTGCGTGCTTTTTCAGACGGCCTTATATATTGCGCCTTTGTTGAATCCTGCCGGTTGCTTTATCAGGGGTTGATATTGCTTTTTACGTTGTATCCGTTATATTCGGTATCGTGCGGATCTTGCGGTACATTCGGTATATGCGGAGTGTCGTCTGCCATATTGTCCAAATCTTGACCGGGCTCCGACGCTGTATCACCGATATTGATACTGGTCAGGCTTTCGAGAATAATGGCTGAAGCCAGGTTCTCGCTGGTTCGGTAAACCATGGCCAGTCCGGCTTCTTCGGCGGGAACCGATACGTATTTCACTACGCTGCGGCGGCCTTTTTTACCGCCGTCTTCCAGATCCACTTTCATTTGACGGCTGCGTTTATACAGGCTCAATACTGTTCCTTTGTCCAATCCGTCGGCCTCGCCTTTGTTCAGCGTGATGGTTTGGAACTGACCCGCTTCGCTCACACCGTCGAAAATCGAAACCACTTTGGCATTGATATGGCGGCTGGGCGCATGCGGCATCATGCGGAAACTGTCGCCTTCGTCGGTCATTTTCAGCAGGAAATCACCTTTGCGAATCTCCGATACCGCCTCTTCGACCATCATGGGCTGAGCGGTTTGCGTAGGCACTTTTACCAGCGGATGCAGGCGGGTGTAGTATTCGTTGCCGGGAAGTTGTGCGGCATCTTTTTCACTGCGGGCATCCAGTGCGCTGTTGGTATACGGCAGCGTGCTTACAATGCCGCTGAACACTACTTCCTGGCCGAGGTATTTTTTGGTGTCGGGATCGGTGATGTCTTTAACCGCGCGGTAAACCAGATAGCGGCCGGGTTCGGTGATGCCGTAGGCGTACACACGGTCGCCTTTGCTATAAAGCACACGGTTGTCGGGGCCGTCGATCAGGCGCGGTGCGTCTTGGGTCTGCATCTGAGGAATAACCTGCGGATGCTGCATAAACATGCGGTAGAAGTTGACGTTGACGGTTTGGATGCCGTAACCCGATGATACTTCGCGTACCCGGGGTGCGAGTTTGACCACGGGAATATTGCCTTCACGGTAAGACGATGCCTTGTCGAAACCCAAACGGGGTTTGCCGTTGACGTAGCGCAATACCAACACTTGGCCGGGGTAAATCATATGGGGGTTGCGCAGTGTGCTGCGGTTGGTGCCCCACAGGCGGTTCCACTGCCACGGACTGTAAAGATATTTGCCTGAAATGCTCCATAAAGTGTCGCCTTGTTTGACGACATACCGCTGGGGTGCATCCGGGCGGATTTTCAACCCGGCTGCCGCCGCTTGGCCCGAAATTGCCAAACCTGCGGTGAAAAGCAGGGTTATAATGTGTTTTTTCATGACTGGTTCCCCTTGAAATCAGAATGGATTTATCTGTAATTGGCTGTTAATAATCGGGCGCTGCCGCCCTTTCTGTAAAATTCAGAGTGATATTTTACCACCTAATATTGCCGTTATCATAGTATTAAACACACATATTTTTACATTAGAGATAAAATCATGGCATTACTTAACATTCTTCAATACCCTGACGAGCGCCTGCATACCATTGCTAAGCCTGTAGTGGAAATCGACGGGCGCATCAAAACGCTGGTGGCCGATATGTTCGAAACCATGTATGAAGCGCGCGGCATCGGCTTGGCAGCCACTCAGGTTGATGTGCATGAGCGGGTGGTGGTGATGGATTTAACCGAAGATAAAAGCGAACCGCGTGTGTTTATCAATCCCGTTATCACGCATAAAGACGGTGAAACCACTTATGAAGAAGGCTGTCTTTCCGTGCCGGGCATTTACGATACCGTAACCCGTGCCGAGCGTGTAACCGTTGAAGCGCTCAACGAAAACGGCGAAAAATTCACCCTCGAAGCCGACGGCTTGCTGGCCATCTGCATACAGCACGAACTAGACCACCTGATGGGGAAAGTGTTTGTGGAGCACTTGTCGCAGCTGAAGCAGAACCGCATCAAAACCAAGCTGAAAAAGCGTCAGAAACACAATCTATAACCTTTCAGACGGCCTACCTATCAATATGAAAGTCATTTTTGCAGGCACCCCCGATTTTGCCGCTTCCGCCCTGAAAGCCATTGCTGCGGCGGGTTTTGAGATTCCTCTGGTGTTAACCCGGCCCGACCGCCCCAAAGGGCGCGGTATGCAGTTGCAGGCAAGTCCGGTTAAGCAGGCTGCAGCAGCATTGGGCCTTACCGTTGCCCAGCCGCAGAGCCTGCGCAATGAAGAAGCGCAGGAACTGTTGCGCAAACAACACGCCGATGTGATGGTGGTGGCCGCCTACGGCCTGATTTTGCCGCAGGCAGTGCTTGATATTCCGCAACACGGCTGCTTGAACATCCATGCCTCGCTACTGCCGCGCTGGCGCGGTGCGGCGCCGATACAGCGTGCGATTGAAGCAGGGGATGCCGAAACCGGTGTGTGCATCATGCAGATGGACGCAGGTTTGGATACCGGCAATGTGGTCAGCGAGCACCGCTACACCATCAAAACGGCAGACACCGCCCAAAACGTGCACGACGCTTTGGCCGAAATCGGTGCCAAGGCAATTGTTGCTGATTTACAACGTTTGCAGCAGGAAGGCCGTCTGAAAAGCATACCCCAGCCTGAAAACGGTGTAACGTATGCACAGAAATTGAGCAAAAAAGAGGCTGAAATTGTTTGGAGCGAACCGGCCGCAGCAGTGGAGCGCAAAATCCGCGCTTTTAATCCCGTGCCCGGCGCGTGGACTGAATATCAGGGCCAACCCCTGAAAATCTGGCGGGCCGAAATAGTGGCGCAGGGCGGAGAAGCGGGCGAAGTGCTGCATTGCGGTTCAGACGGCCTGATTGTGGCCTGCGGCGCCCAAGCTTTAAAAATTACCGAATTGCAGCCCGCCGGCAGCAAGCGTATGAATATCGCTGCTTTTGCTGCCGGCAACCGCATAACGGCAGGCGAGAAGCTGTGAGCATGGCCTTGGCGCAGAAACTCGCTGCCCAAAGCATAATGGCGGTGGCGGCAGGGAAGAACCTGCAAGACGTGTTGGCAGCCATCCGTGCCGGGTGTCCCGATTTGAGCCCGCAGGAAAGCGGCGCTTTGCAAGATATCGCCTATGGTTGTCAGCGCTATAACGGCAGTCTGAAATTCATGCTCGGCAAAATGATCGCCAAGCCGATTACCAACCCGCAGCTCGAAAGCCTGCTGCTGGCGGCGCTCTACCAGCTGCACTACACCCGCAACGCACCCCATGCCGTGGTAAACGAAGCGGTGGAAGAAATCGCTAAAATCGGCAAAGGGCAATACCGTTCTTTCGCCAATGCCATCCTGCGCCGTTTTTTGCGCGAGCGCGACAAACTGGCGGCAGCCTGCAAACACAACGATGTTGCGAAATGCAATCTGCCCGAGTGGTGGATACGGTATCTGCAAAACCACTATCCCAAGCATTGGCACAATATGGCCGCCACTTGGCAGCTGCACCCGCCGATGGTTTTGCGCGTCAACCGCCGCCGCAGTAATGCCGAAGATTATGTGGTCGCGCTGGCGCAGGCGGGTATGGCGGGAAAAGTGTTGGACGATTACGCCGTAATGCTTGAAGAAGCCGTGCCGGTTGCCCGTTTGCCCGGTTTTTCAGACGGCCTTGTATCGGTGCAGGATTTCGGTGCACAACAGGCGGCCTATATTTTGAACCCGCAGAACGGCGAACGTATTTTGGATGCCTGCGCCGCGCCCGGCGGCAAAACCGGCCACATATTGGAACTGGCTGATTGCGAAGTTACCGCCTTAGATATAGATGCAGGCCGTCTGAAAAGAGTGGCGGATAATCTGAACAGGCTGGGTTTTCAGACGGCCTCTTTAAAATGCGCCGACGCGCAGGATTTAAACGCATGGTATGACGGCAGGCCTTTTGATGCCGTATTGGCCGACGTTCCCTGCACCGCCTCCGGCGTGGTGCGGCGCAACCCCGACATCAAATGGCTGCGCCGCCCCGGCGATGCCGCCAAAACCGCGCGCCAGCAGGAAAAACTGCTCGACGCACTGTGGCAGACCCTGACGAAAAACGGCAGGATGCTTTTGGCCACCTGTTCGGTTTTCGTTGAAGAAAACGAACAGCAGCTGCGAAAATTCCTTAAACGCCATGCCGATGCCGAATGTGTGCAATCGCGAGTGCTTTTACCCAACAAACAACAAGATGGCTTTTATTACGCGCTTATTCAAAAACAGTAAACTACTGTTGCTGCCCGTTCTGCTGGCCGTGTCTTTTCAGACGGCCGCAGAAGGCATCAGCGCGACCCGTATGCAGGCCGCACTTACCGCGTCCGGGCAGATGCTGGTGAGCAGCCGCTTCAAAACCGACTTGCCCGACCAGCTCAAGCAGGCGCTCAACCAAGGCGTACCACTCACGTTTACCCTCAACTACCAGCTTTCCGCCCCTACGATAGCAGCCTACCGCTTCAAGCTCGGCCAGCTGGTGGGCAGCGACAACTCGATTCAATACAAACTCTCCTACCATCCGCTGACTAACCGCTACCGCGTTGCCGTCGGCACGTTTTCTACCGAATACAACAGCTTGGAAACCGCCCTGCGCGGCGTAGGCGCGGTGGCCAACTGGCGGGTGTTGGGCAGTGGGGCGCTCAGCGGCGTGAAAGCAACAGAAACCAAAGCTGAAATCCGCTTGGCGCTGAGCACGTCGCAACTGCCCAAACCATTTCAAATCAACGCACTCACGTCGAAAAGCTGGCAGCTTGATTCCGGTTGGCAGCCGCTTAATATCTCGCAGGAATAAACTATGCGGTATTTTCTGTTTATTGCCGGCGTGCTTGCATTCGTTTCACTCTATAGCCTCACGCTGGCCACGGATAACGACAGTATTTTAGGCGACTATTTCTGGCCGATTATCGCTGCCAGCAGCGTGCTGGTGGCCGTGTTGCTGGCCGTGCTGGTGCGCTATGTCCGCCTGCTGATGCGCGATGTGCGGCGCGGTGTGTTCGGATCTCAAATTGCCCGCCGTCTGGCTGGCATGTTTACATTGGTGGCTGTGTTGCCGGGTTTGTTTTTGTTCGGCGTGTCGGCCCAGTTTATTTCCAACAGCATCAACTCATGGTTCGGCAACGATACCCATGACGCACTCGAGCGGGGTTTGAACTTAAGCAAATCGGCGCTGAACCTGGCTTTGGACAACAGTGTGCGCAATGCCACTCCGTTGCAGATAGATTTAATCAGTGCCGAGTCGTTAGGGCGCAACCTGAACCGTGCATTGGAGGGGGCTCCCGATACGCAGCAGTTCAGCCAGCTTGCAGTTTACAACCTGCATACGCAGACGGTTGATGTAGTGCGCAATCCCGGAAAACTGCCGACGCCGGTTTTGGACAATATTACCCGCGATTTGCTGGAAACATCGGGTTCGGCGCGCAGCATTGAAAATTTCGGCGGCGTGCTGTATGCGCAGGGCTGGTTGGCGGTGAATGCAGGTAACGGCGGCAGTAATGCGCTGTTTTTTCGCCAGGCCATTCCCGAAAACGTGGCGCAGGACGCCACTTTGATTGAAGCGGCGCGTGCCAAATATGCCGAGCTGACTTATGCCAAACAAGGTCTGCAAACGTTTTTTCTGGTAACTTTGCTGGTGGCCACCTTGCTGGCGATTATGTTGGCTTTGGTAATGGCGCTGTATTTTGCCCGCCGTTTTGTCGAACCGGTATTGTCGCTGGCGGAAGGTGCACGCGCTGTGGCGCAGGGGGATTTTTCGCAGAAGCGCCCCATTTTCCGCAATGATGAGTTCGGCAGGCTCACACACCTGTTCAACCACATGACGGAACAGCTGAGCATTGCCCAAGAGGCGAGCGAGCGCAACCGCTTACAGCAGGAAGCCGCCCGCCATTATCTTGAGTGTGTATTGGCCAGTCTGACCACGGGTGTGGTAACTATAGAAGATACAGGCCGTCTGAAAGCCTATAACGAAAGTGCGGAACATATACTCGGTGTTTCATTGAAAGATTTGGCGGGCACCAATTGGCATGATTGGGCGAAGCAGTCGCCTCAGCATGCCGTTCTGGCAGAAACGTTTGCTTCCATCGTGGAAACCGCCCCGGTCGATAAAGCCGTACAGCTCGGTTATGCCGCGCCCGACGAAGCACGGATTCTGCTGGCGAAAGCCACTATTCTGCCCGACGACAACGATAACGGCATCGTGATGGTGTTTGACGACATCACCATGCTGGTGCGGGCGCAGAAAGAAGCGGCCTGGGGAGAGGTGGCCAAGCGCCTGGCGCACGAAATCCGCAACCCGCTCACTCCTATCCAACTTTCCGCCGAAAGATTGGCATGGAAATTGCATGATAAGCTCGGCGAACAAGACGCCCAGATTCTCACACGGTCCACCGACACGATTATCAAGCAGGTGGCGGCTTTGAAAGAAATGGTGGAAGCCTTCCGCAATTACGCGCGCGCGCCCTCGCTCAAGCTCGAACGGCTTGATTTGAACCAGATTATTGAAGAAGTTTTATTTTTATATGAAGGCAGTAAGTGTACATTCACGACCGATTTAAGTAATATAGCCCTTTTCATTGCCGCTGACACCACCGCCATGCGGCAGGTGCTGCACAATATTTTCAAAAACGCGGCTGAAGCGGCCGAAGAAGAAAGCATGCCGGCCGTCCGCGTTTGCACGCAGCCGGCGGAAGACAACAAACATGTGGTGCTCACCGTAACCAACAACGGCAAAAGCTTCAGCAAAGAAATGCTGCATCACGCGTTTGAACCTTATGTAACCGACAAACCCACCGGCACCGGCCTGGGTTTGCCCGTAGTGAAAAAAATCATCGAAGAACACGGCGGCCGCATCAACCTGAACAACCCGGCGGAAGGTGGCGCGTGTGTCAGAATAGTTTTACCCAGATTGGTAGAAGTTTATGCGTAGTAGTGATATTTTGATTGTGGACGACGAAATCGGTATCCGTGATCTGCTCTCGGAAATCCTTCAAGACGAAGGTTATACCGTTACGTTGGCCGAGAATGCAGAAGAAGCACGCCAGCTCCGCCACCAAACCCGCCCGGCGATGGTGCTGCTCGACATCTGGATGCCCGATTGCGACGGCATTACCCTTTTGAAAGAATGGGCGAAAAATGGCCAGCTTACCATGCCCGTTGTAATGATGAGCGGCCACGCAAGCATCGACACTGCTGTTGAGGCGACCAGAATCGGCGCGCTGGATTTTCTCGAAAAACCCATCGCGCTGCAGAAGCTGCTGAGTACGGTCGACCGTGCCTTGAAATACGGCGAAATGCAGGCAGCATCCGGGCTGTCTCTCGACAAACTCGGCAACAGCCCGTCGGTTCAAGAGCTCAATCAGGCCTTGGAACCGGCAATCAAGCAAAACAAACCTGTGCTGCTAACCGGAGAAAGGGGATCTCCGTTCGGACTGGTGGCCCGTTATTTTCAGAAAAACGGCAGCCCGTGGGTAGAGCCTGGGAAAACAGAGCATATCGTCGATATACCGATGGAGCTGTTGCAAAAAGCAGCAGGCGGTATATTGTATTTGGGTGATATTTCCGAATACAGCAAAAGCCTGCAGCAGGGCATTGCATTTTTGCTGAGCAAGGCTGAACGCAGTAATGTACGCATTATCTGCGCCTCCAGCCGGCAAAACGGAGCGGCTGAAAATCAGGTTATCGACAGTAAGCTGCAAGAAGCCCTGTCTGCCTGTGTGATTAAGATTCCGCCGTTGCGCAGCCAGCCTGACGATATGGCGTTTTTGGTCGAACAGATTTTAAGTGAGTTGGCCGAAACGCAAAAAATCACACCGGTCAGATTCAGCACTGCCGCGTTGGATATTCTGCGCCAGTACGATTGGCCCGGAAATTTCGAGCAATTGCGCGGCGTGGTAAAAAGCCTTGCGCTGGGTGCAGAAGGCGGGGAAGTGGACGAGCAGGCAGTAGGTGCCGTACTCGGAAAAATGAACCGGGCACCGGTTTCCGAGATGGTGGGCGGTTTCAATTTTAATATGCCGTTGCGTGAATTGCGCGAAGAGTTGGAGCGCCGTTATTTTGAATACCATATCGTGCAGGAAAGCCACAATATGAGCCGGGTGGCACAGAAAGTCGGTTTGGAGCGTACCCACCTTTACCGTAAATTGAAACAGTTGGGTATCAATTTTTCGCGTCGGAGAGGCGATAAAGGTGCCGACGAATAAGCATAATAATGTGGTTTAACCGAACAGGCCGTCTGAAATCTTCAGACGGCCTTTAAGTTTGTTTTGATGTAGCGGTAGGCAGAAAACAACAAAAATACCGACCAGTTGGCTGCTCTTGTGAAAAAGATCGATAAAATGAAAATAAATGTTATAGAATTGAGCTTCTATACTAATTTTTAATATGAAAACTGTTTCAGTCTTTGTAAAACGGTTACTGAAACTCTTATGGTATATGACTATGTTTTATAAAATTTTTATATTAATTTTTTGATTTGCCGCCATGAAACACATTCAACATTATCTTCCCGTGATTGTCGGCGCGGTATTTACTGTACAGGCAAACGCTTCCGGCTATCATTTCGGCACCCAGTCCGTCTCGGCGCAAAACACCGCCAACGCTGCTGCCGCAGAAGCTGCCGATGCGTCAACTCTGTTTTACAACCCTGCCGGCTTGATTAAGCTGGAAAGTTCCGAAATTTCAGCTTCCTTAAACCTAGTTTCTCCTAATGTGAAATACAGTGAGGGCCAAGCCGTGTATAACGGTGGTGCCGATGTAAACAACAGCAGCGGCAGCGGTAAAATCGCTAAAGGTTTGGTGTTTGCCCCACATATCTATGGCGCCTACAAAGTGAACGACGATGTGGCCGTCGGATTGGGTGTTTATGTGCCGTTCGGCTCTAAAACCGAATATGCCCACGATTCTGCCCTGCGCTACAATCTGAATAAAACCGAATTGACTACCGTGGCAGTAGAGCCTGCCGTGGCGTTCAAATTAAACGAAAAACACTCGGTTGCAGCAGGTCCTGTTGCCCAATACAGTTCGGCCGGCTTGCGGAAATATGCCGATTGGGCGGCATCGGTACGGCAAACTGCTCTTAATCCTGACCCTGCCGGTGCCGGCAGCATGGACGGTTATGCCGAAGTTAAAGGCAAAGACTGGGGTTTCGGTTATCACTTGGCATGGATGTGGGATATTAACGAGCGTACCCGCATAGGAGTAAACTACCGTTCGCGTATCAAGCATAATCTGGAAGGATCGGCAGATTGGACGGCGCAGGGGACTGTAGCGCAACGTCTGTATGCCGCCCGTATCGGCCAAACATTGGAAAACGGCGGTACCGGTTATGTACCGCATGAAAAAGCCAGTCTGAAAATCACTACACCTGAATCGTTGTCGGTGCACGGTATGTACCGGGTGGGCGAACAGTGGGATTTGTTTGGCGATGTAGCATGGACGCGCCATTCTCGCTTCAATCGTGCCGAACTGCAGTTTGAAAACGCCAAGCGCACTGTCAGTGGCAGTCCATCCAATCAAACCGTTATCGAACCTAATTGGCGCGATACTTATAAAGTATCACTCGGAGCGGCATATCAAGCCAGTAAACCGCTGCAATTGCGTTTTGGTATGGCTTATGATCAGTCGCCTGTGCGCGGTGCCAATGAGCGCCTTGTTACCATGCCCGATAATAACCGTATCTGGTATTCGTTGGGAGCAAAATACGACATCAGAAAAAAACATACGCTGAATGCAGCATACAGTTATGTGTATATTCAAAAAGGCGATGCCGTTATACAAGGCAGGCCGTCTGGTGCACAAGTAACCACTGTTGACAGCAATATTTCATCATCTGCAAGCTATAAAAGCCATGCCCATATCGTGGGTTTGCAATACAACTACCGATTTTAAGGCCTTGAATTTACAATACAAGTGCAAAAGAAGGACTCATAAAAGTGGCAGCTTATCGGTCGATGCCGGCGGAGCATGGTGTGGTTTAGGGTATACGTCGCGCAAAAGCAACCATAGGGTCAATCACTGATGGGGCGTTTCTTTGGAAATTGAAGGTGGAAAGTTACCTTCGTTGGGCAAATATAAGGGTTTCTGGCTCTTTGGTTTCAGCAGAAGGTAATGGTTTTAAAGCAGTTTATGCTATAATCAGTATCCGGTTTTGAACGCAATATTTTAAAGGAAATAAAAATGTCGCTCTTTATTACGGATGAGTGCATTAACTGTGATGTCTGCGAGCCGGAGTGTCCCAATGACGCCATCTCGCAGGGTGAAGAAATTTATGAAATCAACCCGAATCTCTGTACGCAATGCGTCGGCCACTACGATGAACCGCAGTGCCAGCAAGTGTGTCCGGTAGATTGCATTCTAATTGATGAAGAAAACCCCGAAAGTCCAGAGGAACTGAGGGTGAAATATGAACGGATTATTGCAGAAAAATGAATTTATTTATATAAATTATCGTGTTAAAGTTGATTAATAAAAAAATATAAAAATCGTCTTGACGGGATTTTGAGAAGTCTTTAATATTACATTTCTCTTTTTGGAGGGATTCCCGAGCGGTCAAAGGGGGCAGACTGTAAATCTGTTGCGCAAGCTTCGAAGGTTCGAATCCTTCTCCCTCCACCAAAATCCAATCGAATTTGGAGCAGAGAAAATTTAGTAAGCGGGTGTAGCTCAATGGTAGAGCAGAAGCCTTCCAAGCTTACGGTGAGGGTTCGATTCCCTTCACCCGCTCCAAAAAAATCAGCCCATGTAGCTCAGGGGTAGAGCACTCCCTTGGTAAGGGAGAGGTCGGCAGTTCAATTCTGCCCATGGGCACCAAATCATTTATTTACCCAGAACTTTTAAAGCTTTAGGAATAGGAAAATTGCCATGGCTAAAGAGAAATTCGAGCGGAGCAAACCGCACGTAAACGTTGGCACCATC
>NZ_JAUMUI010000009.1 GCF_030530745.1 Neisseria sp. | reverse complement strand
TGCAAACTGGCGGTTGAGGCGGGCGGTTTTGCAGTTGTCGTCTTTCTGCTGGCGTTTTTGTTCTTCTATTTTTTTGTTGTGCTCTTCGATTTTTTTGTTTTCTTGGCTGATGGCATCGTTCAGCTGTTTTTGTTTATCAGCCAGCGAGCCTTCGCCTTCGGCGGGTTGGGGGGCGGGCGGCGGAGTAACGGTGCGGGTGCGCACGTTAACGGTTGATGCGTTGGAAACTTTCAGGTTTTGCGGCACATCGGAATAGCTGGTGCTGCCGTTTTTGCTTTTCCATGTGTAAACCTGGGCGACGGAAAACTGCGCCGGCAGCAGCAGGCAGGCGAGAACTGCGGTGCAGGCGGTGCGGGTAATGTGCATGGTTTTCTTTCTTTTGTGTTTTCGGAATAGGTTTTCAGACGGCCTTTATTGTACTGTTAAATCAGGTAAGTGTCATAACAAGTGCATTATTTGGCGATATAAAGGCCGTTACTGTTTGTATGGTTACAACGGTGGCGGCTTGGCGGCGGAGGTGTAATTTTCTTAAATTTTAGGTGGTTTGCAGTGGCAAACGGCTGTTAAGCGGGCGGCGGATTTGGTACAATGCCGTGCATCTTGCACAAACTGAAAGCCTGAGCATCATGCGTATCGTTGAAAAAGCCTATACCTTTGATGACGTTTTGCTGGTTCCTGCACATTCCCAAGTGCTGCCGCGCGACGTTAAACTCCAAACCCCGCTCACACGCGGAATCACGCTCAACACCCCCTTGCTCTCCGCCGCGATGGACACCGTAACCGAAGCCCGCTTGGCCATTTCGATGGCGCAGGAAGGCGGCATCGGCATCATCCACAAAAACATGACGCCCGAGCGCCAGGCCAATGCCGTGGCCAAAGTGAAGCGCCACGAAAGCGGTATCGTGAAAGACCCGGTAACCATTAAGCCCGAAATGCTGATCCGCGAGTTGGTGGAAATGCTCTCGAAGCGCAAGCGCAAAATGTCGGGCCTGCCGGTGGTGGAAAACGGCAAAGTGGTGGGCTTGGTAACCAACCGCGACCTGCGTTTTGAAAAGCGCCTCGACCAGCCCGTTTCGGCGATTATGACTCCGCGCGAGCGCCTGGTTACCGTGCCGGAAGGCACGTCTATCGAAGATGCGCGCGACGTGATGCACGAGCATAAGGTGGAACGCGTATTGGTGGTGAACGGCGATTGGGAACTCAAGGGCCTGATTACCGTGAAAGATATTCTCAAAACCACCGAGTTCCCCAACGCCAGCAAAGATTCAGACGGCCGCCTGCGCGTGGGCGCGGCGGTGGGTGTGGGCGCAGATACCGACGAGCGCGTGAAAGCGTTGGTTGAAGCGGGTGTGGACGTGATTGTGGTCGATACCGCCCACGGCCACAGCCAAGGCGTGCTCGACCGCGTGAAGTGGGTGAAACAAAATTACCCGCAGGTGCAGGTAATCGGCGGCAACATCGCCACCGCGCAAGCCGCACGTGATTTGGCGGCGGCCGGCGCGGATGCGGTGAAAGTGGGCATCGGCCCCGGCTCCATCTGCACCACCCGTATCGTGGCGGGCGTGGGCGTGCCGCAGCTGACCGCTATCCACAATGTGGCCGAAGCCTTGAAAGGCACGGGCGTGCCGCTGATTGCCGACGGCGGCATCCGTTTTTCGGGCGACATCGCCAAAGCGCTGGCCGCCGGTGCGCACTGCGTGATGTTGGGCGGTATGTTTGCCGGCACCGAAGAAGCGCCGGGCGAAATCGAGCTGTATCAGGGCCGTTCGTATAAGTCTTACCGAGGTATGGGTTCGCTGGGCGCGATGAGCCAGGGTTCGAGCGACCGCTATTTCCAAGATAAGGAAGACAGCGCCGACAAATATGTGCCCGAAGGCATCGAGGGCCGCGTGCCCTATAAAGGCCCGATTGTGCAGATTATCCACCAACTGGTCGGCGGCCTGCGTTCGAGCATGGGCTATCTGGGCTGCAAAACCATTGCCGAAATGCACGAAAAAGCCGAATTTGTGGAAATCACCGCCGCCGGCATGAGCGAATCGCACGTTCACGATGTGCAGATTACCAAAGAAGCACCGAACTACCACCGTTAACCGGTAGCGGGGCCGTCTGAAACGTTTTCAGACGGCCCCGTGTCAGGCTGCGGCTTGACATCAAGCAAGTTTTACCCGATTTGCCGCACAAACACTCGTTTCGGGAAGCGAGAATCGGTATAATCGGCGCCGTAATATTATTTCAGCGCAGCGGCTTCAGGTTCGTTTACAAGGCCGTCTGAAAAAGATTTTTCAAATGTAACAGCTTAAATTTTCAGGAGACTTTAATGAGCGCAATTGTTGATATTTTCGCCCGCGAAATTTTGGATTCACGCGGCAACCCCACCGTTGAGTGCGACGTATTGCTGGAAAGCGGCGTGATGGGCCGCGCCGCCGTGCCCAGCGGCGCCTCCACCGGCCAAAAAGAAGCCTTGGAGCTGCGCGACGGCGACAAAAGCCGCTATCTGGGCAAGGGCGTATTGCAGGCGGTGGAGCACGTTAACAACGAAATCGCCCAAGCCCTGATCGGTTTGGACGCTTCCGAACAAAGCTATATCGATCAAGTGATGATCGAATTGGACGGCACCGACAACAAAGGCCGCTTGGGCGCCAATGCCACCTTGGCCGTTTCGATGGCTGTTGCCCGCGCTGCCGCCGAAGACGCCGGCCTGCCGCTTTACCGCTACCTGGGTGGAGCCGGGCCGATGGCCATGCCCGTGCCGATGATGAATGTGATTAACGGAGGCGCACACGCCAACAACAGCCTCGATATCCAAGAATTCATGATTATGCCCGTGGGCGCGAAAAGCTTCCGCGAAGCCCTGCGCTGCGGCGCCGAGATTTTCCATGCCCTGAAAAAACTGTGCGACAGCAAAGGTTTCCCCACCACCGTGGGCGACGAAGGCGGTTTCGCACCCAACCTGGGCAGCCACGAAGAAGCCCTGCAACTGATGCAGGAGGCTGTGAGCGCCGCAGGCTATACACCCGGCGAAGACGTGTTGTTTGCCTTAGACTGCGCTTCCAGCGAATTCTATAAAGACGGCAAATACCACCTGAGCGCCGAAGGCTTGGCTTTGAGCAGCGAAGAGTTCGCCGATTATCTCGCCAGACTGGCCGATACCTATCCCATCATTTCCATTGAAGACGGCATGGATGAAAACGACTGGGCAGGCTGGAAACACCTCACCGAAAAACTCGGCAAACGCGTACAGCTCGTGGGCGACGACCTTTTCGTAACCAACCCCAAAATCCTGGCCGAAGGCATCGAACAAGGCATCGCCAACGCACTTTTGGTTAAAGTGAATCAAATCGGCACCCTGAGCGAAACCCTCAAAGCCGTTGATTTGGCCAAACGCAACCGCTACGCCAGCGTGATGAGCCACCGTTCGGGCGAAACCGAAGATTCCACCATCGCCGATTTGGCCGTGGCCACCAACTGCATGCAGATCAAAACCGGTTCCCTCAGCCGCTCTGACCGCATGGCCAAATACAACCAACTGCTGCGCATTGAAGAAGAGTTGGCTGAAGCCGCTTACTATCCCGGCCGCGCCGCGTTTTACCAACTGGGCAAATAAGGCGTAACGAATGAAGTGGGTAACACTGGTTTTAATCGCCGCCATCACATGGTTCCAGTACAGCCTTTGGATTTCCAAAGGCGGCTGGCGCGATATGTGGCGCTTGCAGGATAAAGTAGCCGAACAAGGAGAGAAAAACCAGGCACTCACCTTGCGCAACAACGCCTTGCAGGCGGAAGTAGACGACCTCGCCAAAGGGCAGGACGCCATCGCCGAAATCGCCCGCGTGGATTTGGGCTATATCCAAAACGGAGAAACTTATTACCGTTTGGTGTACCGGCGCTGATTTGCTTTGATTGGAAAAGGCCGTCTGAAAGGTTTCAGACGGCCTTGTTTTATTTTATAAATTAAAAGGGTATAAGCACTGCAATATCTGCCGCTTTATCAGCGGCGCAGCACGGCTTTGTTCAAATAGGATCTGATACCGCTGGCAATGGCTTGGGCGCTTTTTTGGCGGAACGAGGTACTGGCAAGCAGTTGTTCTTCAACAGGGTTGGAAAGAAACGCCGTTTCTACCAAAATCGAGGGAATGTCGGGGGCGCGCAATACGGCGAAGTTAGCTTGGTCGACATGGCCTTTGTGCAACTTGTTGAGTTTGCCTAATTCGCTCAATACGTTGCGGCCGAGTACCATGCTGTCTTTGATGGTGGCGGTTTGGGTCATATCAAGAAGGGCGCTGTCTACCTGGCGGTTGCCCACTTTCTGCACGCCGCCGATTAAGTCGGCGCTGTTTTGGGTTTGGGCGAGGAAGCGGGCGGCGGCGCTGGTGGCGCCTTTGGTGCTGAGTGCGTACACACCTGTTCCACGTGCACTGGGGCTGGTAAAGGAGTCGGCATGGATGGAAACAAACACGTCTGCTTTAAGCTGGCGGGCTTTGGCCACGCGCACACCCAACGGGATAAAAACATCTTCGTTGCGGGTCATATAGGTGCGGTAGCCCATAGCGTCGAGGCGCTTTTTGGTTTCACGGGCGATGGACAGTACTACGTCTTTTTCACGCAGGCCGCTCTTGCCGACGGCTCCCGGATCTTCTCCGCCATGACCGGGATCGAGCACGATAACGGGGCGCCGGTCGTGGCGGCGCGGTGCGGAGGGTGCGGGTGTGTCGACAACAACGGGTTGCCGTTCGCGCACGGGCGGGGTGGAGCCTGTTCCGTCGCTGCGGATTTTGCCTTGGGAATAATCGTTGAGCAGTGCCATCAGCGGATCATCGGCCTCTGCAGCCAGTGCTGTGGCGGCGGAGGGGTATAAATCCATTACCAGACGGTGGCGGAAGTTGGCTACGGGGGTGAGGGTGAAAACCTGCGGGTTGGCAGGCTGTTTGAGGTCAATAACCACGCGCACGGTAGAAGGTGTGTTTTGACCGACGCGGATGGTGCGGATATAGGGATCATTGCGCTGCACTTTTGCCGCCATGCCCTGCAGTACGTTGTTAAGTGCGGCACCTTCGATATCCACAACCAAACGGGCGGGGTTGTCGAGTGCGAAATGTTTGTATTTGAGGGCTTGTGAAGATTCGATGGTGATACGGGTATAGGCACTGGCGGGCCAGATACGTACGGCAACGAATTGGGCTGCGGCTTGGACGCCGAGGGGGGTAAGGGTGAACAACAGGCCCGCCGCAGCGCGGCGGACGATTTGGCGGCGTGTCAATTTAACCATGTTTCTAAACTTTTCTTGCCTTTTTCAGTGTGTGCGGTAAGCGTGCATTTGCGGCCCGCACCGTTGTGTTCGAGCATAACCGTAAGGTCGGCGGGGGGGACGGAAGTTCCGCCTTGTTGCGGCCATTCTATCAGGCACAGGCAGTTGGAGGAGAATAAGTCGTCCAATCCCGCATCCTGCCATTCTTCGGGCGAAGTAAAACGGTAGAGGTCGAAATGGTGCAGCAGGGTGAAGCGGGGCAGGGGATAGGATTCGACGATGGTGTAGGTGGGGCTCTTTACCGCGCCTTTGTAACCGGCGCCGCGTAACAGGCCTCGGGTGAAAGTGGTTTTGCCTGCGCCTAAATCACCTTGCAGATACACAACCAAAGGCGGCATAACGGTGGCGGCCCAGCTTCCGCCCAGCTGCAGCGTGGCATCTTCATCGGGCAGGAAACGGGTAATCGTTGCCAAATCCATATCGGTTTCTCGCTTGCGGTCAGTATTGATGAAAATATCAGGCCGAATTATGCGTCAATTCAGATGGCTTGGAAACCGTAAAAAACGATAAATTGGATTAAGAAGCCGTTACGGCGGTCTCCGGCCCTGCACGTGCCGGGTATGGCCGGAGCGGGAAACGGTGTACAATCCCGCACCGTTAACCAATAACAAAAAGGCCGTCTGAAAAGGCTGCCGGTTTTTCAGACGGCCTAGGTGCAAACATGAACAATACTGCTAAACAACGCCCCATCGGGGTATTTGATTCCGGCGTGGGCGGCTTAACCAACGTGCGCGCGCTGATGGAGCGGCTGCCGATGGAAAACATCGTTTATTTCGGCGACACCGCCCGCGTGCCCTATGGCGTGAAATCGCGAGCCACCATTGAAACCTTCACCACCCAAATCGTTGATTTTCTGCTGCAAAACGAGGTAAAGGCATTGGTAGTGGCCTGCAATACCATCGCCGCCGTTGCCGGGCAGAAGGTGCGTTCGGCGGCGGGCAATATGCCTGTGCTCGACGTGATTACCGCCGGTGCCGAAGCAGCGCTGCAAACCACCTGCAACGGCCATATCGGCATCATCGCCACCAGCACCACCGTTAACAGCAACGCCTATGCCCGTGCCATTCACAGCCGCAATTCCGACGCGCGCGTACAGTCGCAGGCCTGCCCGCTGCTGGTGCCGCTGGTGGAGGAGGGCTGGCTAGATCACGAAGTAACCCGTTTGACTGCGCGTGAATATCTGAAGCCTCTGCTGGCCGACGATATTGATACACTGGTGTTGGGCTGCACGCATTACCCGCTGTTAAAGCCGCTGCTGCGGGAAGAAGCGCCGGGGGTGACGCTGGTTGATTCCGCGCTCACCACCGCCGAAGCCACCGCCAAAGCGCTGGCCGGTGCCGACTTGCTCAACACCTGCAATACCGCGCCCGACTACCGCTTTTATGTGAGCGATATTCCCTTGCGCTTCCGCACGATAGGCGAGCGCTTTTTGGGGCGCAGTATGGATCAGATTGAAATGGTTGCGTTGGGCTAGGGGCTGTCGGCACAGCGCAACGGCGGTATTTTGGGTCAAAATATCCCGTCTGCGGCGTTAAATCAGTCGGCAGTTCGGATATAAAATTCTCTTTGTATCTGAAAGAAAAGGATAAATGTTATGAAGCTTGGTGCGGCAATACCGTAGTGAAAGTGTGATTCACTATATTGCGGCTGCTGTATTTGACTGTGCTATCCCATCATATCCAGCCGCTCCTGTGGCGGCAGTAAAAGTTGGTAGGCGGGCACGCCGAGGGCGGTTGCCATTTTTTCGATGTTCGACAATGCGATATTCCAGCGCTTGCGTTCCACTGCCGAAACATAAGTGCGGTCCAGCCCGCACCGGCGTGCCAGTTCTTCTTGCGACCAGCCTTGGTTCACGCGGAAAAGGCGCATATTGTAGGCCAGCACGGCCCGCAAATCATCTTCGGCAGGCAGCGTGGCAGGAGCGGTCAGTTTGTTGCCCATGGTGTTTCCTTTTGAATTTGCTTTCACGGATTTTACTTCACTGAATAAAAAAATCAATCTTACCGCCGTGAAACCGGGTGTTTCTCTGTACCGGCTTGAGATCTTTGTACAAATACGGAGGCCGTCTGAAACATAAAATGCTTTCAGACGGCCTTTAATTGATTGTTGTAGCGGTCAGGTCAGCCTAAATACACTTCGATATTATCAATCAGGCGTGTGCCGCCCAAACGCGCGGCGGCGAGTATCACCAGGTTTTTATCGCCCGCGTGGGCAACGCTCAAATCGTCGGCGCGGCGCACTTCGATGTAATCGACCGTCCAGCCGGCTTCACCGAGGCGTTGCGCGGCGGCCTGTTCGAGCACGGCATAAGCGAGGTTGCCGCTGCGGACAGCATCGGCGATGGCGCGCAGTTCGCGGTAAAGTCGGGGGGCTTCGGCGCGCTCCTGTTCGTTTAAATATTGGTTGCGGCTGGAAAGTGCGAGGCCGTCTGAAGCGCGGCCGGTATCCACCGGCACGATATCGGTGTTGATGTTGAGGTCTTCCACCAAGCCTTTAATCACGGCCAGCTGCTGGTAGTCTTTCTTGCCGAAACAGGCCGCATCGGGCTGCACGATATTGAACAGCTTGGTTACCACGGTAGCCACGCCGCGGAAATGGCCGGGGCGGAATTTGCCGCACAATTCGTTTTGCAGGTTGGGCGGCTCCACGTTGTAACGCTGCTCCACATTGGGATACAGCTCTTTTTCGTCGGGAGCGAACACCACGGCCACGCCTTCGTTTTCCAGCTTGGCGGCATCCTGCTGCAAAGTGCGCGGGTATTTGTCGAAATCTTCGCCCTGGCCGAATTGCAGGCGGTTGACGAAGATGCTCACTACCACGTTGCCGGCGCGCTGTTTGGCTTCGCGCACCAGCGCCAGATGGCCTTCGTGCAGATTGCCCATGGTCGGCACGAAAGCAACCGTTCCGGCGTTTTTGCGCCACTCGCGCAATTCGTGAATCGTGTGGATGATTTGCATAAGGTTTTCCTGAAAAATTTTCAGACGGCCTGAAGCGTTCAGAAAGGCCGTCTGAAAAAATTAAAACGTGTGTTCGGCTGCGGGGAAGGTTTTGTTTTTCACCGCCGCCACATAAGCCGCCACGGCTGCCTGAATGCCGGTTTGCCCTTCCATAAAGTTTTTCACGAAACGGGCGGTTTTGCCGGGAAACACGCCCAGCATATCGTGCATCACCAGCACCTGGCCGTCGCAATCCGCGCCCGCGCCGATGCCGATGGTGGGGCAGCTCACGCTTTCGGTTACCTGTTTGCCCAAAGCCGCGGGCACACATTCCATCAGAATCAGCGCCGCACCGGCCTTGTCGTGCGCTTCGGCATCGTTGAGCAGAGCTTGAGCTTTGTCGCCTTTGCCCTGCACTTTATAGCCGCCGAACGCGTGCACCGACTGCGGCGTTAAGCCGATATGGGCGCACACGGGAATGCCGCGCAACTGCAAAAATTCGGTGGTTTCGGCCATCCACACGCCGCCTTCGAGCTTGACCATATGCGCGCCGGCAGCCATCAGTTCGGCAGCGGCGGCAAACGCCTGTTCTTTGCTCTGCTGGTAGGCGCCGAACGGCAGGTCACTGATAATCATGGCGTTTTTCGTGCCGCGTGCCACTGCGGCGGTGTGGTAGCACATATCGCCGAGGGTAACGGGCAAAGTGGATTGATACCCCTGCACGGTCATGCCGAGCGAATCACCCACCAGCAGCACGTCCACACCGGAATTATCCATCAGTGCGGCGAAGCTGGCTTCGTAGGCAGTGAGCATGGCGATTTTTTCGCCTTCGGCTTTCATTTTTTGCAGGGTGTTGACGGTAATCATGTTTCAGACGGCCTCCAGGTTAAGACGGACATATTATGGGGTTTTCCCGGCAAATTGCAACCAAAGTAAAACAGCCCGACCGATGGGGTCAGGCTGTTTTTATATGGTGCCGGCACCAAGAGTCGAACTCGGGACCTTCTGATTACAAGTCAGCTGCTCTACCAACTGAGCTATACCGGCTGAAAGAAACGCATATTATGCCTCTCTCGTCAGGCTTTGGCAAGTGCTTTTGAAGCGGCTATGAAAAAACTTTCTAAAGATATTGTTTTGTCGGTGGATTATTTTCAGACGGCCTGAAGCATTGCGAATCATGTATGATTCGGAGGCCAATAATTCCGATTTAAAGGCATTGTTATGAAACTGATCGAAATCACTTATTATCCTGTCAAATCCATGCGCGGCATTTCCACGGAGCACGCCGAAATCCGCCCCGAAGGGCTGTTGCACGACCGGGAATGGCTGCTCAGCTTGCCCGACGGACGCTTCATTACCGCACGGCAGTTTCCGCAGCTGCTGCTCTGGCAGGCCGAGCCGGTTTCAGACGGCCTCAAGCTAACCGCGCCCGACGGTGGCAGCCTCACCGTTTACCACAACAATTTCAACCGCACCGGCGAAGTTTCGGTTTGGAAAGACACCTTTGCCGCACACCACGGCGACGAATGCGCCGATGCCTGGTTGAGCCGAAAAATCGGCACGCCCTGCCGTTTGAACTGGCTGGGTAGCCGCAGCACACGCCTATTGGATTATTCGCAAACACCGCTGTCGTTTGCCGACGGCGCACCTTACCTGCTGGCCAACACTGCTTCGTTGCAGGCGCTGAACGGCAGTTTGGACACGCCCGTAGAAATGCGCCGTTTCCGCGCCAACTTGATGTTCGACGGCACGGAGGCTTATGAAGAAGAAGGCTGGAAACGCATCGCCGTCGGATCGGTGGCATTCGAACTGTTCAAGCCCTGCACCCGCTGCGTGATGACCACGGTGGATTTGGCCAGCGGCGAAAAACATCCGCAACAGCAGCCGCTGAAAACGTTGGCCGAAACCCGAAAAGCCATTTTCGGTGTGAACATGGTGGCGTTGGACACCGGCAGAGTGGCCGTGGGCGACAAGGTGGAAGTGCTGGTGTAGGCAGTTTGAAAAATATGAACCGCTCCCTAAATCTTTGGCAAGCCGGGGGTCTGTTGAGAATTGAGCGGTGAGGCAGTTTTTTGAGGCAAAAAGCGCAGCAAAATCGAATACCTTGCGGGCATTTTAGCTTTGCAAGCCCGCTACGCTGCCTAACACAGCAGACGGGGTATTTGGGCTCAAAATACTGCCGTTGCATTGCGCCGGCAGCCCCTAAGGTTCTGCTGCGGTAAAACACCTGCGGCATAAAAACTTACTACCGTACTGTCTGTGGCTTGCTGCCTTGTGGCAAAAATAAGTTTTTCCGCTGTAAGCCGCCGTATAGCAAAGCTTCACCCGATCTGATAATTGCAGAAACGGTGTTTTTCTTTCAGACGGCTTTGGGTTTATCGTGAACGGCGGCGGGCAGCAGGCCGGAGTTTGCGGTGAATCTGCCAATAGCCGTATAACTTCGCAGACATATTATTTTTCTACTTTATTTATAGTTTTTAAAGTAACAAAACTGCCGATTGTATCTGTAAAACACCGTTAAAACACATTTTTTAAGCCGTTTCGGAAAATATCTTTAAAATACGAAGTCCACCACTATAATATTAACAGGCTGCGGCGGAAATACCGCATGGGTGCAGCCGGTATTTTCGGAGCAAACCGTGTTTCGCAGCACACATATCCTCAGTGGCAAAACCCTATACGAACGTGCCGCACAGCCTATGGAAGAGTTCGAATATGAGTTGCGCCGCCTGCAGTACCGCCAGCGCGAATTTGCCGCCTTAAAGGTAACCGAACGTGCAGCTTTGCTGCAGGATTTTGCCGACAGGCTGGCAGCCGGCCGCGACTGCCTGGCTGAGATGATTTGCGAAGAGGTCGGCCGCTGCCTGCGGGAATGCGAAGCCGAATTAGACAAATCGGTAGAGCTTGTCCGCTATTACGCCCATCTTGCCCCCGAGCTGCTGGCGCATAAAACGATTGCCACTCAAGCTGCCCTGAGCCAGGTGCGTTTCGAACCTTTGGGCATTGTGCTGGCCGTGATGCCGTGGAACTATCCCGTTTGGCAGGTGCTGCGCTTTGCCGTTCCCGCCCTGTGCGCGGGAAACGGCTGCATGGTAAAGCCCGCGCCAAGCGTCGGCCGGGTAACCGAAGCGCTGTTTGAACTGGTAGGGAAAGATTTGCCGGCCGGTGTGGCCTGGCTGGCCGAACCTGATGTCCGCCACGCGGTAGCCCGCACCGATGCGCTGGCTTTTACCGGTTCCACCGATATCGGCCGCCGTTTGGCGGCACAAGCCGGCCTGTATATGAAAAAAACCGTATTGGAGCTGGGTGGCAGCAATGCGTTTATCGTGATGAACGATGCGGATTTGGCGCAAGCCGCAAAAGACGCCTGTTATTCGCGTTTCCGTGATGCGGGACAGTCGTGCAATGCAGCCAAGCGCATTATCGTTACCGAGGCGGTGGCCGATGAATTTATCCCGCTGTTTCTTGAAGAGTGCGCCAAATTGAAAATCGGCGATCCGATGGATCCGCAAACCACATTGGCGCCGCTGCACCGTCGCGACTTGCGTGAAAAAATCCACTGTCAAGTGCTTGATGCGCTGGTAAACGGTGCCGAGGTCTTGTGCGGCGGCCAAATTCCCGAATGTACCGAAAAAGGCTGGTTTTATCCGGCAACCGTGCTGGACAAAGTCAACCGCAACTGCCGCGTATATCACGAAGAGGTTTTCGGCCCCGTGGCCGTTATTCTGCGCGCTTTAGGCGAAGAACACGCCGTTGCGCTGGCAAACGACAGCCCTTTCGGGCTCGGTGCCAGCATTTATGCGAAAGACACCGCCAAAGCATGGCAGTTTGCATCCAAACTGCAAACCGGCGCGGTTTACATCAACCGGCACACCAGCAGCGACTTGCGCCTGCCGTTCGGCGGTGTCAAAGCTTCAGGCTACGGCAGGGAATTATCCGAATTCGGTTTATATGAATTTGTAAACGTGAAATCTTACTGGCAAAAATGATATGAAACGGTTTTGGCATACCGGATTAACGGTATTGGTGCTGGCGGGCATTCCGCCGGCCGCAGCAGCGCAGATGCATGAAATTTATTTCAACCGGCAAGGGCAGCTTACGGCCACCATGTCGGCGGTAGCCTATGTGCGCCAATACGAAATCAAAGACGGCACAGCAAAGGCACAGGATTTTTATTATCCCTCGATGAAAAAATATTCCGATCCCTACCAAGTGCCGGCCTCGCAGATCAAAATATTCGTACCCACCCTCAACAACGGCACGTTTACCCTGTGGCATTTCAACGGCAGGAAGAAAATGAGCGGCACCTATAAAAACGGCAAACCCGACGGTGTGTGGACCAACTGGTATCCCAACGGCAAAAAGTCTGCCGTGATGCCGTATGTGGCAGGCAAAAGTGAAGGCATAGGGGCGCGTTATTACCGGAACGGCAACAAGGAGAGCCAGATCCAGTTTAAAAACAACAAAGCCAACGGTTTTTGGAAACAATGGTATGCAAACGGCAAACCGAAAACCGAAATGATGATGCAGGACGATAAACCCGTTAACATCGTAAGCTGGAACGAAGACGGCCTGCTTCTTTCAGAAATAACATTAGACGACGGCCGTCAAAACGGCATTATGCTTGATTGGCATCCGAACGGTGCAAAAAAATCAGAGGCGGTTTATCAAGACGGCAGTCTGATTAAAAAAATTGTTTGGGATGAAGATGGTTACGTACTTTCCGAATGATTTTGGAAAGTACGGGTATAAGGATTGGATTGAAATAAAAAACCAAGCTTCAGCTTGGTTTTTTTTTATTTGGCGGAGTAGGAGGGATTCGAACCCTCGATCCAGGTTTTAGCCCAGATGCACCCTTAGCAGGGGTGTGCCTTCAGCCTCTCAGCCACTACTCCGTAAAGAAGCGTGAACTATAAACAAGTCTGTTTGGAGTGTCAAGCAGGTTGCGATCTTTTAGGCCGTCTGAAAATTAAATTTTTGAATTTAATTTGAATTCATCAAAATTCCTTTTCGGTTGCCCCTCTGCCGTTCACGGCGGTAGAGTTTGATTTTATCCGGCAGGGGCATAACCCCTGCCAAATGTCATCTTGTGTATTGAAGCATGTTGTGTGCGTCTGTGAAAGAAAAAGCCGTGCAGAAAATGCTGCACGGCTTTTTCAGACGGCCTGATTACATGCGTTCGATCATGGCTTTACCGAAAGCGGAGCAGGATACTTCGTCGGCACCGTCCATCAGGCGGGCGAAGTCGTAGGTAACCTGTTTGTCGCCGATGGCTTTTTCCATGGATTCGATAACCAAATCGGCGGCTTCTTTCCAGCCCAGATGGCGCAGCATCATTTCGGCAGACAGAATCAGCGAACCGGGGTTCACTTTATCTTGGCCGGCGTATTTCGGCGCGGTGCCGTGGGTGGCTTCGAATACGGCGTATTGGTCGGAAATATTGGCGCCCGGGGCGATGCCGATACCGCCCACTTGGGCTGCCAGCGCGTCGGAGATGTAGTCGCCGTTGAGGTTGAGGGTGGCGATTACGTCGTATTCTGCGGGGCGCAATACGATTTGTTGCAGGAAGGCGTCGGCAATGGCGTCTTTAACGATGATTTCTTTGCCGGTTTTCGGGTTTTTGAATTTGCACCACGGGCCGCCGTCGATCAGTTCGGCACCGAATTCTTTTTGCGCCAGCTCGTAGCCCCAGTCGCGGAAGCCGCCTTCGGTAAACTTCATGATGTTGCCTTTGTGTACCAAAGTTACGCTGTCGCGGTCGTTGTCGATGGCGTATTGGATGGCGGCGCGCACCAGGCGGGTGGTGCCTTCTTTAGACACGGGCTTGATGCCGATGCCTGAAGTGGAGGGGAAGCGGATTTTTTTTACGCCCATTTCGTTCTGCAGGAAGGCGATCACTTTTTTAGCGGCTTCGCTTTCGGCTTCCCATTCGATACCTGCATAAATATCTTCGGTGTTTTCACGGAAAATCACCATATCGGTTTTGCTCGGGTCTTTCAGCGGAGAGGGCACGCCGTTGAAATAGCGCACGGGGCGCACGCATTGGTAAAGGTCGAGCTCTTGGCGCAGCGCCACGTTGAGCGAGCGGATGCCGCCGCCCACGGGGGTGGTCATCGGGCCTTTGATGGATACGGAATATTCTTTCAGGGCTTCCAGCGTTTCTTCGGGCAGCCATACGTTGTCGCCGTAAACACGGGTGGCTTTCTCGCCGGCATAAACTTCCATCCAGTGGATTTTTTTCTCGCCACCATAAGCCTTGGCTACGGCCGCATCGATTACGTTAATCATAACGGGGGTGATGTCTACGCCGATGCCGTCGCCTTCGATGAAGGGGATAATCGGGTTGTTGGGAATGGCTTGGCCGGGAACGATTTTTTGGCCTTCGGCGGGTACTTTGATATGACTCATGGTGTCTCCTGTTTTTTACGGGTTTTTTTCTTGACGGTTTTGTTTTGAGACATTGCGCTTGCGGTTTGGCGGAGCATAACGGGCGCAATGCCTCGGAAGCCTACGGAAATATAAACGGTTCCGCACACATAATGCTTGGGAATTATGCTTGATTTTTGCTTCTTGTGCTAGTGGCTGTTAACAATTGGTTTCGGATAAGGCACGGCAGCGGGTAGAATAAGGTTGCAGACAAATACGGTGCCGACAATCATGAAAAACCTGATAGCCTTTAACAAACCCTACGGCGTAATCTGCCAGTTTTCGCCGCACGAAACACATAAGAGCCTGAAAGATTATATTGATGCGCCGGGTTTTTACCCCGCAGGGCGTTTAGACACCGACAGCGAAGGCCTATTGCTGTTAACCGATAACGGTCGCTTGCAGGCACAGATTGCCGAACCTAAGCACGGCAAAGAAAAAACCTACTGGGCACAGGTGGAAGGCAGCCCCGACGAAGCCCGGCTCGATATGCTGCGAAAAGGCGTGGATTTGGGCAGTTTTATTACCCGTCCGGCAAAGGTTAGGGTTTTACGGCCCGAAGAAACCGCCCGTTTGTGGTCGCGCAACCCGCCCGTGCGCGAACGCAAAACCGTGCCCGATTTCTGGCTTGAAATCACCATCAGCGAAGGCAAAAACCGCCAGGTGCGGCGGATGACGGCTAAAGCGGGTTATCCCTGTCTGCGTTTGGTGCGGGTGGCCGTGGGGCGGCTGAACCTGTTCGAGCTGGGCATAGAGCAGGGCGCTTGGGCGTTTTGTAAAACTATGCCTTGAATGCTTTTCAGACGGCCTCCGGCACATATCAAGGCCGTCTGAAAAAAGACGGGTGTCAAAACCGCCCTGTCTTTAACCGCCACGGTAAATTTGATACACTGCACGCCTGATTTTTCACACACAGAAAATGAATTACTCATGAAAAAAACCGCCCTGATCGCGCTTTCTGCATTGGTTTTGGCATCATGCAGCAGCGACACCCGAACCGTCAGCCCGAGTTCCGCAGAAGAAACGCCGGTTCCGCCCGCCGCCAAACGCCCCGTATTCGACCATCCGGCAGATTCGGTGGCCGTAGGCGGGTTTAACGCCAATGTTAATGTGCAGAAATTTATCGCCCACGAAACCGCAAGCGGCAAATTTTCGACGGGCGAATTGCAAAGCTTTTTCGACAGCGTGATTTACAAGGGCAACATCATCAGCATCATGAACCGCCCCGGCACCTCGCGCCCGTGGTATGAATTCCGCACCGGCAATTCGGGCGCGGCCAGAATTGCCAGCGGCAAGCGTTTTTACGCCCGGCATCAGGCAACTATTGACGCTGTGGCCAAAAGCTACGGCGTGCCTGCCGAAATCATCGTGGCCATTATCGGCATCGAAACCAATTACGGCACCAATATGGGCAGCTTCCGCCTGGCCGATTCGCTGAGCACGCTGGCGTTCGATTACCCGCGCCGCGCCGAATTTTTTCAGAAAGAGCTGCACGAATTTCTGCTGATGGCCAAAGAAGAAAAGCGCGACGTGTTCGGCTTTAAAGGCAGCTATGCCGGCGCGATGGGTATGCCGCAGTTTATGCCTTCAAGCTTCCGCAAATATGCGGTCGATTACGACGGCGACGGCCGCCGCGACATCTGGAACAACATCGGCGACGTGGCCGCATCGGTGGCCAACTACATGAAAGCCCACGGCTGGCAGACCAACGGCAAAATGGTGGTGCCGGTTACGCTCACCATCACCCAAGAGCTGCAAAACATCATCGATGAAAAAACCGCGCTCACCCGCACCGTGGGCGATTTGAAACGCTTGGGCGTTACCCCGCAGGAAGTGGTAAGCGACGACGAAAAAGCCGTGCTCTACCGCCTCGAAACCGCCCCGGGCGTGTATGAATACTATATCGGTTTGAATAATTTCTACACCGTTTGGCAGTATAACCACAGCCGCATGTATGTAACCGCCGTGCGCGACATCGCCAACGGCGTGAGCGGCAATTACCGTTTGTAAAGCAATCAGTTATGGCCTATCAAGTTCTCGCCCGCAAGTGGCGGCCCAAAACCTTCGCCGATCTGGTCGGGCAGGAGCACGTTGTCAAAGCCTTGCGCAACGCGCTCGACGAAGGCCGTCTGCACCATGCCTACCTGCTCACCGGCACGCGCGGGGTGGGCAAAACCACCATCGCGCGCATTCTCGCCAAAAGCCTGAACTGCGAAACGCCCTCGCACGGCGAGCCTTGCGGTGTGTGCCAAAGCTGCACGCAGATTGACGCGGGGCGTTATGTCGATCTTTTGGAAATCGACGCCGCTTCCAACACCGGCATCGACAACATCCGCGAAGTGCTCGAAAACGCCCAATACGCGCCTACTGCCGGCAAATACAAAGTCTATATCATCGACGAAGTGCATATGCTCTCGAAAAGCGCGTTCAACGCCATGCTCAAAACGCTGGAAGAACCGCCCGGGCACGTGAAGTTCATTCTCGCCACCACCGACCCGCACAAAGTTCCGGTTACCGTGCTGAGCCGCTGTTTGCAATTCGTGCTGCGCAATATGACCACCCAGCAGGTGGCCGACCATTTGGCGCATGTGCTCACGGTGGAGCAGATTGCCTACGAAGCGCCCGCCCTGCAACTGTTGGGGCGAGCGGCGATGGGTTCGATGCGCGACGCGTTAAGCCTGCTCGACCAAGCGATTGCCATGGGTTCGGGCAGCGTAACCGAGCACGACGTGCGCCAGATGATAGGCGCGGTAGACAAACACTATCTTTACGAGCTGCTGCAAGGCATTGTCAACCAAGACGGCGAAGCGCTGCTCTCGAAAGCGCAGGAAATGGCCGCGCGCGCCATCGGTTTCGACAACGCCTTAAGCGAGCTGGCCATGCTTCTGCAACGTTTGGCGCTGGCGAAAACCGTGCCCGCCGCCGTTGCCGGCGACCCCGAACACGAAACCCTGCTGCGCCTGTCGCAATACCTGAGCGGCGAGCAGATTCAGCTTTATTACCAATGCGCCATCCGCGGCAAACACGATTTGAGCCTCGCACCCGACGAATACGCAGGCTTCGTAATGACGCTTTTGCGTATGCTCGCCTTCGCCCCGATTGCCGCCAAAGCCCATGATGCCGACGGTGTTATCGAAGGCACGCAGCTGCACAACCCCGAGCACACGGAACCCGCCGCAAAAAAGCCCCTGATTCTGCCGGAGAAACCGTCTGAAACCTTGGTTTCAAACACGGACGCAGATATTGTTCAAGATACCGTTCAGACGACGGCCTCACACCACGCAAACAGGTCGTCTGAAAGCAGCGGCGGCAATCCGGCAGAAGACACGCCGCGGTGGGAAGATACGGCAGAATCCGCCGGATTATCCGAACCGCCCGCTGCGGCTGCCGACAACATTCAGACGACCGGCCCCGCAACGGCAACACCCGCCGAAACGCCGGCCGCCGCACCCGACACACCGGCAACCGTGCCGCAGCCTGCCGTTTCTGCACCGGACGAAACATTGCCGCCGGCGGAGAACACCGCCGCCGCCGAACCCGTTTTTGCAGAAGAAGCGGTTGGTGCAGGCGGCAACACCTTTCAGACGGCCTCTGTTGAAGAAACCGGCTTTGAGCACGGCTTTTACGATTATCCCGACGAACCGCCGTATTTCCCCGAAAACGACGATTCCCCTCTGCCGCCCGCCGATTTGCCAGTAGAAGATATGTTCGGTGCGGAAGCAGGGCAGGTGGAAGAAGCGGCGGATGACAGCGGTGCAAACGGAGAGGAGACGGAAGGCGAAACCGCCTTTGCCGCGCTGCCCGATTTGGCGCCCGAAAACTGGCCGCAGATTGCCAAACGCCTGGCCGCCAAACTCGGCGCCGCGCAAATGATCGCCCAAAACGCCGCCTTTACCCGCTACGATGCCGAAAACGGCCTGCTGGTGTTTGCCCTCACCCAAGAGGCCCGAGCCACTACCAACAAAGAGCGGTTGGACAAAATCCAAAACACGCTGGCCAAAGCCTACGGTTTAACCTTGAAGCTGCAAACCGAAGCCTGGCGCGACGACGCAGGCTGGGAAACCCCCGTGATGCACCGCAACCGCCTGCAAATCGAAGGCCGCCGACAGGCGCAGCAACTGCTCGAAGCCGACCCCGCCGCCCGGCAGATTTTGCAGCTTTTCGAGGCGCAATGGCTGCCGGAAACGCTGGAATTGAAGCAGGCGCAGGAATAACGCAGGCCGTCTGAAAGCCTTGCCAAACCGTTCAGACGGCCTTAATTGAGTTGGCTGACAACTATAGTTAATCAACTTAAGAAAAAATAACGGACGTCATACTCGGGCTTGACCCGAGTATCTCAAAACTTGATGAAACGCAAGATACCCGGGTCAAGCCCGGGCATGACGGAGCTGTTACTGAATTAAGTAGTTTAACTATAAACTTACTTTTTTAATCACAAACCTTAAAACAGGAGTACACACCATGTTCGGAAAAGCCGGATTGGGCGGCCTGATGAAACAGGCTCAGCAAATGCAGGAAAACATGAAAAAAGCACAGGCCAAGCTGGCCGAAACCGAAGTGAACGGCGAAGCCGGCAACGGTTTGGTGAAAGTGGTGATGACCTGCAACCACGTTGTGCGCAAAATCGACATCAGCCAAGATTTGATTCAGGAAGCCGCCGACGACAAAGAAATGCTGGAAGATCTGATTTTGGCTGCCATCAACGATGCGGGCAACAAGGCCGAAGAAACCACCAGCAAAACCATGGGCGCATTTACCCAAGGCCTGCCCGCAGGCATGGGCGATTTCTTCCGTTAAGAGCGGCAACAGGCCGTCTGAAATACCCAACCGCCGTCATACCCGGGCTTGCCCCGGGTATCTGTTATTTCTTTTGAAACAAAAAGATGCTCGGGTCAGGCCCGAGCATGACACAGGGGTTTTAAGATAATGAAGGAATTTTGCAAAGGTTTCAGGCCGTCTGAAAAGATTTTTTCAGACGGCCTGTTGTTTCATGCGTTAACGCATTATCCGCCGTAATAAGCCTTGGTGAGGATTTCTTCCATATCGGCCACCATGGGCAGGCGCGGGTTGGCGGGCGAGCATTGGTCTTCGTAGGCCATCAGCGCCAGCTCTTTGCGGGCTGCGGTAAAGGCTTTTTCGTCGATGCCTTGCTCTTTGAACGACATTTTGATGCCCACTTTGCGCGCCAGCTCGTCGCAGGCTTTGGCAAACGATTCCACGCCTTCGGCCGGAGTGCTGCACGGCAGGCCGAGGGTGCGGGCGATTTCCTGGTATTTCACGTCGGCTTTGTAGTAGTTGTATTTCGGCCATGTGGCGGTTTTCTGCGGGCGCGTGCCGTTGTAGCGGATAACGTGCGGCAGGAAAACCGCGTTGGTGCGGCCGTGGATGGTATGGAATTTGCCACCCACTTTGTGCGACAGCGAGTGGTTGATGCCCAAAAACGAGTTGGCGAAGGCCATGCCTGCGATGGTGGAGGCGTTGTGCATACGTTCGCGGGCTTCGGGATCGTCGGCGCCGTATTTGTAGGAGCGTTCCAAAAATTCAAACACGAGCTTGATGGCTTGCAGCGCCAAACCGTCGGTGAAGTCGTTGGCGAGCACCGAAACATAGGCCTCCACCGCGTGGGTGAGCACGTCCATACCGGTGTCGGCGGTAACGCTTGCCGGCACGGTCATGGTAAACGCGGGATCGACGATGGCGATGGTGGGCGTGAGCGAATAGTCGGCAATCGGATATTTTTTATCGCCGTCGCTAATCACGGTGAACGGCGTTACTTCGGAGCCGGTGCCCGAAGTGGTGGGGATGCCGATAAATTTGGCTTTGCGGCCCAATTCGGGGAAGCGGAACGCGCGTTTGCGGATATCCATAAACTTCTGAACCAAATCTTCGAAGTCAACCTGCGGCTGTTCGTAGAAAAGCCACATGGCTTTGGCCGCATCCATCGGCGAGCCGCCGCCCAGCGCGATAATGGTGTCGGGCCGGAAGCTGCGCATCAGATCGGTGCCTTTATACACGGTTTGCACGCTGGGGTCGGCTTCCACGTCGGTAAACAGCTGCACGGTAACTTTGTTTTTGCGCAGGTTGAGCTGGTGGGTGATTTTATCGACAAAACCCAAATCCACCATGGAGCGGTCGGTAACGATCATCACTTTTTCGCAATCTTTCATATCTTGCAGGTATTGGATGGAATCGCGTTCGAAATAGATTTTGGCGGGCACTTTAAACCATTGCATGTTGTTTCTCCGACGGCCTACTTTTTTGATATTTAACAGATTCACGGCGTTAACGTTGCCGCCCACGGAGTTTTTGCCGTAAGAGCCGCAGCCTAAGGTCAGAGAGGGCAGAAACGCGTTATACACATCGCCGATGCCGCCGAACGAAGAGGGTGAGTTCCAAATCACGCGCAGGGCTTTCACGCGCCCGCCGAAGGTTTTCACCAGCTCTTCATCGGCGGTGTGGATGGCGGCGGAGTGGCCGAGGCCGTCGAATTCCACCATTTCTTCAGAGAATTTCAAACCTTCTTCGGTGGTTTCGGCTTTGAGCATGGCCAGCACGGGCGAGAGTTTTTCGCGGGTTAACGGCTCTTTGGGGCCGACTTCGCGGCATTCCGCCATGATGATGTTGGTTTTTTCGGGCACTTTGAAACCGGCCTGTTCGGCAATCCAGGCGGCCGGTTTGCCCACCACGGCGGCATTGAGTTTGGCGCCGCCGCAGTTGGCACTGCCGGCTTTCACGCCGAAGATGAATTCTTCGAGCAGCGCCTTTTCTTTCTTGTTGGCGAAATACACACCGTAGGATTTAAATTCGTCGGCCAGCTCGTTATAAATTTCTTTGTCGGCGATAACGGCCTGCTCGCTGGCGCAGATCATGCCGTTGTCGAACGCTTTCGACATCACGATATCGTGGGCGGCCTGCTTGATATCGGCAGATTTTTCCACATAGGCAGGAACGTTGCCGGCCCCCACGCCGAGCGCGGGTTTGCCGCATGAATAAGCCGCTTCTACCATCGCATTGCCGCCGGTGGCCAGAATGGTGGCCACGCCGGGGTGTTTCATCAGTGAAGACGTGCTTTCTTTAGCGGGGTTTTCGATCCATTGAATACAGTTTTCCGGCGCGCCTGCGGCGATGGCGGCATCGCGCACGATTTGCGCGGCGTGGGCGGAACACTGCTGGGCGGAAGGGTGGAAAGAGAAAATAATCGGATTGCGGGTTTTCAGCGCAATCAGGGCTTTGAAAATCGTGGTGGAAGTGGGGTTGGTGGTGGGGATGATGCCGCAGATAACGCCCACCGGGTCGGCGATTTCGGTGATGCCGGTTACGTCGTCTTCGCTAATCACGCCCACGGTTTTCAAATCGCGCAGGCGGCGCACCACGTTTTCGCAGGCAAACAGGTTTTTGGTGGCTTTGTCTTCAAACACGCCGCGGCCGGTTTCTTCCACCGCGTGCATGGCCAGCACGCCGTGTTTGTCGAGCGCGGCAATCGAGGCTTTGGCCACGATATAGTCGATTTGTTCTTGATCGAGTGTGCGGAACTGCTCCAGCGCAACCAAACCTTTCTCAACCAAACGGTTGACCTCGGCTACGGCAGGGCTGATGGTGTTATCGGCAGGTTCGTTCATCGTGTCTCTCCTGAAAAGAAGTAAGGGATAGCGGTAATAAAATTTCAGTGAGGACAGTATAGGTAATATTTTTACATGTATTCTTGACTTGCATCATAAAACATCATGCTTTGTTTGAGCTTTGCTTTTTAAGATTTTATGTTAGCTATTTGAAATAACTATATTATTTTATTTTAAGGCTGATTTGGAACGGCCGTTTTGATTTGTTGCCTGTTATATGCCGGTTTTAATTGAAGAGTAAAATATTTTGATATGTATTAAAACTACATAAAGATGAGTCGGATTGGGAAATGAAAAAACCTTGGGAGGTTTGAAATGCACGGCTGCCGTTATCCGTTCCGTAAGTATGGCGCGCCTTTGCAAATGGTGGCGGCGGTGTTTTTGTAGATTTTGCAGATATGTCAGGCCGTCTGAAAACAATTTTCAGACGGCCTGACAGGTTTTTTTAACTCTTTCCCAGTATCCCGGTTTCGTATGGCGGATTACATAAAATCCTCAGGATCCAAATTAATCGAAGCCGCATACTTTTGCAGCACTGCTTCCAAAACCTGCCGGTCGGCAGGGCACAGTTCGCTGTGCCTGATGATATGTTCTTCGCGGTCGGTTTTCAGCGTAAGGCGTTTTTCCCGCGCCTTGAAACATAATTGCGCATAGGGCAGACGGGCGGCTCTGCCGTTGGCGGCGGTTAGGGTGCAGCCTTCTTCGTCTAAGAAAATATGGCGGTAGTGCCGTTGCCCGGCAAACGTGATCAGCAGCGGAAACTCACTTTTTTCAAATGCCTGAAAATAAAGCGCATAGCCGAATTGCGGCTGCCGGCCAGCTTCGGCCGACAAGTATTTCCGCCTGCGCGAAATCAGATGGCTTTCGCCGTTGAACGACAACATTCCGCCCACCGGATATTGCGCTTCAAATGCCGCATCGTTCAGGTTGCACTGCATTGAAAACACATCACGGCAGCCGCTCGTGTCGGCGAAAAGCTGGGGCGCCAGCGGATGGTTGCCGCTGTGGAACGACAGGCTGTAAACCGCGCTGCCGCGCGCTTTTTTGCGGTTGCCGGAAATGGTTCGGAAAACCAGGAATGCAGAAACGGAAAGAATAACCGTGATAAATAGCGGATTGCCAAAAATGCCGTTCATATTGGTGCGTTGCCTTAAATATATTGATACTGTCATTATAATAACGGCATTTTATATCTCAATGGCATTATTACGAACGGATTTTCAGGCGGCCTGAGCGGGAGGGGCGGGCCGTTTGAGAAAGGTTCTCAACTTGTCCAAGTATTGGGGGACTGTTCACTTTTTTTTCAGACGGCCTTTGCCTTAAAAACGGCTTAAAAGTGGCTTTAAGCCGCTTTGCTTTGCAGCATTTTCAATATTTTTTTTACCTGCTGTATCCGCGTTTCAAGCTGCGCCATTTCGGCGGTGTAACGCAGTTTGTCGGCACCTGCCAGGCGGTATTGCCTGTCGGTTTGAATCAGCAGGATCAGTTCGGTGGGATCAAGACTGTGGTTTTTGCCCAAAGTGAAGGTAGCGGACTCGGCGGTGGCGTCGATGGCGGTGATGCCCAATTCTTTTGCCGTCAGGCGGATGCGGTGGCTTTCGATGAGGGTTTTTACGGGCTGTTCGGGCAGGCCGAAGCGGTCGACGAGTTCTTCGTGCACGGCGTTGATTTGCGCTTCGGTTTCGCAAGTGGCCAGCCGCTTGTATAACACCAGGCGTTCGTGGATGTCGGGGCAGTAGCTTTCGGGCAGCAGCGCGGGGCTGTGCAGTTTGATTTCGGTGGTTACGCCCAAGGGTGCGTCGAGGTCGGGTTGGCGGCCTTTTTTCAGGTCGCGCACGGCCTGTTTGAGCATTTCGGTGTAGAGCGTGAAGCCTACCTGCATCATTTCGCCGCTCTGGCCTTCGCCGAGGATTTCGCCCGCGCCGCGGATTTCCAAGTCCTGCATCGCCAGCGTGAAGCCTGCGCCGAGTTCGTCGGCGGCGGCGATGGCGTTGAGGCGTTTTTCCGCGTCTTTGGTGATGTATTCGGGGGTAAGCAGGTAGGCGTAGGCTTGGTGGTGGCTGCGGCCGACACGCCCGCGCAGTTGGTGCAGTTGCGCGAGGCCGAATTTGTCGGCGCGGTTGATGATGATGGTGTTGGAGTTGGGAATGTCGATGCCGGTTTCAATAATGGTGGAACAGAGCAATACGTTGAACCGCTGCTGCAAAAAGTCGCGCATCACTTGCTCCAGCTCGCGTTCGCGCAACTGGCCGTGCGCCACGCCGATGCGGGCTTCGGGCAGCAGGGCTTCCAGTTTTTCGCGCATATTTTCAATGGTTTCCACTTCGTTGTGCAGGAAAAACACTTGGCCGCCGCGCTTCAATTCGCGCAGCACGGCTTCGCGCACGCTGCCTTCGCTGAACGGCTTCACGAAAGTCTTCACGGCCAAACGGCGGCTCGGGGCGGTGGTAATCAGCGAGAAATCGCGCAGGCCTTCCAGCGCCATGCTGAGCGTGCGCGGAATCGGCGTGGCGGTCATGGTGAGGATGTCGACATTGGCGCGCAGGCGTTTGAGCTGCTCTTTCTGGCGCACGCCGAAACGGTGTTCTTCGTCGATAATCACCAGCCCCAGGTTTTTGAATTTGATGTCGTCCTGAACCAGTTTGTGGGTGCCGATAACGATGTCCACCGTGCCTTCGGCCATACCTTTGAGGGTTGCGGTGGTGGCTTTGCCGCTGTTGAAGCGGGATAAGGAGGCTACCTGAACGGGAAAATCGGCGAAGCGGTCGGCGAAGTTTTGCGCGTGCTGTTCCACCAAAAGTGTGGTGGGGGCGAGCACGGCCACCTGTTTGCCGCCCATCACGGCGACAAAGGCGGCGCGCAGGGCGACTTCGGTTTTGCCGAAGCCTACGTCGCCGCAGATGAGCCGGTCCATCGGTTTTGCCCGGGTCAAATCCTTGATGGTAGCGGCAATGGCGGCGGCCTGGTCTTCGGTTTCCTCGTATTCGAAGCCGTCGGCAAAGGCTTGATAATCGGCTTCGTTGAAGGCGAACTTAAAGCCTTCCTGCGCGGCGCGTTGGGCATAGAGGTTGAGCAGTTCGGCGGCGGTGTCGCGCGCTTTTTCGGCGGCTTTGCGTTTGGCTTTGCCCCATGCCGCGCTGCCCAGTTTGTGCAGCTGCACATTTTCATGCGCCTGCCCCGAGTAGCGGCTGATTAAATGCAGCTGCGAAACAGGCACATAAAGTTGCGCTTCGCCCGCGTATTCGATCAGCATCATTTCGCTGACACCTTCGCCCAAATCCATGCCCACCAAACCCATATAGCGGCCGATGCCGTGCTCTTCGTGAACGACGGGATCGCCGATGCCGATTTCGGCCAAATCTCGCAATAGGCCGTCTGAAACCTGTGCATGTTTTTTGCGGCGGTTGGTGGTACGGCTGCGGGCAACGTATTGGTAGAGGTCGGATTCGGTGATGACGGCGATGGGCGGCGTAGGTCGGGCATTTATGCCCGACAGAGTTGAGAGATCGACATGGTCGCTGTCGGGCATAAATGCCCGACCTACTTGAAACCCATACGCCAGCGGCGTAACCGTAACCGCCAGCGGTGCGCTGCTGTCTAAAAACGCCTGCCAGCCCGCCACGCTTTGCGGTTTCAGGCCGTGTTGGGCGAAAAAGCCGAGCATGGTTTCGCGCCGCCCCGCGCTTTCGGCGGTGAGCAGGATGCGGCCGTTAAAGGCCGTCTGAAAAGCCTTTAAGGCGGCCAGCGGGTCTTCGGCGTGGCGGTTCACGGCCACATCGGGCAAGAGGTGGGTTTGGCCGTTTAAATCGGGCAGGATTTGGGGATAGGGTTTCAGACGGCCTGCAAATTGGTCTTCGCTGAGATACAGATGCTGCGGGGGCAAAGGCGGGTAGGTTTCGTCGCCCTGCGCCATCGCAAAACGCGATTTCACATCCGTCCAAAAGCGCGCGGCTTCGGCGTGCACATCGCCGATGCAGACAAACAGCGCCTCTGTGCCGATGTAGTCAAACAGGGTGGCGCATTCGTCTTCAAAAAACAGCGGCAGATAATATTCTACCCCCGCGCCGAAACGGCCTCCGCTCACGGCTTGGTAGACCGTGGCGGCATTGTAGTCGCCGCTGGTTTCCTCGCGGAAGCGGGCGCGGAAGATTTTCTGCGCGTCGTCGTCGGTGGGGAATTCGTGGGCGGGCAGGAGGCGGATTTCGGAAACGGGCGCGAGCGTGCGCTGCGTATCGGGGTCGAAGGTTTTGATGCTGTCGATTTCGTTGCCGAACAAATCCAAGCGGTAGGGCAGCTCCGCCCCCATCGGGAAAATATCCAAAATGCCGCCGCGCATAGCAAATTCGCCCGAAGCCACCACGTTGGAAACATGGCTGTAACCCGCATCGGTCAGATTGCCGCGCAAGGCTTCGGCATCGAGCGTCTGCCCCGTTTTCAGCCAAAACGTGCGTCCGAGCAGAAACGGCACCGGAGCGAGTTTCTGCATGGCGGTGGCCACTGGCACAATCAACACGTCGGCCAAGCCGCTTTTCACCTGCCACAACGCCGCCAAACGCTCCGATACCAAATCCTGATGCGGCGAAAAACGCTCATACGGCAGCGTTTCCCAATCGGGCAGCAACACGGCGTTATCCTGCGGACGGAAAAACTGCCACGCAATCTGCAGGCGCAACGCCTGTTCGGCATCTTGCGTGAGAATCACTTTCAGCGGTTGTTCAGGCAGGCTCTGCGTTAACGCCCACGGCAGGCTGCCGGGGGTCAGATCCGGCCAGCGGGATTTTTGCGAAGAGGCGGGGAGGGGGAAGTTCATATCGTTATTGGCAGCAGTTTAGGCCGTCTGAAAGGTTTTCAGACGGCCTGCGGTTGGGAAACGGCGGTATTTTACCATGTATTGCAGGCGGTTCAGGCTGCGTTGCGGCGGGCGGCGGCTTTACACTCTGCACGAAACACCGTTAGCATTATGAAAGCCGGACATCAGGCCGTCTGAAAACCGTTGTTTTATCATTTTAAGGAATAACATGAACACCGTAAAAATCAAAAATACCGTTTTGGGCGAGGGCAGCCCGAAAATCGCCGTGCCGTTGGTGGCAAAAGATTCAGACGGCCTGCAAGCGGCTTTGCAGGATTTGCAGGGTTTGAGTTTCGATGTGGTGGAGTTCCGCGCGGACTTTCTTGAGCGGGCGGCCGATGCGGGTTATGTGATGGATTGTTTGCGGCAGGTGCGCGCAGCGCTGCCCGATACGCCGCTGCTGTTTACGTTCAGGCGGGCGGAAGAGGGGGGCGAATGCCCGGTTTCTCAAGAGGTTTATTTTGCGCTGGTGCAGGCGGCCATACGCTCGGGCTTGGCGGATATTGTCGATATCGAGCTGTTTGCGGGTGATGCAGAGGTGAAGGAAACGGTGGCGCTGGCTAAGGCGCAGGGTGTGGCGGCGTTGTTGTGCAACCATGATTTTTATGAAACGCCGCCGAAAGAAGACATTATCGCGCGCCTGCAAACCATGCAGGATTGGGGGGCGGATATCTGCAAAATCGCAGTGATGCCGCAGTCGCCCGCCGATGTGCTGGTGCTGCTCGATGCCACGCAAACGATGTTCCGCCATTATGCGAAGCAGCCGCTGGTTACGGTGGCGATGGGCAAAACCGGTGTGATCAGCCGTTTGGCGGGAGAAGCATTCGGTTCGGCGATGACGTTCGGCGCAGCGGAAAAGGCATCGGCGCCGGGGCAGATAAATGCCAATGATTTGCGTGCGGTTTTGAATATTTTGGCGGGTTAGGGAGTGTAGTCGGCCGCGTTGCGGCGGTATTTTTGGTTAAAATCCGCATCTGCGGCGTTAGGTAGCGTAGCGGACTTGCGAAGCTAAAATGCTCGCAAGATGTCCAATCTTGCTGCGCTTTTTGCCTTGCATCTGCGGATTTTTCCTCAAAAAACCGCTTCGCAAGCCTTCTGACTACACTCCCTAAGCTGCCGGTGGCAAGTTTGAGGCTTCTGCTTTTTCGGCGGGTTTTAAAACAACTGCCACACAAAGAAAATAAAGGTATGCACTGCAAAAAGCGGAACGAGGATGCCGAACGACCAAGCCATATAGCCGAAAAAACCGGGCATGGGCACTTTGCGCTGTTCGGCGATTGCCTTCACCATAAAGTTGGGTGCGTTGCCGATGTAGCTGAGTGCGCCCATAAACACTGAGCCCATCGATATGGCCAGCAGGGTGTGGAACAGCCGGCCGTTCATCAAAGCCTGGGCGTCGCCGCCGGCCATGTTGAAAAATACCAAATAGGTGGGGGCGTTGTCTAAAAAGGCAGACAAGAGGCCGGTCATCCAAAAATACATGGCGTTAACGGGCCTGCCGCCACTGTCGTGCACCAGTGAAATCAGGCCTGCAAAGGCGCCTGCTTCACCTGCCTGTAAGATGGCGATAACCGGTGCGATGGTGATGAAGATGCCCAAAAAGAGCTTGCCCACTTCAAGTATCGGCTCCCAGTTGAATTCGTTACCCGCGCGCACCTGCTTGGGTGTGATGGCAAGGGAAATACCCGCCAAAACCAAAAGTGCGGCATCACGCAGCAGGTTGGGCAGCAGGTAGGGGGTGCCTAAAATATCGATGCCGGGGTGTTGCGGTTTCCATAAACCCGACATCAAAACGGCGGACACCACGCCGGCCAGCAGCAGGAAATTCCATTTGCCGAACAGTTTCAGCGGGCTGTCGGGAGACGGATCGTGGCTGAGCAGTTCGTCTTCTTGGGCGAAATAGTGGCGGTCGAGAAAATAAAACAGGGTCAGCAGTGCGGCTGAGCTTAACGCCACGGGCACCAGCATATGCTGAAGCGTCCAGACGAAATCCACGCCTTTCAAAAAGCCCAAAAACAGCGGCGGATCGCCCAGCGGTGTGAGGCCGCCGCCGATATTGGCCACCAGGAAAATAAAGAAAACCACCACATGCACACGGTGCCTGCGGTTGTCGTTAGCCCTCAGAAGCGGGCGGATCAGCAGCATGGCTGCGCCGGTAGTGCCCATTATTGAGGCCAGTACGGTACCGACGGCCAAGAGGGTAGTGTTCAGGCGCGGGCTGCCGTGCAGGTTACCCCATACCAAAATACCGCCGGAAATGGTGTAGAGTGCAAACAGCAGAATGATAAACGGGATATATTCGGCCACCAGTGCATGAGCGAGCGCGTGGGCAGTTTCACCGAAACCGAATGCAAAGGTAAACGGAATCAGAAACGAAACCGTCAGTAAGGCGGTAATTTTGCCGAAATGGTGATGCCATGTGGTGGCAAAAAACAGCGGGCCCGTTGCGATGGAGAGTAGGATTAAAACAAACGGTATGCCCCATAACAGGCTCAAGCTTGCGCCGTCGGGCGAAGCGGCTGCGGCGGGCAGCGGTGCTGCGGCCAGCAGGGGCAGCAGTGCGGTTGGTAAACGCATCCGGTTTCCTTGTGGTGGGTTGGAATATACGGCCGAAACCAAAGGCTTCGTAATGACCGGTAAATTGTGAATGAACGATACACGGAACGACAAATTTCAAAGTGCCGCCTGAGTGTTGTCATGATTTTGGGAAGATTGAACCCTTATCAGTAAAATCAAATTTTACCGCCATAAACAGCGGGGTTTCAACCGAAACGGATATCGGGGAAACTCAGCGTAAATATCGGCCTGATATTTAAAAAAGAAGGATTTTATAATTCTATAAATCTTATCAATTCAACCTATAGTGTCAAAACAAACGTCATATACTGCTTTTTTCAGACGGCCTAGGCGGATTTTGAAAGGTTTCGGCAGATAAGTTTTCTGGTTACGGTTGTTCCGAACGTTTGAAATGACGGGGGCGGAACCCCATCAGTGCCAGAGAGGCGAAATACAGAACCGCTCCGAAAGTTACCAAGCCCAAAAGCTGCAAGGCTTTCTGCCAGCCGGCAACATTAACCCATTGCAACGGCAGGTAAGTTTGCGCCTGCGCCAGCCACAAACTGCCGCCCATTATCACCAGCGCAACCGTGAGTTTGGCGAGAAACGCCGCCCAGCCTGCGCCGGGTTGGTAAATATCATGTTTGCGCAGCAGGTAATACAGCAGCCCTGCGTTCAAACACGCGCCCAAACCGATGGCGAGCGCCAAGCCGGTATGCTTCAGCGGGCCGATGAAAACCAAGTTCATCAACTGGGTGCAAACCAGCGTGAACACGGCGATTTTCACTGGCGTTTTAATGTTTTGGCGCGCATAGAAGCCGGGCGCCAGCACCTTAATCATAATCAGGCCGATTAAGCCGAACGAATAGGCAATCAGCGCGTTTTGCGTCATCAGTGCATCGTTGATCGTGAATTCCTTATACATAAACAGCGTGGCGATGAGCGGAAACGACAGCACGGCCAGCCCCACCGCTGCCGGCATGGCCAACAGCATACACAGGCGCAGGCCCCAGTCGAGCAGGCCGGAAAATGCCTGCGGGTTGTCGCCGGCGGCGTGTTTCGACAGGGTGGGCAGCAGAATCGTGCCCAGCGCGGCACCGAGCACGCCGGTGGGCAGCTCCATCAGGCGGTCGGCGTAATACATCCACGACACGCTGCCGGATTGCAGAAACGAGGCAAAAATGGTGTTGATAACCAGCGAAATCTGCGCCACGCTCACGCCCAAGATCGCAGGCGCCATTTGCTTCATCACACGGCTGACCGCCGCATCCTTCATATTGAGTTTAGGCAGTTTTAAGAAACCCAGTTTCGCCAGCCACGGCAGTTGGAAGCCCAGTTGCAGCAGGCCGCCCGCAAATACCGCCCACGCCAGTGCCATAACCGGCGGATCGAAATAGGGCACGAAAAACAGCGCAGACACGATAAACGACACGTTCAGCAGCGTGGGGGTAACTGCGGGAATGCTGAACTTATGGTAGGTGTTGAGTATCGAGCTGACAAAAGAAGAAAGAGAAATCAATAAGATATAGGGAAAAGTGATACGCAGCAGCTCAACGGAAAGTTGGAATTTGTCGGCTTCTTTAACAAAGCCCGGCGCGGAAGCGTAAATCACCCACGGTGCGGCGAGAATGCCGGCGGCGGTAACGATAACCAGAATAAACGACAGCATACCCGCCACATGGCGGATAAATTCGCGCGTGGCTTCTTCGGAACGGGTTTGCCGGTATTCTGCCAGAATCGGCACGAAAGCCTGCGCGAACGCACCTTCGGCAAACACCCTCCGCAGCAGGTTGGGCAGTTTGAACGCCACGAAAAACGCATCCGTGGCCATGCCTGCGCCGAAGGTGCGGGCGATAATCGTATCGCGCACAAAGCCGAGTATGCGCGACACCATGGTTAAACTGCCGACTTTCGCCAGCGCGCCGAGTAGGTTCATGATGGTTTCTTAGGTGGGATAAAAAGCGTTGAGGCCGTCTGAAAAGTATCTGCCGGGCAGTCAGTATAGTTAAACCATTTACTTGATAACAGTTCCGTCATGCTCGGATTTGATCAGGGCATCTCATGTTAGTGAAATTTAAGATACTCGGGTCAAGCCCGAGTATGACGAGTGTACTTTTTATTAAGTTGGTTGACTATAACTGCATGTTTTCGGTTTCAGACGGCCTGCTTGGATAGAGGCCGTCTGAAAAAAACATTACAGTTTGATGCCGGCGCGGTCGGTCAACACTTGATCGATCAGGCCGTATTCTTGCGCCTCTTCTGCCGACATATAGTTATCACGGTCTGTGTCGCGTTCTACCTTGGCCAAGTCCTGGCCGCTGTGTTGTGCCAGCAGGCGGTTGAGTTTGTCTTTCAGTTTCAAAAGCTCGCGGGCGTGAATTTCGATGTCGGAAGCTTGGCCGCCCAAGCCGCCGCTGATCAGCGGCTGGTGTATCATCACGCGGCTGTTGGGCAGGGCGAAGCGTTTGCCTTTGGTGCCTGCCGACAGCAGAAACGCCCCCATGCTGGCGGCCTGGCCCAAGCACAGGGTGGAAACGTCGGGCTTGATGAAATTCATGGTGTCGTAAATCGACATGCCCGCGGTTACCGAACCGCCGGGCGAGTTGATATACAGAAAAATATCTTTATCGGGGTTTTCGCTTTCCAAAAACAGCAGTTGCGCCACCACCAGATTGGCGCTGTCGTCGTTTACCGGCCCCACCAGAAACACGATGCGCTCTTTGAGCAGGCGCGAATAAATGTCGAAAGCGCGCTCGCCGCGGCCGCTTTGTTCGATAACGGTGGGTACCAGGTAGCCGTTGCGGATATCGGGAATCATCTTGTTCTCCTTATCGGAATATTCAGTATAGAGGGTTAAATTTAAAATAGGACAAGGCGATGCGCCGCAGACAGTGCAGGTAGTACGGCAAGGCGAGGTAACGCCGTACTATTTTAAATTTAACCCGCTATAAAAAGCACCAAAGCGCGGAAGGCTGCTTCGGTGCTTGTTGCGGGGTTCAGACGGCCTCAGGCGCGGTTAGGCCTGTGCGCCCATCACTTCGTCGAACGACAAAACTTTTTCGTTTACTTTGGCTTTGCCTAATACGAATTCTACCACGTTGGCTTCAACGGCCAGGGAAGTGGGGCCTTGCAGACGCTGTTTGTCGGCGAAATACCAGTCGATAACTTCCTGCGGGTCTTCGTAGCTTTCGGCGAAATCGCTTACCACGGCTTTGATTTGCTCTTCGGTCGGTTCCAGCTTGTTGTCGTCGACCAGTTTGGCCAAAATCAGACCCAAAGCCACGCGGCGCTCGGCCTGTTCTTTGAACATGTCGGCAGGCAGATCCAATTTGGCGGCATCGGCCATGCCTTGGTTGGTGAAATTCTGTTTCATTTCATCGGCCAAGCGGGCGGCTTCGTCGTCAACCAACACTTTGGGCAGCTGCACTTCAGTGGCTTTCAGCAGGGCTTCCATCACCGAATCTTTGGTTTGGCCCTCGGTGCGGCGCGCCACTTCGCGGGCCACGTTTTTGCGTACTTCTTCGCGCATTTTGGCTACGTCGCCGTCGGCGATGCCCAAGGCTTTGGCAAATTGCTCGTCTACTTCGGGCAGGGTGGGGGCAGATACGTTTTTCAGGCTGATAGCGAATACGGCGGTTTTACCGGCCACGTCTTTGCCGTGGTAGTCTTCGGGGAAAGTTACTTCAACGTCTTTGCTTTCGCCTTCCTTCAGACCCAATACGCCGGCTTCGAATTCGGGCAGCATTTGGCCGTTACCCAAAACGAAGGGGTAGTTTTGCGCACTGCCGCCGTCGAACGGGGTGCCGTCGATTTTGCCTTCGAAGTCGATAATCACGCGGTCGCCGTTTTGGGCTTCACGCTCGACGTGGTCGAAGCGGGTGCGCTGCTTGCGCAGGATTTCAACGGTTTTGTCCACTTCTGCATCACCCACTTCTGCGGTTACTTTCTCCACTTCCTGGGCAGACAAATCGCCTACGGTGATTTCGGGGAACACTTCAAACACGGCGGCGATTTTGAAGCTGTTTTCGTCGTCTTGCTCTTCAATGCCTTCAAAGCGGGGGAAGCCGGCCACTTTCAGGTTTTGGGCGACTGCAACGTCGTAGAATGCTTTTTGCACAAGCTCGTTGAGCACATCGTTTTGCACGCTTGCGCCATACATGGAAGCCACCATTTTCAGAGGCGCTTTACCCGGGCGGAAGCCGTCGATTTTCACGCGGCGTTGGGTTTGCTGCAAGCGTTTGTCGGTTTCTGCGTTGATTTCGCCCCACGGCAGAGACAACACTACTTTGCGTTCCAGATTTTCTAAAGTTTCTACAGTTACGCTCATCGTAAGCCCTTATTGAATATAAGTTTGTTTGTTAATTGGCGAAACGGGCAGGGTGGCCTGTTTCGGATGTTCGGAAATCGGAAATGAAGTTCAGCCGATGAGTATATCACACACGGGGTGGGGTTAAAATAGCGGGGCGGTGAATTTGCGGCTGCGGGCGTTTGGGGCTGCCTGGAAAGAACAGGGTGTTTTTTCAGACGGCCTTTGCGGTGTTTACCCGTTGGCACGGATGCGGCAAACGGGTTAAATCAGCTCCAGATCCGGCCCTGCGTTTTGGGCGCGGCGGCTGCGCAGTTGGATGTCGAGGCGCAGGTCGTGGGCGGAATCGGCGTTTTTGACGGCGTCTTGAAAGCTGATATGGCCGTTTTCATACAGCTCGTATAAGGCTTGGTCGAAGGTTTGCATGCCCATGCTCTGCGATTTTTTCATGATTTCTTTAATCGAGTGCACGTCGCCGTTGTGGATCAGTTCGGCAATCAGCGGCGAGTTGAGCAGCACTTCCACGGCGGCTACGCGGCCTTTGCCGCCTTCGCGCGGAATCAGGCGCTGCGAGATGAAGGCTTGCAGGTTGAGCGAAAGGTCGGTTAAGAGCTGCACGCGGCGCTCTTCGGGGAAGAAATTGATGATGCGGTCGAGTGCCTGGTTGGTGCTGTTGGCGTGCAGGGTGGCCATGCACAGGTGGCCGGTTTCGGCAAAGGCGATGGCGTAGTCCATGGTTTCACGGTCGCGGATTTCGCCGATCAGTATCACGTCGGGTGCCTGGCGGAGGGTGTTTTTCAGGGCGGCGAACCAGTTTTCGGTGTCTACGCCCACTTCGCGCTGGGTGATGATGCAGTTTTTGTGCTGGTGCACGAATTCGATAGGGTCTTCGATGGTGATGATGTGGTCGTGGCTGTTTTCGTTGCGGTAGTCAATCATTGAAGCCAGCGAGGTGGATTTGCCCGAACCGGTGCCGCCCACGAAAATTACCAGGCCGCGTTTCTGCATGGCGATTTGCTGTAAAACGGGCGGCAGGTTGAGCGTTTCAAATTTGGGGATGTTGCTGGTGATGGTGCGGAATACGAGGGCGGTGGCGCCGCGCTGAACCATGGCGTTGACGCGGAAACGGCTGGTGTCGGGCAGGCTGATGGCGAAGTTGCATTCGTTGGTGTTCATGAATTCGTCCATCTGTTTGGGCGACATAATCGAAAAGGCGATTTCCATGCAGCGCTCGGGTGTGAGCGGGGTTTCGGTGATGCGTGTGATTTTGCCGTCGAGCTTCATGGCCGGCGGAAAGTTGGCGGTGATGAAAAGGTCGGAGCCTTTGTATTTGTTGAGTGTTTTCAGTAATGAATAGATTTCTTCTTTGGCCGGCAGCGGATTTTCGTTCATTTTTATCCTTTTAATTCTGTGTGAGCTTTAGGGCGTGCCGTCGACGGCATTGCGGCGGTATTTTTGGTTAAAATCCGCACCTGCGGCGTTAAAAATGCTCGCAAGATGTCCAATCTTGCTGTGCTTTTTGCCTTGCATCTGCGGATTTTCCCTCAAAAAAAAACCGCTTCACAAACCTGTCGACGACACGCCCTGTTAAATTTCGTAATTATAGCAAATTTCAGACGGCATGAAGCGGGTAACCGGCGCAGTAGTGCCGTGCGGTATTCGTCGGTATAATTCGCTGCCTTATCCCTTTGAAAGAGAAGAAAATGTCTGAAAAACAAGTATGCAACACTGTGGCGGTTATCGGTGCGATGGAGCAGGAAATCGAGCTGTTGAAAAACAGCATGGAGAAGGCTGTTACCGAAACGTTCGGCAGGTTTACGGTTCACCGCGGCACGCTGGGCGGCAAAAAGACGGTGCTGGCGTTGAGCGGCATCGGCAAGACCAATGCGGCGGCGGTTACGGCGCTGGTGGCCGGGCATTTTTCGCCCGGCTGCGTGATCAACACCGGTAGTGCGGGCGGTATCGGCGCGGGCTTGAAAGTGGGTGATGTGGTTATCGGCACGCAGGTGGCGCATCATGATGTGGACGTTACCGCTTTCGGCTACGCCTTGGGGCAGGTTCCGCAGCTGCCCGCCGTTTTCGAGAGCGATGCGGCTTTGGCGGAGGCGGCCGTTGCGGCGGCTGCGGCGTTTGAGGGGGCGGCGGTGTATCGCGGTTTAATCGTGAGCGGCGACCAGTTTGTGCACAGCAGCGAAAAAACGGCGTTTATCCGCCGGAATTTTGCGGGCGTGCAGGCGGTGGAAATGGAAGCGGCGGCCATTGCACAAACCTGTTTCCAACTGGAAGTGCCGTTTGTGGTGGTGCGCGCGGTGTCGGATGCGGCCGATGAAAAAGCCGACATCAGTTTCGACGAATTTTTGCAAACGGCATCGGTTAATTCTGCCCGTATGGTGATGGGCATTGTTAGCGGTTTGTAAATATATTCATATACATAAAAGGCCGTCTGAAAGTTTCAGACGGCCTTGGTATTATAAAATATTTTAAAAGAATATTTTTTGATATAATTTGTGTATAATCAATTAAAATTAAGCGAATAGTGCTAATATTTCTATGTTAAGTCTTTTTTACCTGCATTAATAAGGAACAAGCGATGAACGATAAACTCGGCTTCAAACCGCTGCCTGCTGCGATTGCGGTGGGCTTGGCGCTGTTGATTTGGTTTGTGGTGCCCGTGCCCGAAGGTGTTACGCCGCAGGCTTGGCATCTGCTGGCGATGTTTGTGGGCGTGATTGCGGCGATTATCGGCAAAGCCATGCCGATCGGCGCGCTTTCCATGGTGGCGATTATGCTGGTGGCGCTGACCGGCGTAACCGCCGAGAAGCCCGCCGATGCAATTAAAGACGCATTGAGCAGCTTTGCCAACCCGCTGATCTGGTTGATCGGCGTGGCGATTATGATTTCGCGCGGCATTCTCAAAACCGGCTTGGGTGCACGCATCGGCTATTATTTTATTTCGCTGTTCGGCAAAAAAACCATGGGCATCGGCTACAGTTTGGCGCTTTCCGAGCTGCTGCTGGCACCGGTTACGCCGAGCAACACCGCGCGCGGCGGCGGCATCATCCACCCGGTGATGAAGGCGATTGCCTCAAGTTACGATTCCGATCCGGAAAAAGGCACGCAGGGGCGCATCGGCAAATATCTGGCGCTGGTGAACTACCACAGCAACCCGATTACTTCGGCGATGTTTATCACCGCTACTGCGCCTAACCCGCTGGTGGTGGATATTATTGCCAAAGCCACCAATTCTGATATCCATTTAAGCTGGGGCACTTGGGCGCTGGCGATGCTGCTGCCGGGTTTGGCCGCGCTGGTGCTGATGCCGCTGGTGCTCTATTTCATCTACCCGCCCGAAATCAAAGAAACGCCCAATGCGGCGCAGTTTGCCAAAGAAAAACTGGCCGAGCAGGGGCCGATGAACCGCGGCGAAAAAATCATGCTGGCGATTTTTGCCGTGCTGTTGATTTTATGGGCGGGTGTTCCGGCGATGATTTTCGGCAAAGCCTTTGCCGTTGACGCCACCACTACCGCCTTTATCGGCTTGAGCCTGCTGTTGCTCTCGGGCGTGCTCACTTGGGACGACGTGTTGAAGGAAAAAAGCGCGTGGGACACGGTTACCTGGTTTGCCGCGCTGGTGATGATGGCCACTTTCTTAAACAAACTCGGTCTGATTACCTGGTTCTCCGGCGTGCTTGAAAGCGGTATCGAACACTTGGGATTAGGCTGGGCGGGCGCATCGGCGTTGCTGGTGCTGGCCTATATGTATGCCCACTATATGTTTGCCAGCACCACCGCCCATATTACCGCCATGCTCGGCGCCTTTTATGCCGCCGGCCTGTCGTTGGGCGCACCGCCGATGTTGTTTGCGCTGATTATGGCCGCCGCTTCCAGCATCATGATGACGCTTACCCACTACGCCACGGGCACATCGCCGGTGATTTTCGGCTCGGGTTACACCACGCTGGCCGAATGGTGGAAAGCCGGTTTTGTGATGAGCGTGGTTAATCTGCTGATTTTTGTGGTAATCGGCGGGATTTGGTGGAAGGTGTTGGGTTATTGGTAAACCAAACCGCAACCGTCCGGTAATAAAACAATACAGGCCGTCTGAAAACGTTTTCAGACGGCCTGTGTTGTTTTCAAGCATGGAACCTGCGGCTTAGTTAATCGTATAACTGCGCAGGTATTGGCTGCGTTCGCGGGTCATGCGCGTTTCGCATTGCAGGCGCAGGTATTCGGCCTGCAGGCTGCTTTCGGCTTGGGCGGCGGCTTTGCGGCAGTTGGTGCTTTTGCTTTGTATCCAGCTGCGCTGGTCATCGACCAGCCCTTGCTGAACGGTTTGATCGAGGCTGTTCCACACCATGTTGATTTCGCGGTCGGCAGATTGGCTGTTGTTCTTCGCCTGCTCCAGTTCGCCTGCCGAGAATGTGATTTCACTGCGGGGCGGTTCCGGTGTCAGGGTTTCGGGCGCGCTCACGCTTTCTTCGCCGAAAGTGCTGCTGGCGGCGTTGTTGTCGAGTATGTCCAAGGGGTCGGCTTGCGGCGGTTCGGGGAAGGCTTGCGAACCGGCATTCAAGGCTTCTTCAAGCCTGACGGGTTGTCCGTCAATCATCAGGATGCTTTTTACGCCGTAGGGCAGCAGCGCGCTGGTGATGTTTTGGGCGGTTACGGTGATGGCGTTGTCTTCATAATTAACGGTGGTTTGCCCGTCGGTTTCTGCGGTGGTGTAATGCAGCGGGCGGGTAAACAGGCCTTTGTCGTAGGTGAGGGTGCTGCCGGTGATGCGTTCCTGAATCAGTTGGGTGATGTTGCTGTTGGCGCCGTAAACCAGCGGGCTGTTGGTTTGGGCAATGTTCAGGATGTCGGCGGGAATCTGTATGCTCAGGTTGGCTTTGCATACGGGGCGGCCGTTTTGGTTTTCTTCGGCGGAACCGTCGAGCTGTATGTTGAGCTGGGTGGAGGCGGCAATGATTTTATCGGCATCGATAAACCGGCGGGTGTCGTTGCGGGCGAAACGCTGCGCTTCCTGTTTGATGATTTCTTGGATGTTGGTGCGCACGTTTTGAAGCACGGCAGGGCTGTCGCAGGCCAGCGGGGTATTTTCCTGTTTGGTGCCGCTCTCGCCGCAGGCTGCCAGAGCGGCGGCAATCAGGGAAAAAGTAATCAGCTTTTTATACATGGTACGGCCTTTGTAAAAAATGGTTTCAGACGGCATCATAACAAAAGCATCTGCAACGGGTAAGGTGCTGCAGATGCTTTTTAGTTTGCTTGCGGTTTATTTGAGGAAGTTTACAAAACCGGTGAGGATGAAAACGTTGATGAAGTCGACGAAAAATGCACCCACCATCGGAACAATCAAAAAGGCTTTGTGCGAGGGGCCGAAACGTTCGGTTACCGACTGCATATTGGCAACGGCGGTAGGCGTGGCTCCCATTCCGAAACCGCAATGGCCTGCCGCCAGTACGGCGGCATCATAATTGCGGCCCATCAAAACATAGGTTACGAAGGTGGCGTAAAGCATCATCACCAAAGCCTGAGCCAGCAGAATGACGGTTACGGGGCCTGCCAGGCCGGTAAGCTCCCACAGTTTCAGGTTGAGCAGCGCCATGGCCAGAAACAGCGACAGCGAAGCGTTGCCGAATACGTCGATGGCACGGTCGAACATATTGAATTTGAAAACGATGGTTAAAATGTTGCGCAGAATCACACCGCCGAACAGCGCCCACACGAATTTGGGCAGGTCGAGATAAAACGGTTTGAGGTATTCGCTGTCGAAGCCGTCCATGATTTCGGCGAAGGCCAGACAGGCGGCAAACATTGCCAGCGTTTCTACGGCCGAATTGGCGGTAATCAGGCGGGTTTGTTCGGGGTGTTCGAACAAATCGTCGGTGCTTTTGCCGGGATCGTCGTCGTCGTAAACGGCGGCTTGGGCTTTAACGGCGGCTTCGTCTAACGGTTTGCGCCCCATTTTGTTGATCAGGCGGCGGGCAACCGGGCCGCCGATCAGGCCGCCGGCAACCAAGCCGAACGTAGCGGCAGCCATGCCTAAGCCGGTTGCGCCGGTCAAGCCGAAGTTTTTCTCGAAATCCGGCCCCCATGCGCCTGCCGTACCGTGGCCGCCCGTTAAGGTAACCGATCCGGTAATCAGACCGAGCAGCGGGTCGAGGCCGAACAGGCCGGCCAGGCCGACGCCGACAGCGTTTTGAACCAAAATAAAAGAGCCGACAATGGCGGTGAATATCACCAGCGGGAAGCCGCCCGCTCTCAAGCGCGAAAAGTCGGCACTCAGGCCGATAGAGGTGAAGAAAATCAGCATAAACGCATCCTGCAGCGGCTTCTCGAATTTGAAGCTTACGCCGTAGATGGCGTGCAGCGCATACAGAACCATTGCAGCCACCAAGCCGCCTGCTACCGGCTCGGGAATATTGAAATCCTGTAAAAACTTAATTTTGCCTACCAGCAGCACAACGGCGGCGGCAATCAGTGTGTAATAACTGTTAAAAACCCATTCCATAAATCTATTCTTCTTTCTTCTTTCGGTTAATATTTCAGATGGGCGGGAGGCGGCCCCGCACGGGCGGATATTAGGCGATAGGTTAAAGTTTGTCAAAGGCGGTATCTGCTGCTTTTTGCACTTTTATTTTATATTTTCAATAGATTGGGCGGGTTTTGGGGTGGCGGAATAAGTTTGGCGATGTGAATTGGCTTATAATTGTGCGCTTTTGTTTTCAACATATTTTTACACTACCGCCGGAGCCACCATGCCAGCCGATACCGAACTTTCCAGCCCGCCGCCTTCAGCCGGAACGCAGCGCTGGGCATTGATGCTTGCCTATAACGGAAAAAGTTTCCACGGCTGGCAGAAGCAGAAACAGGCCGACGGCTTGGTTACGGTGCAGGACGCGCTCGAATACGCTCTCGGGCAGATTGCAGGCGAGCGCATCCGCACCGTGGTGGCGGGGCGGACCGATGCCGGCGTGCACGCGGCCGCGCAAGTGGTGCATTTCGACACCACGGCCGGGCGCCCCGCGCAGGCGTGGGTGCGGGGGGTGAACACACATCTGCCCAAAGAAGTGGCCGTTTGGCATGCACAACCTGTTGACCCGCGCTTTCACGCCCGTTTCGACGCATTCGGCCGCCGCTACCGTTATGTGTTGCTGTCGGCATCGGTACGCAACCCCCTGCTGGCTGGCAGGGTAGGTTGGGTATGCAGGCCGCTGGATATGGAAAAAATGCGGCAGGCTGCGGCCATGCTGGTGGGCGAACATGACTTTTCCAGTTTCCGCGCGGCCGAATGCCAGGCGAAATCCCCTGTGAAAACCCTGTATAGCGCCACCTTGAGCGGCACGCCCGAATTGATGAAGCTCGATTTGCACGGTAACGCCTTTCTGCACCATATGGTGCGCAACATCATGGGCGCGCTGGTGTATGTGGGCGACGGCCGCCTCAGCGTGCAGGGGTTTGCCGATTTGATGGCGGAGCGCAGCCGCAAACATGCTCCGCCCACGCTGATGCCCGACGGCCTTTATCTGACGGGGGTGGACTATCCGCCCGAATGGGGCATAGCCACCCCGCCTGTGCCTGAGTGGTTGTGGTAAATCATTGAAGTTAATGACATTTAATGCCGTCTGAAAAACCTAAACTGCTTTTCAGACGGCCTTGATCAGCCCCACAGCCGTTTTTACTTTCCCCGCCGCTTTTAGTATGATGCGGCAACCTTTTCAACAGCAAGCGTTATGAACACCCGCCAGATTATCCTCGACACCGAAACCACCGGCCTTTACCCCAACAGCGGCGACCGTATGGTCGAATTTGCCGGGTTGGAAATGGTTAACCGCCGGTTAACCAGCAACACACTGCACCTTTATATCCACCCCGACCGCGATATTCCCGACGAAGCCGCCGCCGTCCACGGCATCACCTTGGCTGTTTTGGAGGAAAAAAACGCCCCCAAGTTCGAGCAGGTGGGGCAGAAAATTGCCGACTTTCTGCGTGGTGCCGAACTCATCATTCACAACGCCAAGTTCGATGTCGGCTTTCTCGATATGGAGTTCGGCCGCATGGGGCTGCCAACAATAGAAGAGTTGGGCTGCAAGGTAACCGACACCCTCAGCATGGCACGGGAAATGTTTCCCGGCCAGAAATCCAGCCTCGACGCCTTATGCACGCGCTTCGACGTTGACCGAAGCAAACGCGTGTTCCACGGCGCCCTGATCGACTGCGAACTGCTCGGCGAAGTATATCTCGCCATGACGCGCGGCCAGTTCGATCTGATGGCCGATCACAGGGGAGAAGCCGACGGCAGCTATGCAGCCGCCAAAATCCAACGCCCGGCGCACCTGAAAGTGCTGGGTGCCGATGAAGCCGAACTGGCTGCACACGAAGCCTATCTCGACACGCTCGACAAAATCACCGAAGGCAAATGCGTGTGGCGCACGGAGGCGGGCGCGTGAAACGCAACATCGCCTTAATCCCCGCCGCCGGCACAGGAGAACGCTTCGGCGCAGGCAAGCCCAAGCAATATGTTGAAATCCACGGCAAAACCGTGTTGCAGCACACCCTCGACATCTTCACCGCCCACCCGCAAATCACCTGCGCCGCCGTGGTGCTGGCTCCCGGCGACCACACCTTCCAACCCGCCGAAACAGCAGGTTTTCAGACGGCCTCCGCCAAAACCGTTTTGCTGCATTGCGGCGGCGCCAGCCGTGCCGAAACCGTAAGAAACGGCGTGAACACCCTGCTTGAACGCGGCTTGGCCGCCCCCTGCGACAATATCCTTGTGCACGATGCCGCCCGCTGCTGTTTGCCTCAAGATGCCCTCAGCCGCCTGATAGACCTAGCCGGCAGCCACCCCAACGGCGGCATCCTCGCCGTGCCCGTGGCCGACACCCTCAAACGCGGCGGTTCAGACGGCCTGATCGAAACCACCGTGCCCCGCAGCGGTTTGTGGCAGGCGCAAACCCCTCAGCTTTTTCCTGCCGCCCTGCTGCAATGCGCCTTGACCGTGCCCGACCTCGGTGCTGTAACCGACGAAGCCTCGGCGGTGGAAATGCTGGGCATCCGCCCCCTGCTGGTGCAGGGCGACAGCCGCAACTTAAAACTGACCTTGCCGCAAGACGAATACATCGTGCGCCTGCTGCTGGCGGAAAAGTTTGCCGCAGCGGCATCTCAAACGCGCGCCGTCTAAACAATTACGTCATACTCGGGCTTGACCCGAGTATCTGTTATTTCTTTTGAACAACAAGATACTCGGGTCAAGCCCGAGTATGACGGATATGGTAGATAGTGAAGGCAATATAGGTTAAGACCTTTGCAAAAATACCTTAAGGCCGTCTGAAAACTATTTTCAGACGGCCTTGTTATACCGGAATCCTATCAAAACCTTAAAGATTATCTTTCTGCGCCAGAATCTTACGGCTGCCGCCCACATCGGCGGGAGAAACGATGCCGGCATCTTCCAGCGCCTGCATCAGGTTGGCGGCGCGGTTGTAGCCCACGCGCAGTTGGCGTTGCAGCGACGAAATAGAGGTTTTGCGGGTTTCCAGCACGAAGGCGACGGCTTGGTCGAAGAGTTCGTCGCTGTTGGCGTTGGGGTTGACGATGTTGGTGGTTTCCAGCGCGGCTTCGCCGCTGAGCAGCCCTTCGACATAATTGGCCGGGGCCTGGCGTTTGACGTGGTCGACGATTTGGTGCACTTCGTCGTCTGACACAAACGCGCCTTGCAGGCGGGTTGGCTCGGCGTTGCCCGGTTGCAGAAACAGCGAATCGCCGTATTTGAGCAGTTCGTCGGCGCCCATTTGGTCGAGAATGGTGCGGCTGTCGATTTTGCTCTGAACGGTGAAGGCCATGCGGGTGGGGATGTTGGCTTTAATCAGGCCGGTAACCACATCGACGCTGGGGCGCTGGGTGGCGACAATCATATGGATGCCGGCCGCGCGGGCTTTTTGCGCCAGGCGGGCGATTTGCTGTTCGACGGATTTGCGCTCGGTCATCATCAGGTCGGCCAATTCATCAATCACCACCACAATCATGGGCAGCGTTTCCAGCGGTTCGGGATCGTCGGGGTTGAGGCTGAAGGGGTTGAGCAGCGGCTTGCCTGCGGCTTTGGCTTCGGCCGCTTTTTTGTTGAAGCCTTCGATATTGCGCACGCCTGCGTGGGAGAGCAGGCGGTAGCGTTTTTCCATTTCGGCCACGCACCAGTTTAGTGCCTGCCCGGCTTCACGCATATCGGTTACCACGGGGCAGAGCAGATGGGGGATACCCTCGTAGATGCTCAGCTCGAGCATTTTCGGATCGATCATGATAAAGCGCACTTCGTCGGGCGTGGCCTTGAAGAGTATCGACAGAATCATGGCGTTCACGCCCACCGATTTGCCCGAGCCGGTCATGCCGCCCACCAACAGGTGCGGCATTTTCGCCAAATCGCCCACCACAGGGATGCCGGCGATGTCTTTGCCCAGCGCAACGGTGAGTTTGGATTTGGCGTCGGTGAACACGGGTGAGGAGAGGATTTCGCTCAGCATCACGTCTTGGCGGCGCTCGTTGGGCAGCTCGATACCCATGGTGTTTTTGCCGGCGATGGTTTCGACGATACGCACGGCCTGCAACGACATCGAACGGGCCAAGTCTTTGGAAAGGTTGACAATCTGGCTGCCTTTCACGCCTTGCGCGGGTTCGATTTCAAAGCGCGTGATAACGGGGCCGGAGGTGGCGGAGACCACTTGTGCGCCGATGCCGAATTCGGCCAGCTTGGCTTCAATGCGTTCGGCGGTTTGCTGAAGTTTGTCGGGGTTGATGGTAGGCGGTTCGCCCTGCGGCAGGCGCAGCAGATGCAGCGAGGGTTTGGTGTATTCGCCAGCGGGCGGCGGCTCGGCGGCTTCGCCTTTGCTGTCGAACAAGGCCGTCTGAACGGGGGCGGGCGGCGGTGCGATGGCCACTTTGCGGTTGCTGCTGGTGCCTTCGATCTGCTCTACCGGTTCGGCGGTGATGTTTTTGGCGTCGCGCACCATGCGGCGGGTGGTTTTGGCATCGGGCAGGTCGCGTACGTATTTGTCTTCTTTGCGCACCAGTTTCAGCCACATCCACTCGAGTTTGGCGCCGGTTTTTTCGAGCACGTCGAGCCACGACACTTGCGCCAGCAGCGACAGGGCGAGCAATACCACCACCAGCATAATCAGCAGGCTGCCCGAAGTGCCCAGCAGCCAGCTCAGGCCCGAGGCGGCAAACGAACCGATTAGGCCGCCCGCGCCGACGGGCAGGGCGTCGGCCAGTTGCGGTTTGAAAGCGAACACTTCCAAAATCGGGCTGCACAGCAGCAGAATGCCCAGCGCGGCGGCGGCAATTCTGTGGTTGTAGGGTTTGCTGTCGGGCGTTTTGAGGGGGCGGAAGTTTTTATACAGCCACACGCAGCCGGCAATCACCAGCCACCAAAACGACAGCCCGAACAGGTAATAGCCGATATCGGCCAGATACGCGCCGAACAGGCCGCCGAGGTTGCGTACCTGTTCCGAGGCGGGCACGCTGCGCGACCAGGCGGGGTCGTCCATAGTGAAGCTGGCCAGCGACAGGGCGGCGTAAACGGTAACCAACAGGGCAAACAGCCATAAGGTGTCGTTAATCAGGTTGGCAATATGCGGCGGGCGCTTGCGCTTGGCGCTGCCGGGCGTTACGCCTTTGGGATGGCGCGGCAGCTTGGTTTCAGACGGCCTGCCTGCTTTGGCAGCGGTTTGCGTGCGCGGCTTGGCGGCGGTTTTTTCGGGATTTTTCGGGGATTTGTTAGCCATAGTGTATCGCGTGGTCGGGCCGTCTGAAAAAAAGCGGGCAGGCGGCAAAAATGCGGTTCGGGCGGAAAGCCGGGGTGTTTCGGCGCGGAAAAGGCGAAATTATACAATATTATGCTGCATGATGCTGCGAAAGGCCCCGGAATGTTTCGGGAGCGGTTTGAAATTCAGACGGCCCGGCTTGGAAACCGCCGGGCCGTCTGAAAATACCGGGTATGAGGCCTTTGCAAAAAAAGCTGTTTTAGCCCTGAATTTAGTTATATTTCGTCATGCCCGGGCTTGATCCGAGTGTCTCCTGTTCTTCTAAAACAAACAGATGCTCGGGTCAAGCCCGAGCATGACGCAAGTGTTTTAAGGTATCGGAAAGAATTTTGCAAAGGTCTCGGTATGCCTTTATTCGGTAACGGTTTGGCGGATCAGCCCTTCGGTTTTGGCCAGCGTGTTTTCAACGTCGGCAAAACCGATACGGCTGTTTTCGATCAGGCTGCGGACGTTGTAGAACACAACCTGCACGTTACCGTCGGTTTCGGTAACCAGCACGCGCAGCGGCAGGTTGAAGGCGGATTGCGGGTCTTTGACCATCAGCGGCGTGCCGGCTTTGGGGTTGCCGAAAATGATCACTTTGGCCGGCTGCATGGTCAGGTTGTGTTTGCGGGCGGCGGCTTGATGGTCGATAACCGTGAAGATTTCCATGCCTTTGTCGGTGATGGCGGTTTCGAGGCGGCGCACGGTTTCGTTAAATCCGTAGCGGCTGGTTACGGTGTGGGTTTCCTGCATGGCGCTTTCCTTTGTTGCGGGCGCTGCGTGGCTGTTGTCTGCCGAGGTATGGGTGCAGGCGGCAAGAACGGCGGCAGCGAATATCAGCGGCAGGGTTTTCAAAAGTTTCATGTTTGCTCCTAACGGGGTTAAGAAGGGTTTTTCAGACGGCCTGTTACCTTTGCAAGTTGTTTAGGCCGTCTGAAAGCAGTTTAAGCCGGGGGAAATTATGGGGTTAGCCCCAGTTTGCGCAGCAAGGCGCGGCCGCCGTCTGAAACGAGGCGGAAGGTTTCGTCGAAATCGCCGGTATACCACGGGTCGGGCACATGGTTGTAGCCGCTTTCGGGTATCAGGTCGGTGAGTTTGAAAATTTGTTCGGGGCGGCGGCCGAACAGGCGTTCGAGTTCGGCGAGGTTGTTGTCGTCCATGGCGATGAGAAAGTCGTAATGGTTGCCGTCGCTCTGCCTAACCTGGCTGCTGGCGAAGCCCGAAGGGTCGATACCTTGCTGCTTGAGTTTTTTCAGGGTGCCGTTGTGCATGTTTTCGCCGTTGTGCCAGCCCGAAGTGCCCGAGCTGGCGGTTTCTATGCGGTGTGCCACGCCCGCTTCGGCGGCTTGGCTGCGGAAAACGTATTCGGCCATCGGCGAGCGGCAGATGTTGCCGAGGCACACAAACAAAATGCGGTAGGTTTTCATGATTGCTCTGCAAACAAAGGGTTGTGGCCGGGCAGCTTGAGCGCTTGGGCGTAGGTGGGCAGTTCGGCTTCTTCGGGCAGCGCGTCGTGCAACAGGCGGATGTTTTCTACTTGGCATTCAACCATCAGATCTAAAAAGTTCTGCTGTATAGTTTCGATGCGGTCGGCGGGAGAGAGCGGCCAGGTGAACACTTGGTCGGCCAGCTCGAAGGCGCTGTCGGTGGCGTTGAAGCCGAACAGGATTTTACCGCCCTGCTGCGCGGCCACCACTACGCCTGCGCGCGGGCTTTGCAGGCGCACGGCGCGCAGGGCGTTGGCGGCAAACACGTCCATCGCCATGCGCAAGCGCATATGGCTGCCGTCGGTGAGGGCTGCCGGCGGCGTGGCGGGGGCGAGCGGGTTGGTGAACAGGGTGAGGCCGGGGCGCGTGAGGGCGGTCTGCCACACCTGCATCAGCGGCAGCGCAGCTTCGCGCAGGTTGGGGGTTAGGGCCGTCTGAATGCTTTTTTTGCCATAGCCCAGCGCAAACACTACATGTACCGACTGCCCTTGGGGTATGTCCAAATCGGCTTGCGGCAGCTTGGCGGCAAGCACTTGAGCGGCGGCTTCGTTTTGTTTGGCGGCGAACCATTGGCCGGCGTTGACGGCAGCCAAATCGGCGGAGCGCACCAGTTTGGGCAGCCAGGTTGCCTGCACCAGCCCGCACAGGTGCGGATAATCGGCCAGGCAGGCGCACAGTTCTATCGCGGGGGTGTCCAGCGGCAGCGTTTGCGGCCGGTTGCAGCCGGCCACCAGCACCACGGGCAGGGCGAACCATTGGATTTCATCATCGGTTTTGGCTTGCAGGGTGTCGTTCAGGCCGTTTAACAGCGCGCGGTAGCTGTCGGAGTCGGGTGCCATGCTCATGGCCACGGAAAGGCCGAGATAATAGTTTTGCTGCAACATCATGTAGATTTCGGCCTGTAGCGATTCGGCGGAAAGTTTGCGCTGCGCGGCGGAAGTGCTGTGCGCGATTTGCGAGGCATAGGCGAGCAGGCTGTTTTTGACCGGATCGGTAGGGTAGGGGCGGGTGTCGGGCAGGGTAAACATGGTGTTGCTTTCGTGTGCGTGAGAGGGCGCATTATATAGTGAATCGGCTTGGTTCCGGTATTGTTGCCACTTAGGGGTGCAGCAGTAGGGTAGTTTGAGATCTTAGGGTCTGTTGACACAACGCAACGGCGGTGTTTTTGGCCGAAACACCCTGTTTGCGGCGTTAGGCAGCGTAGCGGACTTGAGAAGCTAAAATGCCCGCAAGGTTCAACCTTGCTGCGCTTTTTGCCTTGCATACGCGGTTTTTGCCTCAAAATGTAGTGGTCAACTAATTTAACAGTCCCCGATAGGTTGTTTTTACCAAAGCAGGGGGAAAACCCTGATTGTGGCTGTGTGGGCGTTTGTTTAAAACCAATGGCCGAGTTTTTCGGCTTTGGTGTTGAGGTAACGTTCGTTTTCTGTGTTTCCGCCCACCTGCAGCGGCACGCGTTCGGCGACCCTGATGCCTGCGTCGGCCAGCACCTGCACTTTTTCAGGGTTGTTGGTTAAGAGGTTGACTTCTTTCACGCCCAAATGCTCGAAAATATGTTTGGCCGGCGTAAAATCGCGGGCATCTACCGGCAGGCCCAGCGCCACATTGGCTTCCACCGTGTCCAAACCCTGATCTTGCAGCTGATAAGCGCGGATTTTGTTGATCAGGCCGATGCCCCGCCCTTCTTGGCGCAGATAAACAATCACGCCACGGCCTGCCTGCTGGATTACTTGCATGGCCGCCTGAAGCTGCGGGCCGCAGTCGCATTTTTGCGAAAACAGTGCATCGCCGGTTAGGCATTCGGAATGTATGCGCGCCAGCACCGGTGTTCCGTCGGTGATGTCGCCCATGGTTAACGCCACATGCTCCTGCCCGTTTGCTTCTTCAAACCCGTGCAGGGTAAACACTCCCCACTCGGTGGGCAGGCGGCAGGCGGCGATAAATTTCAACGGTTCAGTCATTTTGTTCCTCTTGGTGTTCGGATTGCAGCAAAGCGGACATCGGTTCGGCCAGCGCCAGTGCCAGCGCCACCCAATCAGCCTGAACGGCTTCGGTGAGCGCTGCTTTGCTTTCGTATTCTACATGCACGACACCGAGCACGCTGCCGTTTCCGGTGCTGACCGGCAGCGACATCTGGCTTTGGCTGCGGCCGTTGTGGCTACCTTCGAGTGCTTCCGAAGCGAGCCAGTGCGCCACATCTTCCGCCAGGTTCAGCCAGCCGGTTTGCGCCGAACGCACGGGCAGGTGGAAGCGGGCGTTTTCTTCGCTAACCGGCAGCCGTTGTGCCAACACCTGCCCCTGCTGCGCCAAACGCAGCAAAAACGGGCCTTGTTCGGACGGCAGCAGCGCATACACCACCGCGCTTTGTGCGGCGGCGGTGCGGCTGCAGGCCGAATCCAAAGCCATGAAAATCTGCTTGAGCAGGGTTTCGTTTTCGGGCGTGGGGGCGATATGCTCCGACAGCACGGCATCGTCTGCGGCATACCACAAAACCCCGCGGTCGATTTCGGCGCGGCCGTTATGCATCACCGTTTGCGCCGCCAGCACGCCCACGCGGATATCGTCTTCGGGCAGCCGCAAGCCTTGCGTTTGCAAATAATCGCGGATCAGCGAAACAGGCATATCGGTGCTTCCTTTTCTTGCGTTAATTCGGTATTGAGGCCGTCTGAACTTTTCAGACGGCCTGTTTATACGTTTTAGAAATGGGTGCATTATATCTTTTTTCAAGCGCGGCAGATTTGCATCTCCGTTAACTTTCGGTATAATCCCGCCTTCCATATTCTATGCGGAAGTGGCGAAATTGGTAGACGCACTGGATTTAGGTTCCAGCGCCGCAAGGTGTGAGAGTTCGAGTCTCTCCTTCCGCACCAAACTCAAAAAACAACAGCCTTTCGGGGGCTGTTTTTTTTACGTCTATACCTGTTTATCAAAATATAGTGGCTTAAATTTAAAACAGTACGGCGTTGATGCGCCTTAGCTCAAAGAGAACGGTTTTGTAAGCCGCTGAGGCGGCAACAGAACCGGTTCCTTACTACTTGCACTGCCTTGTATCGGAGTAATTGAATCCGCGATATGGCCTGACGGGTAGGGTTGATGTAATGGTATTCGGATTATTTACGCGCCCGCTGTGATGAATCGCGGGCGTTGGTTCAGGGCGGTTAAATGCCGCCTGAAAGGATACAAAATGCTACGGTTTGTTTTTTGGGTGCTTTGGCATTCTTTTATTGGCGGAATGACGGTGCTTTTTACTCTGTTGCTGTTACTGATTGCAGTGGGAGAATGGGGTGCTTGGGTATTGATTCCGCCGTTGCTGCTGGTATTCTATTTATTGAAGGTAAAGCTGCCTCGTGATGGATAAGAGGGTTAGGCTGTCTGAAAAGTTTATAACCATACCTAACCTGCGGTTAGCTACCAACGGCAAAAACAAGGCCATTCCCTACCTGCTGGTGTGGTTTCCCGATTTAATATTCAGCCGCCCCGTATCCGGCAGCATCAAATGGGCGGATATTGAAGCCCTGTTTATCGAATTGGGAGCGGAAGTTCAAGAAAGGGAGGGTAGCCGTATAGCGATCATCCTTTTCGGGCAAGTGAAAGTGTTTCATAGGCCGCATCCAAACCCTGATACGGATAAAGGCGCAGTTTCGATCGTGCGTAAATGGTTGGAAGAAAACGGAGTAAAGCCATGAACAATGTAATGGAAATCAACGGCCATAAAGCCATTATTCAATACGACCCCGAAACCGGGTTACTGCGCGGCGAGTTTGTCGGCCTTAACGGTGGGGCGGATTTTTACGCCGATAACGTGGCAGACTTGCACAAAGAGGGGGCGGCCAGTTTGGCGGTTTTTCTCGATGTGTGTAAAGAAAAAGGTATTGAGCCGTATAAACAGTATTCAGGCCGCTTTAATGTGCGGGTAAGCCCTGAAACCCATGCGGCGGCGGCAGCGGCAGCGCAAAATATCAGCTTGAATGAGTGGGTAAACCGTGTAATCAGCCAATCCGCCCATGCCTGAAAAATGATTTTCTACCCGCTTGCCATACCCGGCCGAAAAGGTAAAAAAATATCCTAAAACCGCTTTGTGTCTCTCCGTCATCCGGCGGGTGTTCTTCGGTCGATCGGTGCCCTGTTTGAAAAAGCGTTGATTGGCTATACAATGCACGCTTTTCCCGAAACGTATCTGTTATGCTGTATCACTTTCTAAGCGACATGTGGGACATTCTGCGCCTGCGTTATAAAAATCCCGCCGGTTACCGCTATTCGCCGGCCGTTTCCGCCGCCGTGCTGCTGCTGATCGGTTTGGTAAATGCGGCCGCTACGGCTCCTTTGTTCGGCAAAAGCCCGGCGGTAGTTACGCTGGCCGTGTTGCTGACGGCGTTGAAATGCGGTGTGTTGAGCCTGGTGATGGGGCGGATGCTGTCGAACGGTGCGGCCAGGTTGCCGCTATGGGGCTTTGTGCTGGCTTCCGAAGCGCTGTCGGTGCCGCTGCTGGCTTTGTTTTACGTGCCTTCTTTGGCGGCTGCGGGGATGTTTTGGCAGATTTGGATATTTGTCGCGCAGGCCGTGGGATTGATTAGAATGAGCGGCCGGCCGGGCTGGCGGGTGATGCTGGGCTACTTGGTTTATGTGGTGCTGACCGTGGTTGCCGGCAGTGTGCTGATGATGGTGCTGGCTCAGGCCGGCCTGATTGATTTGGGTGCGCTCACCGAGCAGGCGCGGGTGGTTTTGGAATCACGTCCGCAGATCCGTTAGGTTTTGATATGTGGTTTTGGGCAGGCCGTCTGAAAAATTGTTTCAGACGGCCTGCCTGTTTTTCAAACAAATGCGGCGATTGTTGAAGGAATATGCCTCATGCGGGCAAACTATCGGCCGGGCTGTTTGTATTTTGCGGTGTTTTTATAATGAATGTTTCAACATACAGGACGACATAAAGCGTCGCCCTATATGAAAGCCGTAACGCTTATTTTGCAGTTTTTAATGCAAGGTAACGCCGCTTTGTTGTTAAATACGGCCGTTTCATAAGGAAGCGGTGTTCCGATGCCTTGTGAAGTAACGGCACATTTTTTTATTTTCGAGAGAGAAAAACATGAACAAACTGATGGCTGTTTTGCTTGCCGCGCCTGTTGCGCTGGTGTCGCCTTATGCTGCCGCGCAAACCCAGCAGCACCCGGCACAAGTGCAGGCTCAGCAGAATATCGACACGGTGTTGAAGGTGGCGCGCAACGGCGGTTTGAGCGAACAGCAGAAAATCCGCCGGATCGAGCGTTATGCCGACGGTTTTTTAGATTACCAACGCATTTCGGCGCTGGCCGTAGGTTTGCCGTGGCGGGAGTTTTCGGCCAAGCAGAAAACCGATTTTATCGCGGCATTTAAAGAAATGATGATTTCGATGTATGCGCGCTCCGCCTTGATGGGCGCTGCCGATGCGCAGGTGAAGCTGCTGCCTAAAATTACCGATAACGGCAACAATAAGGTGGACGTGTTTTCTGAAATCCGCACCAAAAATGGCAAAAAATACGAGGTGGCATACCAGCTCTATAAAACGGGGCCGGTGTATAAGGTGTATAACATCCGTGTCGACGGGGTGAGCTTGGTTACGGTTTACCGGAACCAGTTCAATGAGTTAATCAAGCAGAAAGGCATCGACGGCGCGATAGAAACCGTGCGTGCCAAAGGCTTGAAAAAAGTAGAGTCGTTGTGATGCTCTGATGCGGAAACGATAGGGTATCAAAACAAGAGCCGTCTGAAACATTTCAGACGGCCTTTTTGCGTTGTAATAAATTTGAAATAAAATTGCCTGAATCAGCAGGCGGTTTTGGTGCGGGCAGTTTTGCCGTCCGCAGGCTTGGCCGGGGCTTGGAAAGCGCGTTTGGCTGCCTGGAAGATAGCTTGACGTCTGCGGTGCTGCATCATCGTCTCCTTTCGTTGTTGTTGTCGTGACGTGAGATTCAAGCAATATAATGGCTTTAGCTGTTTATTACAAGCCTTGTTTTGATAAACATTGTTTATTCCTGCTAAGAGCGCGTGCTTTGCAACGGTTTCAGACGGCATAATCAACCGTGGTAAGGCTGCCGGAAATGTGCCGGACCGTACCTGCTTCAACGGCACTGTTCCGGCAGGTTTCGGCAGCCGAAACGGCTGTACCCGGATTGCTGTGCCGGCAGAGAGGGTGCGGTTTGTATTTCAGGCGTGATTGGAGCAGGCCGGAAATGCCGGCTTAAATTTCGAAGGTGCCCTCTTGGGCGCTGCTGCGTATCATGCCGGCGGCTACGGTGTGGTTGGTGGCTTCGTCTATCAGGATAAACGCGCCGGTGGCGGGGTTTTCGGCATAGGTGGTGGCGGCCAGCGGCTGCTGGGTTTTGAAGCTGACGCTGCCGATGTCGTTCAGCTTCAACTCGGCCGCCGACTGCACGCGGCTTAAGGTGTGCACGTCCCACACGTAGGCGATTTCGCCGATGCGGGCTGCGGTGGTTCGGGTGCCTTGTTTGAGCAGGTATTTGCGGCGCAGGTTGAGCGGGGTTTCGTCGAACCAGCACAGTGAGGCTTGGAAGTTTTGCTGCGGCTCGATGGGGCTGTTTACCGAAACTATGCTGTCGCCGCGCGAAATGTCGAGGTCGGTGTCGAGCGTGAGGGTGATGACTTCTCCTGCTTCGGCTTCGCCGGTGCGGCCTTTGGGGCTGAAGATGCCGGCAATTTTGGCGGTTTTACCGCCGGGCAGCACTTTGATTTCGTCGCCGCTTTTCAGACGGCCTGCTTCCAAACGGCCTTGATAGCCGCGGAAGTCGTCGCTGCTGCTGCCGTCTTGGCGTGCAACGCGCTGAACGGGAAAGTGGGCGGGCTGGGCGGCGGCGTTGTTACGCGTTACGGGCAGGCTTTCTAGCAGGGGCAGCAGGGGCAGGCCGTTATACCACGGTGTGCGGGTGCTGGGGTTGACGATGTTGTCGCCGTTCAGCGCGCTGATGGGCAAAAAATACACTTGCGCTTCCAGCCCGATTTGTCCGGCCAGTTTCTGATAGGCGCGGGTGATGGCTTGGTATTTGTTTTCGTCGAAATCGAGCAGGTCGAGTTTGTTGACGGCCACGATGATGTTGGGGCAGCCGAGCAGTTTCAGAATGGCGCTGTGTCGTTTGGTTTGCGGCAGCAGCATGGGCCCGGCACTGCTGAAATCGACGCGGGTGGCATCCACCAGCACGATGGCGGCATCGGCGGTGGAGGCGCCGGTAACCATGTTGCGGGTGTATTGTTCGTGCCCCGGGGTGTCGGCGATGATGAATTTGCGCGCGGGGGTGGCGAAATAGCGGTAGGCCACATCGATGGTGATGCCTTGTTCGCGTTCGGCGGCCAAGCCGTCGGTGAGGCCTGCGAAGTCGGGCGTTTGGCCGTTTTGCGCGGCTTGGTCGAGTTTGGCTAGCTGGTCGGTTAACAAGGTTTTGCTGTCGTAGAGCAGGCGGCCGATCAGGGTGGATTTGCCGTCGTCAACGCTGCCGGCGGTGATAAAACGGAGGAGGGGGGCGGTGGTGGCGGTCATGACGGGCTCCTGATTGAAATGCGTGCTACTTTAATCAGGCCTTCTGAAAAAAGGAAAGAATGCTTGGTTTTAATATAAGATGTTTTTGTTATAACAGGTTGTTTGAAAGCTTTCGCGGCAGTTCCGGACGGCCTGCATTCCGTTGGCGGCTTTCTGAAAAACAGCCGGCGGGCAGGAGGGTACGGAAAAGCGCCGGATGCCGCAACAGGAAACCCTAGGCTGCGGCGGGGTCTGTTCCTGCCCGGGCAGCCGGCAACTGTAAACAATGCCGAAATAAGGTACAATCGCTTTTTTCGCCAACGCATTATTTCAGACGGCCTTACTGCTTGTTGGCCGTTGTTCCCGTAAAGCCGAACATCATGATGAACAAAGACCAATTCGCCGACAACCATTTTATCCGCACCGTTATCGAAGAAGACCTCCAAAGCGGCAGACACAACGCCGTCCACACCCGCTTCCCGCCCGAGCCCAACGGCTACCTGCATATCGGCCATGCCAAATCCATCTGCCTGAACTTCGGGCTGGCCTATGTTTACGACGGCCTGTGCAACCTGCGTTTCGACGACACCAATCCCGAAAAAGAAAACCAGGAATATGTTGATTCGATTAAGGAAGACGTGCGTTGGTTGGGGTTTGAATGGGCGGGCGAACCGCGCTACGCTTCCGACTATTTCGACCGACTCTTCGATTACGCCGTCGGCCTGATTAAAGACGGCAAAGCCTATGTGGATGACCTTTCTGCCGAAGAAATGCGCGAATACCGCGGCACGCTCACCGAGCCGGGCAAAAACAGCCCCTACCGCAGCCGCAGCATCGAAGAAAATCTGGATTTGTTTTACCGTATGCGCGACGGTGAATTTGCCGACGGCAGCAAAACCCTGCGACTGAAAATCGACATGGCTTCGGGCAATGTGAACATGCGCGACCCCGTGATTTACCGAATCCGCCGCGCCCACCACCATAATACCGGCGACAAATGGTGCATCTACCCGATGTACGATTACACCCACGCCATTTCCGATGCGATTGAAGGCATCACCCATTCGCTGTGCACGCTGGAATTTGAAGCCCACCGCCCGCTCTATGACTGGGTGCTCGACAATATCCCCGCGCCGCACGCCACCCGCCCGCGCCAGTATGAATTTTCGCGTTTGGAACTCTTATATTCCATCACTTCCAAACGCAAACTCAGCCAACTGGTTTCAGACGGCCATGTGTCGGGTTGGGACGACCCGCGCATGCCCACCATTTCGGGAATGCGCCGCCGCGGCTACACCCCCGAAGGGTTGCGCCTGTTTGCCAAACGCGCGGGCATTTCCAAATCGGAAAACGTGGTGGATATGAGCGTGTTGGAAGGTGCGGTGCGTGAAGAACTGGAAAATACCGCCCCGCGCCTGATGGCCGTGTTGAACCCGCTGAAAGTAACCCTCACCAATTTTTCAGACGGCCTCACCCAAAGCCGCAGTGCCCCCTTTCACCCCAATCACGAAGAGATGGGCGGGCGCGAAGTGCCGATTTCCAAAACGATTTACATTGAAGCCGACGATTTCGCCGAAACACCCCCGAAGGGCTGGAAGCGCCTCACCACCGGCGGCGAAGTGCGCCTGCGCCACGGTTATGTGATCAAATGCGATGAGGCGGTTAAAGATGAAAACGGTCAAGTGGTGGAACTCAAATGCAGCATCGACCACGACACGCTGGGCAAAAATCCCGAAGGCCGCAAGGTGAAAGGCGTGATTCACTGGGTTTCCGCCGAACACGCCGCCGAAATCAAAGTGCGCCTCTACGACCGCCTGTTTACGGTGGAACGCCCCGATGCCGTGCGCGGAGAAGACGGCGGATACCTGCCGTTTACCGATTTTCTCAACCCCGAATCGGTGAAAGAAACCACCGCCTACGCCGAACCCGCCGCCCTCGGCCTACCGCCCGAAAGCCGCCGGCAGTTCGAACGCTTGGGCTATTTTGTAACCGACCGTTACGACCACCACCCTGAAGCCCCTGTGTTCAACCGCACAGTGGGTTTGAGGGATACCTGGCAGGCCAAATAAGCTTGGTGGTGTTTTGCGGGTCTTAAAAACCCGCAGACCGTTTGAAAACACAGTTAAACAAAAAGCCCGGATGTGAAAACCGGGCTTTTTTGTAGAAGGAAAAACTGCTTATTCCAGTACCACTTCTACGCGGCGGGCTTCGGCGTTGTTGCCGCTGCCTTCTGCGTTTTCAGGTTTGCGCAGCTCGATTTGCGACTCGGGCACACCCAGCCCCAGCAGGGCGTCGCGCACGGCAAAAGCGCGTTTTTTCGACAGTTCTTCATTTTTCATGCGGTTGCCTGTGGCATCATGAAAGCCTGAAATTACAGCCTTTCTGCCTTCTTTCACCCCCGCCAGCACATCTTGCAGGGCTTCTTCGGTATCGGCGGCCAAATCGGCTTTGCCGGTAGCAAAGTAGAACTTCACAATGCCGTTTTCAACCACTGTTTGCGCACCGTCGCCCGCCGTAACGGTTTGAGTGTCGGCCAGAATCTGTTCGGCGGCGGCGCCGGAAGCGGAAGATTCTGCAGCAGACGCGGCGGCAGTATCGTTTTCCGAGGCCTCCGAAGTTTCGTGAGCCTGGGTTTCGTGAGCGGAAGCCGCAGCGACGGTTTCTTCAACTACTGCCGCCGAAGCTTCTTGGCCGTAGCCGGGCGAACCTTCGATTTTGCCGTTTTCCCAACCCCAAACGGCGTAAAAAAGAATCGACAATACCGACAGCGCCGCTGCGCCGCCGGCAATCCATAAACCGATGCGCTGTTCTTTGTGGTCGTTGTTGTCCGACATTTCCTTTTCCTTTAATAGATTATGTTTCAACATGGGGCGGCACATAAAGCGTTGCCCTGATTTGAAAGAGGCTGAGCCCCTGCAGATAAAACCAGATTTTACCGCCACAAACGGGGGGGGGCAACCGCAAGGAATTTTGATGCAAAGACTTTTCAATTATAGAGGAAATGTGAGTTATGCAGTTAATACTTAATACTGCTTATTTTGTGGAATCTCTTAAAAATTCAGATTAGTCACGAGTAAGTTGGATATTAGGGGGGGGGAATACAAAAGGCAGCCTCATCGTATTTATAGGGGATAGGAATTACATTATGCTAAAAATACTTTTAAGTAGTAGCATGTGATCTTTGTGATTGCACAAATTTAAATATGAAAAATGTGTATTAACCTTTGAAAGAACAAGAATGTTGATCCAAGTTTTGAAATAAATTCATTTTATAATCAAATAGTTATAAATTAATTTGAACTTTCTAGGGGGGGGGGCATACATTAAAAATTATTTTTAATCTTAAAAAACATAAAGGTACTAAATATCCCATGTCAATACGCAAAGATAATATCATCGAAAACCTTTTAAAAGCTTCTATTAAGCGAAGATTAAACCCATTTGACGATTTGCCTTGGAATAAGGCTCCTGATATGGATAGCTTTTGGATTTCACCTGAGCTTATAACAATTTATGGCCAGCCTGAATATGATAAATTATCTATTGAACAACAAAAACGGTTGTCGCAATTAGAATTTTGTCTTTTATGCTCAGTATCTGCATCTGGAGAAAAAGAAGTTGTAGCCAATATGGTTAGGCGTATGTTCAAATCAAGATATTCAGCATTTAGAAAATATTTTCATTTTTTTATAGAAGAAGAAAATAATCATATGAGAATGTTTGCAGATTTTTGTGAGAAATACGGTAAATTTTACCCAATTCTTTATTCTTACGCACAAGGAGATATGTGGGAGTATGCTGAAACTGAAGATTTATTAACATTTATTCATGTTTTAATTTTTGAAGAATTAGGGCAGGGGATTAATGAAACTCTAATGAATGATGATAGGTTACCTGAGTTGGTTCGTGCTATTAATGCCTATCATGTAGCAGATGAAGGACGGCATATATCATTTGGCAGGCTGTTAGTACGTGAACATGTGGAATTTGTAAAACAGTTAGTTGGTTCATTTGAGTGGAAAAAGTTACAAGATCATGTTCTTAATTATTTAAAAACAAGGCATATTGATTACCATAATATAAAGATTTATCAAGAGATTGGAATTAAAGAAGCCTTTTTATTAAGAGAAAAATTGATATCGTATTCAAATGAGAGTTTTTTTGCTAAAAGTCCAAAATCTATAAAAAGGGTTAATTCTCTAATTAACTTTTTAGGAGAAATGGATTTATTACCAGCTAAATAGTATTTTAGATTTAAACATTAATTGAATATGGGAAGGAAAATCATGATATATGAAAAATTTACTTTTGAGGTAAAAAAATTCATTTCAGAAAAAGCAGGAATTGATTCTAGTTTGATTCAAGAAGATACTCTTATTATTGAATCGGGATATGTTGATTCTTTAATTCTTGTTGAATTAATTATTTTTATTGAAAATTTAACAGGAAACTCTATTGATATAGATGATTTTAAAGTATCAAAATTTTCAACTATTAAATCAATATATAAAAATTATGGAAATTAATATTATAAATCAAATGCTAAGTGAAGCAAAAAGGCTTGGAACTGCTGTGGTTTGGGATAAGGGCATGGGATATGTCAAAATTATAAAACAACATAGTCTACAAAATTTTACACCTAATTTATTTTTAGCTGGCCCAGTGTTTCCAGTAGAAACAAAAGGTGAGATTCTTCCTGTATTACAAGGGCTAAATAAAGTACCTGAAGGAAGCGTTTTATTAATTAAAGATTATTGTCAAAAAAAAGCATTATTAGGTGATATTGTTATGCTAGCTGCTAAGCAAAAAAATCTTAGTGGAATTGTTTGCCTTGGGGGGGTGAGAGATGTTGCGGAGGCTAGTATATTAGAATTACCTGTTTGGGCTTTATTTTGTTCTCCAATGGCTGCTTCTTTAGGAAAGATAAATAGAGATACCCATTATACAAAATCTATATCAATTGGTGATGTTAGCTTTGATTTAGGTGATTGGATTTTTGGAGATATGGATGGAATGTTGTATGTACCTAAAGAGCATGCAAGGTTAATTATTAAATCAGCATCTATTAAAAATAAGAAAGAAGAAATGTATAAAAAACGTATAATTGCAGGTGAGGATATCATAAAAATGATGAATATTGAAGGACATATATTAAGAGATGAACCTATTATAGTGGAGTTTTAGTATTATGGAATTTCTTCATGATTTATGGCTTAATGAAAAATTTAATAAAAGAAGTAATGACTCATATGCAATTATAGATCCTTATGGAAGTTATACTTATAATACATTAAAACATAGTTCATATCAATGTGCCATTTGGTTAAAAGATATGGGTATTAAAACTGGTGATAGAATAGTTATTGTTGCAGACTCAAGTTTCTATAGTATTTGTTTTTTATTGGCATCATCAATTGTAGGATCAATATTTACAGTTATTTCTCCTGAAACTCCTCAATCCAGATATCATAGTATTATTGAAGAGTTAGATCCTGTGTTAATCTTATTTGAAGATAATCATGTGCTGAATCAACATTTAAATGAAAACTGTATTGAGCCAATATTCAATAGATTCTGTATACATATTCAAAAAAATCCTAGTATTATGATCCCAGCTGAAAAAAAATCATTAGAAACTGATGCTGTATGGATTATATTTACGTCAGGAACAACTGGAAAACCTAAAGGTATTGTGATGAGTCATGTTGCAGTAGTTTCTTTTTTCAAAGGATTAATTGATCATATTAAAATTCCTCTTAGATCTAGATATGCAAGTTTGTCTCCATTGCAATTTGATTTTTCATTATTGGATATCGGTTTATGTTTAAGTACGGGGACAACTTTATATTTACCTAATAAATTATTGTTAAAACGACCTGAAAAATTAATTGATTTATTAGTAAAGTGGGAAATTACTCATTTAAGTAGTGTCCCAACTGTATGGAAATTAATACTTAAAGTGTGTTATGAAAAAATAAGTCAATTTGTAACACTAAAGCAAATAATTTTTGCAGGTGAACATTTTCCTGTTGCCAATATGAGAAAAATCTATGAAAAATTACCAGAAATAGTTTTTTATAATATATATGGACAATCAGAGAGTATTGCCTGCACATTTGAAATTTTAGATACTAATTATTTTTTATCTAATGAAATATCTCACGCCCCTGTTGGTAAAGGGCATAGTGCTATAGAAATGATGTTATGGGATGAAAATAATAATAGAATATATGAATCTGATCGGATAGGAGAGCTTGTAATTAGGGGATTGCCATTGTTCAGTGGATATTGGAAATTGCCTGAAGAAACATCCAAAAGACTTATAAATGATCCAAATCAACCTATGGATTTAAATAAAGTTTTCAAAACTGGAGATAATTGTTTTTTTGATAAAAATGGATGTTTTTATTTTGTAGGAAGATTAGATAATCAGGTAAAAATTAATGGAAACCGTATTGAAATAGAAGAAATCGAAAAACATATTAATTCTTTTAAGTATATATCAAACTGCTGTGTTTTTACGATAGTTGAAGAGGAAAATGAAATTTTATGTGCAGCATTAGTTTTGAATGATCAAGGTAAATCATTGATTTCAGGTTCAGTAGAATCTGATCTTAGATATTATCTTTCACAGATATTACCAAGATATATGTTGCCTAGGCGTTATTATTTTCATGAGAGTATTCCTGTTACGGAAAATGGAAAAAATGATAGAAAGAAGATGATTAAATCATTGATAGGAGGAAGTAAAATTGACTAAATTTGAGGATATAAAATTATTGAAAGATAATCTGCCTTCAGAAAATTTGTTTGAAGGGTGGGCTCCTAAGATATCTGTTGCAAGATCTAGTAATAATATATGGGATATACCTTCATTATATGATTTTCATGAACTTCAACTTAATCCGGGTGCTATGGCATTGCAATTTGGTGCAAGTATTTTTGAAGGGATGAAAGCATATCGTATAGGTTCAAAAGTAAATTTATTTCGTTTATCATTAAATTATAGACGATTTCAAAAATCTGCTCAGCGATTATGTCTAAATTTCCCTTCATTTGATATTTTTATTAAATCTGTTTATCAAGTTTGTTCAGAGTTAGAAAATTGGAATAATCCATTTCCAAGCAAATGGATGTATATACGTCCTGTATTAATTGGTTTGGATAGCCATATGTTACCAATCATAAGCAAAGAATATTTATTTTATGTTTTAGCAGCTCCTATCCGTGAATTTAAACCAAAAGAATTTACACTTTCTGTCATAAATCATTTTCATCGTGCAACTCCTGGGGGATTAGGGTTTGCAAAAACTGGAGCTAATTATGCTCATCAATTTTTAGCTACAGAACAAGCTCAAAAACAGGGGGCGGATGCTGTGCTTTGGTTATCTTCTATTCATGATGGTATGATTGAAGAGGCAAGCACAATGAATATTTTTTTTCGTATAAACAATAAAATAATTACGCCTAAGCTTAGAGATACAATTTTATCAGGAGTTACTAGACAAAGTGTTATTGAACTTATCCAAAGTAATACTGGATTAGAAATGGAAGAACGAGATGTTTTTATTGAAGAGATTAAAAATGCTATTTTAACAAGGTCCCTAAAAGAAATTTTCATAACATCAACTGCTTTAGGAGTTAAAACAGTAGATAATTTATTGATTGAAGGAGAAAAATTTAATGTTTCTATTGATCCAACTCTTTCTAATTTAATGTCATATAGATTAAAAAAAATTTTTTCTTCTGGAAATAAAACTTATTCAAGTTCTGAATCTTGGATTCAATCTATTGAGTTAAAAGGAATTTAATTTGGCTTATTTGCTGGATATTACTCATACTTTAGGTTCTATACATCATATATCTGATCTAGGGTTAGATCGATACTCAACATTGCAATTGCTTGCAAAAGGATCTAGCCATTATTGTAAAAATAATCAGGATATTCTTCATCTTGCACTTAGTGCTGCGAATAAATGTCTAAAGAAAAATCAAATTGATTTGATGGATATTGATGTTGTCCTTTTTGGATCAAATTCTATTAATTTATTGGATTTTAAAAGAGATATTGGTCATGATTTGATATCAAACTTAGGATTGTATCATTCTTATATTCAATTTATTGGGTTCCAAAATTGTGGAGATCTGACCCCTATTTTGAGAACAGCACAAGCGATGATTAATTCGTCACTAGCTGAAAATATTTTGGTTATTATTGCTGATGATATAGAGGATGCTCATCTCGCACGAGTTGTAGGTAATAATGCATATTTGCATAGTGATGCAGCTACAGCCTGCTTAATCAGTAAAAATGAAGGGCCGTTTCAAATGTTAGATAGTATGATTCGACATATTAAATCTGAAGTACCTTTGGATTTTAATCCTATGGATTTAGATAGTAATCTTGATGAGTTGTTGAGTGCTGCCAGGAAGTTTTTAGATAATTTACTGTTTATAGATTTGCATAGTAGTAATACCTATATAATCACTCATAATATGAGTACAATATTTAATGCTCGAGTTGCTAAGATTCTAAAAATTCCACATCAACAGATTTATACACAATATAAATTAGGGCACTGTATGGCTTCAGATGGATTAATTAATTTGTCTGAAATTATTGTAGGTAAAAATTTAAAGAAAAATGATATTATTGCTGTGGTAGTTCCAAGTAGGCGTAGTATCGGTGTTACTGTTTTTAGATATTGTAATTAATGAATGAGTAAATAATTATGATCAAATCTTATTATGAAAAAGGTGTTCGTGAGTCTATGTTGGTTTTACCAAATTGGCTACAACCTATTTTAACAAGAATAACAGGAAAAGCCCTAGAAGGTAAGAGGTTTAATGTTATAAGCCCATCGATATATCTATTCACAACCGTATTATATTTGTTTTTTAGCTTCTTATTACCTTTTTTAGTATTCTTATTTGGTACTAGTTATTGGTATTGGGTTCTTGGAATTTTGTGCCCTATTTGTTGGCTTGTAGCTATAGGACAAATGCGAAAATTACAAGTAGTAATTGGCCATCACTGTGTACATAAAGCTTTTTTACCTAGATATTCAAAATATAATGATTTAATTTTAGAATTTATTAGTACTTTTATTTTAGTACAAAGTGCTGTTGAGTATAGACGAGATCATTTACGACATCATAGTAAGAATCGATTTACAACAATAGAAGATGCAGATGCAGCATTTCTGTTTTCACTGGGATTTAAGCCAGGTATTTCTATTGAAAATTCTTGGAAGTTATTATGGAAAACTATTTTTTCTCTAAACTTTCATTTTTCATTTTTTTTCACTAGACTGAAATCCTCATTAGGAAATGAGAGAACAATATGGTGGAAGATTATTACATTTGTTTGGGTTGTATTTTTATTTATTGGATTGCCTTTAAAGCTAGGAGTATTGCCAGTCTTAATAGTGGTTTGGTTACCTGTTATCTTTGGTTATCAATGTAGTGCATTATTACAATTTCTTACTGAGCATGCTTGGTTAACATCAGAGAAAGCACCTGAAGGTAAAAATAATTATGCTCTTTATTCTTGGGGAAGGTTTATAGGTGAAAGATGTCCTATTACAGTGAATTTAAATGTAATATCGTCTTATTATCTATGGTTTAAATGGTATATTAGGATGATTTTTATTCATACTCCTGTACGAATATCTTGTTTAGTGGGGGATTTACCTGTACATGATTGGCACCATTTGGCGGGATTTATAGGAGGGGATCCTTCAAATTGGCAATGTTCTCTTTTTGAAAGGCAACTAATGATTGATGATCTTTCGTCTCCACCTTTAGCAAAAAATATGGCTAACCAGGAATTATGGGGGTTAAAAAATATGTTGAATCACTCATTTTCTATATTAGAAAGTAGAGATGTTCCTAGGAGTCATTTTTGTATATAAATATGATTATTTATTAGAATTAAAATGTTTTGTTATATTTATTACTTCATTTATCATTTGTTTTAGGTTATTTGTATGGAACATTTAAATATTAATCAACTGCCGAAAAAATTTAATGAAATACTATTAGAATCTAAAAAATTAGATTTTGATATGCCTAGTGAGATTAATGTGAATGCTTTACTTCGTATGCTGGCTGCCATCAAACCAAACGGCCGCTGCCTTGAACTGGGTACAGGAACTGGCCTTGCAAGTTCTTGGATTATAGATGGGCTCAATATAAGTGGTCATCTAACAACTGTTGATAATGAACAAAAATGGTTAGCTGTTGCTCGGAAATATTTAGGCGATGATCCGCGAATAACTATTGTTCATTCGGATGGTAATGATTTTTTAATTAGTGAAACTGAAAAATCTAGTCGTTACGATTTAATATTTGCTGATACGTGGGCAGGAAAATATCAATCCTTGGATTTGGCACTAGGCTTGCTAGCTCCAGGAGGAGTATATGTAATTGATGACATGTTGCCTCAAAAAAACTGGCCCGAGGGTCATGCAATAAAAGTGAGAAATTTGATAAAAGATCTCAAATTTAGGAATAGTTTAAAAATCTGTTCATTGATTTGGTCGTGTGGTGTTATTATTGCAACTAAACATGATTAGTATATTGCATTTTTATTATGGTTATTATTAGAGGTGATTATGAAGCTAATACACTGGATAATTTTGATATTTTTATCGATAATTTCAGGTTCTTCTTTTATTTTTACAAGAACATTAGCCCCTGTTTTAGGGGTTATTGGCACGGCTGATTTCAGATTATTTTTAGCTGGCATATCACTTGTTATATATGCTATTCTTATAAAATTTGATTTGCAATGGAAACAAAACTGGAAGTTGTACTTTGGAATAGGAATTGTAAATTCAGGATTACCATTTTTATTTTATTCCTTTTCAGCTTTACATCTACCTGCTGCATATCTTGCGATTATTAATGCTAGTTCTCCGTTATTTGGTGCCTTGTTTTCTGCGATTTAGTTAGAAGAACATTTATCAGCAGATAGAATTTTTGGTCTTTTTTTAGGAATGTTGGGTGTTGGGCTGGTTAGTTATACTGGAATGATAAATATAGGAGTAAATTATAATGTAATATTAAGTATATTCATTTGCTTAGGAGCGGCATCATGTTATGCATTATCTGGTGTGTATATTAAGAAAAAAGCAAAACATATTAAACCATTAGCATTAGCTGCGTGTAGTCAATTAGGGGCTAGTATCGTTATTTCTCCTTTTTTGCTTATGGATGCACCTTCTGGCCCCTTCACGGTAATTAATTTTCTACAACTTATTGCATTATCTTTAATTTGCAGCGCAATAGCATATTTAATTTATTTTAAGCTAATTAGTGATATAGGACCAACACGCACATTAACTGTAACATTTTTAAGCCCATTGGCTGCGATGATAGTTGGAAAAATATTTTTAGATGAACCCATTCGAATTTCAATGATTGTTGGAGCAATTATTGTTATAATTTCTATAATGTTGGTAAATAAAGTTGTTAGGCCAGCTGATCTAATCAAAAAACGAAAGCAACAACTCTAGATCACACGGTATCAGGTACTGGATATCGTTCTGAGTGAAAGGCCGTCCGTTAAAGGTATTTTTTCAGGAGGCCTTTCGCCTGTTTATACGATTTACTTCAATTAATTGAATGGTTGTGCAGTATTGGTAACGTTTTCAAGTTATATTGAGTGTTGGCATTGTGCATGTATCAAATATGTGTGGCGTTAAGAAATCTTAGCGTTGTTTACACTTTTCCTTTTCTGCTTGAAGACCTATTTTGGGATTTTTGGGTGTTGTCAAGAATGCCGAAAGGTACAGCAAAGCCGCATGGTTCTTGATAATACCCAAAAATCCTAAAGCAATCGTTCAGACAGAAAATAAAAGCTGTTTCGCATAAAAAGTGTAAACAACCCGACGATTTCCTACACTCCGATGCCGTTTCCAAATCTTGTTTTTCTTTGAGGGAGCCGAAAGCCTATCCAAAACCCCGCCGAAACAGTAAAATGCAGGCTTTTCTTGATTATCTGAACTCCGGCAACCATCATGCTCACCTTCCAACAAATCATTTTCAAACTGCAAACCTTCTGGGCAGACAAAGGCTGCACCCTGATCCAACCGTTCGACATGGAAGTGGGCGCGGGCACCAGCCACCCGGCCACCTGCCTGCGCGCGCTCGGCCCCGAGCCGTGGTTCGCCGCTTATGTACAGCCTTCCCGCCGCCCCAAAGACGGCCGCTACGGCGACAACCCCAACCGCCTGCAGCACTATTACCAATTTCAGGTGGCCTTGAAGCCGGCGCCGGCAGATATTCAGGATTTATATCTGGATTCGCTGCGAGAGCTGGGCATCGACCCCAAAGTACACGATATCCGCTTTGTGGAAGACGACTGGGAAAACCCCACCCTCGGCGCATGGGGTTTGGGTTGGGAAGTGTGGCTCAACGGCATGGAAGTTACCCAGTTCACCTATTTCCAGCAGGTAGGCGGTATCGACTGCTCGCCGGTGTTGGGCGAAATCACCTACGGCATCGAACGCTTGGCCATGTATCTGCAAGGCGTGGAAAACGTGTATGACTTGGTATGGAACCGCACGCCCGACGGCCAAACCGTTACCTACGGCGATGTGTACCACCAAAACGAAGTGGAGCAGTCAGCCTATAACTTTGAATACAGTGATGCCGAATGGCTGCTGCGCCAGTTTAACGACTACGAAGCCCAGGCCAAACGCCTGCTCGAGGTGGAAGACGAGAGCCTTGCGCTGCCCGCCTACGAATTGGTGCTCAAGGCAGGCCACACCTTCAACCTGCTGGATGCGCGCGGTGCGATTTCGGTAACCGAACGCGCCGCCTATATCGGCCGTATCCGCGCCTTAAGCCGCGCCGTGGCGCAGAAGTTTGTGGAAAGCCGCGAGAAACTGGGCTATCCGCTGATAAAAAACCAAGCGGCCTAAGCCCTGCTTTTCAGACGGCCCCACTGTCTGTGCGGCGTTTGAGGCCGTCTGAAAAACCAATCCGACAACCGCCAAACCCATGATAGAAAAACTTACCTTCGGCCTGTTCAGCAAAGAAGACACCCAAAGCTTTATGCGCCTGCTGGATTATGTTCGCCCGTATAAAGCCCGTATTGTCTGGGCACTGCTCGCCATTTTCGGCGTGGCCGCCACCGAAAGCTATCTGGCCGCCTTTATCGCGCCTTTGGTCAACCAAGGCTTCGCCCCGCCTTCGGCACCGCCCGAGCCGGACACTGCCGAAGGCATTGTTGCCGTTTTGAAAAACTGGAAAGACCAGTTTACCTATATGATTTGGGGTAAGCCCGAAAAAGTGTGGGCGGTGCCGCTGTTTTTCATCGTGTTGGTAATGATACGCGGCGTGTGCCGTTTTGCCAGCACTTATCTGATGACCTGGGTTTCGGTAATGGCCATCAGCCATGTGCGCCGCGACATGTTCAAACACATGCTCACGCTATCTTCGGATTACCATCAGAAAACACCTTCCGGCACCGTGCTGATGAACATGGTGCAGATGGCCGAAGCCTCCATCAGCAACGCCAGCAACGTGTTTATCATATTGACCCGCGATACCATGATCGTTATCGGGCTGGTGTGCGTGCTGCTTTATCTCAACTGGCAGCTCAGCCTCGTGGTCGCCCTGATGTTTCCCCTGCTGTCGCTGCTGTCGCGCTACTACCGAAACCGCCTCAAAGGCATCATCTCCAGCGCACAGCAAAGCATAGGCACGCTCAACAACGTGGTTAACGAAACCCATCAGGGGCACCGCGTGGTCAAACTCTTCGGCGGCCAGCAGCAGGCAGCGGGCCGTTTCGCCGAAATCAACAACACCATCGTGCGTTTGGGCAAAAAAATCACCCAGGCTTCCGCCGCCCGCTCGCCGTTCAGCGAGCTTATCGCTTCTTTTGCGCTGGCGGTGGTGATTTTTATCGCACTGTGGCAGAGCCAGCAAGGCTACACCACCATCGGCGAATTTATGGCCTTTATCGTTGCCATGCTGCAAATGCTCACCCCGATTAAAAACCTTGCCAACATCAGCATTCCCATGCAGACTATGTTTCTCGCCTCTGATGCGGTATGCGGGTTTCTTGACGAACAGCCCGAAAAAGACAACGGCACGCAAACCCTGCAAAACGTTTCAGGCCGTCTGAAATTCGAACACGTCGACGTGCGCTACAGTGAAGACGGTCATAAAGCCTTGGCCGATTTCAACCTCGACATCCGCCCCGGCGAACGCGTGGCCCTAGTCGGCCGCTCCGGCAGCGGCAAAACCACCGCCGTCAACCTTTTGCCGCGCTTTGTCGAGCCCGCCGCAGGCGCTGTCTACCTCGACGGCGTGAATATTGCCGATGTCAAACTGGAAAACCTGCGCAGCCAGTTCGCCCTCGTGTCGCAAGACGTGTTCCTGTTTGACGGCACCCTGCTGGAAAACGTGCGCTACAGCCGCCCCGAAGCCACAGAAGAAGAAGTGGCTGCCGCCCTCGAAGCCGCCAATTTGAAAGACCTGGTCGAACATTCGCCCCACGGCCTGCACCAACCCGTCGGCGCCAACGGCAGCCAGCTTTCAGGCGGCCAGCGCCAGCGCGTATCCATCGCCCGCGCCATTTTGAAAAATGCCCCGATACTGCTGCTCGACGAAGCCACCAGCGCGCTCGACAACGAATCCGAACGCCTCGTCCAGCAAGCCTTAGAGCGCCTGATGCACGGCCGCACCAGCATTATCGTCGCCCACCGGTTAAGCACCGTCGAGCAGGCCGACCGCATCATCGTGATGGACGGCGGCCATATCGTCGAGCAGGGCAGCCACCAAGAATTAATGGCCAAAGAAGGCTATTATGCGGCTTTGCAGAAAATGCCCAAAAACCATTCATAGTTTTTCAGGCGGCCTCAGTAACAGGCCGTCTGAACGAAAACCGAAAATCAGGAATAATCAAAATGAATGATGCGAAAAAACCTCTGGTTTCCGTAATGATCCCTTATTACAACTGCGAACAATATATTGCCGAAACCATCGCTTCAGTAGAGCGGCAAAGCTACCCAAATATCGAAATCATCATTATCGACGACGGTTCGCTTCCTGCTTCTGCCGCTTTTCTGGCAGAACTGCTGCAAAACAAACCCGCCATCCGCTTTGCATCGCAAAGCAACCAAGGTGTTGCCGCCGCCCGCAACCATGCAGCCCGCTTGGCCAAAGGCGAATATTTTCTGTTTCTCGACGCCGACGACCAAATCCTGCCCGACTATATTCAAAAAAGCGTAGCCGTTTTAGAAAAAAAAGCGGAGTACAAGTTGGTTTATTCTCTAGGCGAAGTGTTTGGGGTACAAACAGGTACATGGAATTTACCGGCCTATGAAGGGTTGGCAATGCTTCTTAAAGGAAACCATATTCCGGCAGTAGCCATGCATAGTTCTGAAGATTTTAAAAATGTGGGAGGTTTTGACGAAAGCCTTAAAACACATGAAGATTGGGATCTTTGGATACGGATATTGAGCAGAGGAGGGGAAGCAGTCCGTATCCCGAAGATATTGTTCCGTTACCGAAAACGGCAAAACAGTTCATCATTAACTGACAGCCTTACTAAACACGGTATGGCTGTCAGACAGAGTTGGCAGAAAGTGTATTTGAAGCATAGTGAAATTTTTGTCAAACATGGTTTGGGCTATTATGATTTAATCTGTAATATTGATACAAAAAAACAGAAAAATCAAAAAAATCAATTATATAAGCTAATAAGCTGTTTTAAATGGCAATAACTGAAACTGTATTTTCAACTGTAGGTTATAACAAGTTGCACATATTGGTTCGGGTGCTGGGATTGCGATCTAAATATTTAAATTTATTAGGAATTTAATTTAAAGAAGGGAGCTCAAATATGGGAATACTGGTTACTGGAGGGGCCGGATTTATAGGCTCGCATACTGTAATAACGTTAATTCAATCAGGGTATGAGGTGGTAATAATTGACAATCTCTGCAATTCCAATCCGAAAGTATTATTAAAAATTGAAGAAATTTGTGGAAAATCCGTACCCTTTTATCAAGGTGATGTTAGAGATAGAAAGTTGCTACAAAAAATTTTTAACACCCATGATATACACACCGTAATGCACTTTGCCGGGTTAAAAGCAGTTGGAGAAAGTACACAACATCCCATTAAATATTATGATAATAACGTAAATTCTACGTTGGTTTTAGCAGAGGAAATGGCAAAAGCCGGAATATTCAATATTGTTTTCAGCTCATCAGCTACAGTGTACGGTAACGCTGATCGTGTTCCCTATACAGAAAATATGCCTGTAGGAGGAACAACAAACCCTTACGGCACTTCAAAATATATGGCAGAAAGGATTTTATCCGACCTGCAGAATTCGGATTCGCGCTGGAGTGTAATTATTTTGCGCTATTTTAATCCGATAGGGGCACATAAAAGTGGTTTGATAGGTGAATACCCGAAAGGAACGCCAAATAATTTACTTCCTTTTATTTGCCAAGTCGCATCAGGAAAGCTCGACTGTCTTTCCGTTTTTGGCAATGACTACCCCACACCCGATGGCACTGGTATACGTGATTATATTCATGTGATGGACTTGGCTGAGGGGCATCTGAAAGCAATGCAGATAAAAAATAAAGAATCTGGAGTGCATATTTATAATTTAGGTACTGGAGTTGGTTATTCTGTATTGGATATTGTTCAGTCATTTGAAAAAATATCCGGGATAAATATTCCTTACCAAATCAAACCGCGGCGTTTGGGAGATATTGCATGCTGCTATGCAGATCCAACTTTTACTTTTCAGCAGATAGGTTGGAAGGCCAAATATAATTTGCAAGAAATGATAAAAGATTCATGGAACTGGCTGTGCAAGAATCCCAATGGTTATGAATAACATACTTGTAAAACGAGAAAATATGATATGAAAAATCCGCATATATCTCTGCCTCCTGCAACAATAATCATGACTTTTCATGGTGAAGATGTCTATGCACATAAAAGCCTGTTGGGATTTCAACGGATTAGGAATTACTCTGCGAAATATGGAAACCGTATCGATTTAATCTGTATATTGGACTGTGCCAATGCTTTTACTTCTCAAACGGTGAAAAATTATCTGAGCAGATATGGAAGCAGTAAAGATCAAGTTATTGAATCGTCGAACGGTTCTTTGAGTGCGTCGCGCAATATTGGAATTGACCACACTCGTACCGAGTATGTAGGTTTTTTAGATGGTGATGATTTTTTCAGTTCAAATTGGGTTAGTGCGGCACTCCGCCAGTCAATCCAAAGCGGTTCCCCTATATTGTGTATGCCCGGGCATGTATTGAGCTTCGGGCGCCATATCGGGATACAGGCTATTCTCCCTTCTAGGAAAATTCCGCAGGCACAAATGATGAATAGCCATTATTGGGTATCTTCTGTATTTTCGCAAACAGATATTTTCAAGCAATTTCCATACAATGAAAAAATCGGCAGGCAAACGAAGTTTGCTTTCGAAGATTGGGATTTCAATCTACGTTGTATTGCAGCAGGAATAGAAATAGTCCCTGTTCTGCAAACTTATCTGTTTTACCGCCGTCGCGATAATTCCATGCTGCAGGAGCATATACAATATAACTCCCTTATTCCTCCGTCTGGCTTTTTTTCACAGCTGAGCCTGTAATGGAAAGGGACTGATTGAAATTGTTGGGAAAAGAAATAACAAATGAAAAAAAATCCTGTTAAATCTATGGTTAAATCCATTGTTCGGGCTGTTTGGAAAATCATTTTCAAACCATTGGTCAAAGCTTTTCCAAAAAGCCGCCTGAAACAGCGGCTGTTGCGTGCCGGAGGAAAGATCGAACGCAGAGAATGGTGGCCGAAACCGCCCAAACACAATACAGCCGATCATAGTCATCCTTTTAATTCTTTTTTGATGGGGGAGCTGAAAGCGCTGGGTGTCATTGAGCCGGCACTGCAACCGAGCAAAGATTTCCTCAACCAGCTTTCCCAGCACAGCTATCAACCTTCTCCTAATCTGGAGCATAACAGCTACGGTGAAGCTTACGGTCTCCTTATGCGTCATTTGAAACATTTGGATTTTGATGTGGTTTTTCTGGCTCCTTGGCTTAAGCGCGGCGGCGCGGATTTGGGTTTGTTGCACCATATTAATGCCCAGCATGAAAAAGGTATGAAGATTCTGCTGGTTACTACCGAAAATGCTGAATCCCCTTGGCTTGACAGGCTTCCTGCATCTGCAATCCATTTGAATTTTTCAGGATTTTCAGAGAAGCTCAGCCCGCACAAGTCGGCAGAATTGTTGGTCCGCCTGCTTCTTCAGACTCCTGCGCAAACCATACACAATATTAATTCCGCTCTCGGTTGGGATGTTTATAAAAAATATGGCCTCCAGTTAAAATCTATGGATAAAAAACTTTTTGCCAGTGTTTTTTGCGAAGACGAATACGAGCCTGGTATTTATTTTGGCTATGCACGCTATTTGCCCGAGACTTTTCATTTTATAGAAAGTGTGTTCTGCGACACCCGCTGGTACCCCGATGAGCAAAGTCAGTTAACGGGTTTGGACGGGTTAATGAAAACGGTCTACTTTCCTTTTTTAGGCAACCTGAAACCTTATGCCGCTGCAGGAAAATCGGCACCGGTTCTGTGGGCCAGCCGGATTGCCAAGCAAAAACGCCCGGAGCTGCTGTATCAAATTGCCAAAGCCATGCCTGAATTGGAGTTCCACGTTTACGGAGAGTCTGAACGTGTCTGCCGAAAAGAATTAGAACAGCTCCAAACTTTGAAAAATGTAAAATATTTCGGAAAATACAATTCGTTTTCGGAAATCGCAGGCAAACAGCAATATGCTGCTTTTCTTTATACCTCACAATATGACGGACTGCCTAATGTATTAATTGAGGCAATATCCAACGGTCTGCCGGTTATCTCTTATGATGTGGGCGGTATCGGGGAATTAATCCATCCGGATGCATTACTTATTGATAATGATGTTTTAGAAAAAAATATAATAAAAATCAAAAATATAACTTCAGATAAGATATTGCTGGAGAATACATGGCGGTATAGTCGGGAACTTTTACAAGAACGCCATAGCTGGAATAGTTTTATCCATGTTCTCGAATCAGTGAACGGTTATTTTCCCCAAGTGGAACAAGAAGTTTATAAAGCACGTTGTTCCGAGGTTCGTGTGTTATCAAAACCAGAATCTCTGATGAAAATAGATGGCAATGCTACTGATTTTCCAATACTTGGAAATGCTCATCAGATTCAGACTGATTTTCATTCGGCAGGAAATTAAACCTATCCTTGAAAAGGTGTAGGAGAATATCTTATCGGTCGGCTACCATGTCGATTCTAAAACGGGAACACAATTTCACATTTGGGCAGCCGGCTGTTTGAAAAATAAAAAGAAACCGTATTATGAAGCACAACCTCCTTCCTCTTGTTTCTGTGATGATTACCTGCCGTCATGGCGGGCAGGATTTGGTGGAAACCCTTGCATCCGTAGGGCTGCAGGATTATGCCGGTATTGAAACGGTTGTTACCGGTTATGGTTCGGGTGAAAACAACGTATCGTCATTATTGGCAGATTCGGCAAACGCCAGCCCCGATACCCGCTTTATCTGCGAGGGCCATCCCACTGCAGCCGCCGCGCGCAATCATGCCGCGCGTTTGGCAAAAGGACGGTATTTTCTATTTTTGGATGAAGGCGATATCCTGCTGCCCGGTTATGTGGCAGAGTGTGTGGCGGTATTGGAAAACCGCCCCAACTGTAAATTGGTTTATTCTGAAACGGAATATCCCGATTCGGAATCGGAAAGCAGGCAGCCTGCCATTCCCTTAACGGCTGTGCACCGTGCTGCCGATTTCACCGCATTAAACGGATTTGATGAAAAAAGCACTGGGGGCGAAGTCGGGGATTATTGGCTTCGGCTGTTGGCTGTCGGTGGGGAAGCCGTGAGGCTTTCCGGGGTTTTAATCCGCCGCAAAAAAACTGTGTTTGTTTCTGACGGGCGGAATCATCGCGGTTCTGAAGAGCTGCCCGAAAACGGACAGCCGCAGCAAAACAGGCTGTTTCAATTGGAACAGGCCTATCTCAGGCTGCATGAAACCAACACGGGATTAGCCCGCCGGCTCTCCCAATGGGAGCGTTATCATAAAAAATACCAAACTTTATATACTGTTCAGGCAGCAAAACCCTTTATTAAAATCGAACAGGCAGTTAGTGCAGCCAACAGCTACCGCAAAGCTTTCCGTTTTTTAACGCGGGAGCAGGGCGGGGTGGGTAAAACGTATAAGATACTCAAAAAATCATATCAAAATCTCGGCTGGAAAGGTGTAAGGCAGGTATTGCAACATGTTTTTTCCGAACAGCAGGCCTTGTGCCATACAAAAATCGACGATAGAAGCTACGCCAATTGGATAGAGTGTTACGACAAACTGGTGCCTGATGAAATCCGCCTGATGAAGAAGGCCGTATCGGCAATGAAAAACAGGCCGCTGATTTCCCTTGTGATGCCGGTTTACAATCCGCCTGTGAAGATGCTCGAACAGGCGATCCAATCCGTGCGCAGGCAGATTTATCCGGATTGGGAGCTGTGTATTGCCGACGACGCTTCGACAAACCCTGAAGTGAAGAAAGTTTTGGAACACCATGCCGGGGAAGATGCCCGGATTAAAGTGGTTTACCGAAGGGAAAACGGCCATATCTCTGCTGCGAGCAATTCTGCCGTCGGTTTGGCAACGGGGGAATTTATTGCTTTATTCGATAACGATGACCTCTTGCCCGAACATGCTTTGTTTTGGGTGGCCCGTGCCATTATCGAAAATCCGCATGTTGATTTGATTTATTCTGATGAAGATAAAATCGACGAAGAAAATAACAGGCTGAACCCGTATTTCAAGCCGGATTGGAATCAGGATTTGTTTTATGCCCATAACCTGATTACGCATCTGGGCGTATACCGGGCTTCAATCGTACGTGAATTGGGCGGTTTCCGTTTGGGGTTTGAGGGCGCGCAAGATTATGATTTAGCCCTGCGTTTCATCGAAACCGTTCCTCATGAAAACATTCTGCATATCCCCCGAATCCTCTATCATTGGCGCATTCATGCCTTGAGCACGGCGGGGGGGGCGGAGGCCAAGCCGTATGCCATGATTGCGGGTGAACGTGCTTTAAACGAGCATTTTGAAAGAATGGGTTTCAACGGTTCGGTAAAACTTTTGGAAACCAGTTACCGCGCCCATTACCGCCTTCCTGAGAAGCAGCCCAAAGTTTCCGTTATCATTCCTACCCGAAACGGCTTTAAATTGGTAAAACAGTGTATTGAAAGCATTTTTAATTTAACCACCTACAAAAATTTTAATGTTGTTTTGGTTGATAACGGTTCCGACGACGATGCGGCCCTGTGCTATTTCGACGAAATAAAAGAAAAATATCCGGTTACCGTTTTAAGGGATGATTCGCCGTTTAATTATTCTGCCCTGAACAATCGTGCTGCAGAAATTGCCGACGGAGAGTTTTTATGCCTTTTAAATAACGATATTGAGGTAATCACCCCCGGGTGGCTGGATGAAATGGTGTCCCATATCCTGAGGCCGGGTGTAGGCATTGTCGGTGCGAAACTGCTGTATCCCGACAATACCATCCAGCATGCTGGCGTTATAGTCGGTATGGGGGGGGCTGCGGGCCATATATTCTGCCGCCAACCGAACGGTTTTCCCGGCTATGCGGGGAGGGCAAACTTCATCAGCAATTTTTCTGCGGTTACTGCCGCCTGCCTGCTGGTGTCGAAGGAAATTTACTGCCGGGTGGGCGGTTTGGACGAAGAAAACCTCAAAATCGCATATAACGATATCGACTTCTGCCTGAAGGTGATACAGCAAGGCTATAGAATTGTCTATACCCCGTATGCAGAGCTGTATCATTATGAATCTGCAAGCAGGGGCTACGAAAATACCCCGGAAAAAGAGGAGCGTTTCAAGCAGGAATACCGGTATTTCCAATCAAAATGGAAAGAAATTATCAGGCATGATCCTGCCTATAACCCTAATCTGACCGTCGAACCGGGCGCTTATGGTCTGGCCTGGCCGCCAAGGCTGCCTTCTGTTGAGCAAATCCTGAAATCCGAACAAGCATAAACCCCACATTTTATTGACGAAGCCGAAAACTATGACAACCCCAACCCTCTTGATCGAACTTTTAACCGAAGAGCTGCCGCCCAAAGCCCTGAATAATCTCGGCAGCCATTTTGCCGCCGCCGTGGCCGAAGGCTTGGAAAAAAACGAGCTGATCGAAGGCGCGGCTCAATACACTGCTTATGCCTCGCCGCGCCGTTTGGCCGTGCAGGTGAAAAACGTGAAGCCGGTGCAGGCCGACTGTCAAATCGTGAAAAAAGGCCCGGCCGTGGCCAGCGGTATGAAAGACGGTGTGCCCACCAAAGCCTTGGAAGGTTTCGCCCGCAGCGCCAGTGCCAAAATCGAAGATTTGAAAATCATCAACGACGGCAGGCAGGACGTGTTTGCCTATGAATACACCCAAACCGGCAGGCCTTTGGGCGAACTGCTGGAAGACATTCTCAATCAGGCGGTGAAAAAACTGCCGATTCCGAAAGTGATGCGCTGGGGCAGCAGCACCCACACCTTCGTGCGCCCCGTGCACGGTTTGGTGGCGCTGCACGGCAGCGAAGTGGTGCCGGTAAACGTATTGGGTTTGCAGAGCCGCAACTTCACCCTCGGCCACCGCTTTCTTTCAGACGGCCACATTGTGTTGGCCAACGCCGATGCCTACGCCGAACAACTGAAAAACGAAGGCAAGGTGATCGCTTCGTTTGCCGAGCGCAAAACCGCCATTCAGACGGCCTTAAACCAACACGCAGGCCGTCTGAACGCCACAGTGGCCGCCAATGAGGCCCTGCTCGACGAAGTAACCGCGCTGGTGGAATGGCCGGTAGTGCTGGAAGCGGGTTTTGAAGAGCACTTTCTCGCCGTGCCGCAGGAATGCCTGATTCTCACCATGCAGCAAAACCAGAAATACTTCCCGCTGCTCGACCAAAACGGCAAACTGATGAACCGCTTCCTGCTGGTTTCCAACCTGCAGGCCGAAGACCCGTCGCACATTATCCGCGGCAACGAGCGCGTGTTGCGCGCGCGGCTGGCTGATGCCGAGTTTTTCTACAAGCAAGACCAGAAAGCCACGCTCGAGAGCCGTTTGCCGAAATTATCGCAAGTGGTGTACCACAACAAACTGGGCAGTCAGGCCGAACGCATCGAACGGCTGGCCGCCATCAGCCGCCACATCGCCGCCGCCTTGGGCGCCGATGCCGGCACCGCCGAGCGTGCCACCCGCTTATCCAAAGCCGATTTGGTTACCGAAATGGTGGGCGAATTCCCCGAGCTGCAAGGCACCATGGGCAAATACTACGCCCGCTTGGACGGAGAGGGCGAAGAAATCGCCAACGCCGTCGAGCAGCATTACTGGCCGCGCTTTGCCGGCGACAAACTGCCCGAAGGCAAGATAGCCACCGCCGCCGCGCTGGCCGACAAACTGGAAACACTGGTCGGCATTTGGGGCATCGGCCTGATTCCCAGCGGCGACAAAGACCCCTACGCATTGCGCCGCTCCGCCTTGGGCATCTTGCGCATGCTGATGAACAGCGATTTAAGCATCAGCGACGTGCTGCAAGCCGCCTATGCCACCTTCCCTGCCGGCAAACTGGCCGACAACACGCTTTCTGAAGTGGCCGAATTTATGCAGGCGCGGCTGGCGGTGCTGCTGCAAAACGACTACCCGCAAGATGTAGTGGCCGCCGTGCTGGCCAAGCGCCCCGACCGCCTCAACGACCTGCCCGCCAAACTGCAAGCGGTAGAAGCATTTAAAAAACTACCCGAAGCCGCCGCGCTGGCCGCTGCCAACAAACGCGTGCAGAACCTGCTGAAAAAAGCCGGTGCCGAACTGGGTGCAGTCAACGAAAACCTGTTGCAGCAGACCGAAGAGCAGGCGTTGTTTGCCGCTTCGCAAGCCTTGCAGCCGAAAATCGATGCCGCGCTGGCCGCGCAGGATTTTCAGACGGCCTTGACCGGGCTGGCCGCCATCAAACCGCAGGTCGATGCGTTTTTCGACGGCGTGATGGTGATGGCCGACGATGCTGCAGTAAAACAAAACCGCCTCAACCTGCTCAACCGGCTGGCGGGGCAAATGAACGCAGTGGCCGATATCGCGCTGTTGGGCGAATAGCCGGAATCGGTATACTTGTGAATTTTCAAGATTGATTGTGTTTTCAGACGGCCTGATATGTTTCTCAAAACCTACCATACCAAATTAAGGGATGCATTAAAGGCGCAACGGTTGAAATGGAGCAAAGCTTTTTTCGACCGGGTGCCCGCAGCATCTGCTGTCGGGCTTAATCCGCAAAGCCTGGCTTCGATATTGTTCTTACGGCAAGACGGGAAAATAGGCGATTATATCGTCAGCTCGTTTGCTTTCAGGGAAATCAAACTGGCTAATCCGGATATTAAGATCGGGGTGGTATGCAGTTCGAAAAACCGCCGGTTATTCGACGATAACCCTTATATCGATGCTGTGCATGAAGTGAAGGCAAAGTCTGCCGCCGCCTATTGGAAACTGGGAAAATCATTGGCGGGGCAATATAACGTAACCATAGAACCCACGCTGTTTCTGCGGGACCGCGATTTGGTTTTGCTCAATGCGTTGAACAGCCCGTATAACGTCGGCTTGGATAAGGCCGATTACCGCCTGTTTAATCTGAATATCACCAATAAGCGGCAGCACTATGCAGATATTTATGCAGAGGCTTTGAAGCTTTTGGGTTTTACACAGATAGATACTGCCCCGGCTCTGCCTGAAAGCACTGCATCTGCCGAAGGGGTGCGGCGGTTTCTGCAGGAAAATGCCTTGAAAGACTATATTGCACTTAATTTTTTCGGGGCTTCCAAATCACGCACATTTGATAATGCGGCCATTGGGAAAATGCTGGCTGCATTGCAGGAGGCGTTTCCCCTGCGGCAATTTGTATTGCTGACCTACCCTGAAGCAACCCCTGCATTAACGGCATTATGCCGGCCAAGAAAAAACTGCTTTGTGTATGCGGACACACAAACAATCAATGACAGTATAGAAATTTTGCGTTTTGCCGATACCGTTGTTTCACCGGATACCGCCATTATTCATATTGCTGCCGCATTAGACAAACGGATTATCGGCCTTTATCACAAAAATCCGCAGAATTTCGAGAACTGGTATCCGAGAAGCAGCAAAAGCGATTGTTTGTTTTTTAAAGGAACAGTTAATGAAATCAGCCCTCAGGCCGTTATCGGGCTGATGAAGCGGGAAAAAAGCCCTCCAACCGACTTTGGCAAACAGCATGAGCAAACCTAGACCCACTTTACTGCTGGGCATGATAAATGATGCAGGCCTGGCGAAAATTGTTGCGGAATGCCTTGAATATCATAATTTCGAAGTTATTGATTTTTCATTGGACTCTCTTGATTTTCACTATCCCGGGCTGTGGTCGCGGCTATCGGTTCAATGGCAGAAACTGCTTGGAAACAAAGAAGCAAAAAAAGAGCTGATGATACGTTTGAAGCAGAAAGAGCTTTCCGCACAGTTGGCACGAAATCTCCAGTTTGATTATGCTTTGTTTATCCGTTCCGACATTTATCCCGCAGGTTTTCTTCAAAAAGTTAAAGCAGACAGCGGCATAATGGTAAATTATCAGTGGGACGGTATCGGGCGTTTTCCTGCGGCGGCAGGACATATTCCGTTATTCGACCGCTATTATGTTTTTGATCCCGATGATCTCGGTAAGCATCCGGCATTACTGCCCGCTACCAGTTTTTATTTCGATCATTTCCCCACAGGCGAGCCTGACGAGCCTGATACCGTTTATTTTGTCGGGGCGCACCGCAGCGACCGAATCGAAGCTGTTAACCGGTTCTGTCTTTACGCAGAACAAAACGGCATCAAACTTGATTTTCAGATTGCCTATGACAACAATTATGGGGCAGAGAAAGAGTATACTGCGAACAATATCCGTTTCCATAACGGAATCAGTTACCGTCGGCATTTGCAAAACACATTGCGCTGCGGAATACTGGCCGACTTCGTTATCAGCACGCATAAAGGCCTGTCGCTTAGGGTTTTCGAAGCTGTGGGTTATCATAAAAAACTGATTACAACCAACAGTGAAGTTGCTAAATACGATTTTTACCACCCCGACAACATATTTATCTGGAACGGTAAAACATTCGACGGTTTAGATGATTTCTTAGCCCGGCCGTATTGCAGAATCGATGAAGCCGTCCGCAGAAAATACAGTTTCGGCAACTGGATACGCTATATTCTGCAGATTGAGCCCCACCAGCCCGTTTTACTGCCGGAAAAGTAAGTATTACGTTATTGCGGTTTGAAACGGCCCGGCCGTAAAACACCCCGATGGGGTTTCATGATATAAATTTTTTCTGCCGCAGGCTGCCGCCTGTGCTGCAGGAAAAGGACAGGAAAAATTAACAATATCTATTTGTTCCGGCTTTCAAGCCAAAAAGACGAATGATGAACAGAGCACAAAAAAGCGTTATATTGGCAATGCCGCCGATTTTCAAAATCCACCAGGTTATTGCAGAAAACTTAAGGTTCCACGGGTTCAACGTGGTGGAAATTATTTATGAAGAGCAAAAGTTTGTTTATACCGGCCTGTGGCAGCGGGTAAAGAAGCTGTTTTACCGCAACCTGCTCAGACAGCGGGAGTATAAAAAAAACCAGCTTTTTCAGCCATATCACGATTCCTTTATGCAGAAAATCAATGAAATACCGGGGCAGGCGGATTATTGCCTTATGATTTGGCCGGGTGTGTTTCCGAGCCATTTTTTGCAGACGCTGCGGGAGAAGAGCCGCCTGATGGTGCACTATAACTGGGAAACCTTGGAGTTTTTAGAACACGAATTTTATAAAATCCGTTATTTTGACAAATTCATGTTTTTTGATCCCTACGATATCGGCAAGCGCCAAGAGTATGCCGACAAACTCCTTCCGATTACCAGTTTTTGGTTTGATTGTTACCCTGTTGAAGAAAAAACCGACAACAGCCTGTTTTTTATAGGTTCCCATGCCAAACAGAGAATAGGCGACATTCGTCAGTTTTATCATGCCGCCGAAGAAGTAGGGCTGCCTGTGGATTTTCATATCGGGGCGAAAAAACCTGAAGAAGCCCGCAAAGAGCTCGGGTTGCCCAAAGTGCGTTATTTTTCTTTTAATGAAGCCCTGCCTTATCGCGAAAATTTAAAAATGGTGCAGAAAGCCGGCATTCTGGTGGATTTTCTCAACAACAAACATCACGGGTTGTCGTTACGCATCTTTGAAGCCATAGGGTATGATAAAAAGCTGATCACAACGAATCCGACCGTTACATTTTATGATTTCTACCATCCCGACAATATTTTTGTTTGGAACGGCAGCAACACGGAAGAGTTGAAAGCATTTATGCAGAAACCTTATGTGCCGTTACCCGAAAAAATAAAACAAAAATACAGCTTTGGAAACTGGTTGAACTATGTGTTCGAGATAGAGCCGAATATTCCGATTGATCTGCCCAGGCTGGTTAAATAAACACGCCGTTGCCCAAGAGTCGGCAGCCCGCACTTTTTTGCTTTTATAGCGGATTAACTTAACTTCCGATACGTCGTTGCTGCGCCTTGCCGTACTATTTGTACTGTCTGCGGCTTGCTGTCTTGTATCGAAAATTAATTTAATCCGCTATACCATGCGGCGGAAAGCAAAAAAGTTCGGGCATATTGCCGTTTGGATGCTACTCTTTCACCCGAATCGCCATCAGCGTGTGCAGCCTGCGGTTGTCGGCGCGGGCAACGGTGAATTGCAGGGGGCCGATAACTACTTTTTCGCCGCGCACGGGCAGGTGGCCGATTTCCTGAATCACCAGCCCGCCTATGGTGTCGGCTTCTTCGTCGCTGTAGTCGGTGCCGAAATATTCGTTGATGTCTTCGATTTCGGTAACGGCGTTGATGCGGAAGCGTTCGGCGGAAACGGGAAAGATGTTGTCGGCGCTTTCGTCTTCGTCGAATTCGTCTTCGATGTCGCCGATAATCTGCTCGATGATGTCTTCAAACGTTACCAGGCCGGAAATGCCGCCGTATTCGTCTACCACCACCGCCATATGGTTGCGCTGCTCGCGGAATTCTTTCAAGAGGGCGTTGAGCGGTTTGCTTTCGGGCACGAACACGGCGGGGCGCAAGATGCTTTGCAGGTTGAACTGTTCGGGGCTTAAGGCGTATTTGAGCAGGTCTTTGGCGTGCAGGATGCCCAGCACGTTGTCTTTGTCTTCGCCGATAACGGGAAAGCGCGAGTGGGCGGTTTCGATGATATAGGCAATGATGCGCTCCATGCTCTCGCCGGCTTTAATCACATCCATCCGGCTGCGGGTAATCATGGCGTCGCGTACTTCAAGTTCGGCAAAATCCAGCGTTTTTTCAAGGTGTTGTAGGGTTTCGCCGTCAAATACTTCCTGCTCGTGCGCTTGGCGCAGCAGGTTCAGCACGTCTTCGGCGGAATCGGGGGCATCGCCCGAGATGCGGGAGATGATGCGTTCGAAAAAAGAAGGTTTCGACTGGCTGTCGTCCATTTCGCATTTAATCCTAATCAAATATAAGGGTCGGGGTATCCTAACTGATTCAGCAGGCGGGTTTCAAGTGTTTCCATAATTTCGGCTTCGGCTTCACCGATGTGGTCGTAGCCCATCAGGTGCAGCGTGCCGTGCAGGGTGAGGTGGGCGAAATGCTGTTCGGGCGTTTTGCCTTGTTCGGCGGCTTCTTTCAGCACCACTTGCGGGCAGATAACCAAATCGCCGTAAAGGCCGTCTGAAAGCTGTTCGGGAAAGGTTTCGCCTTCGTTGAAGGCAAAGCTCAACACGTTGGTGGCATAGTCTTTGCCGCGGTAATCGCGGTTGCAGGCACGGGCTTCTTCTTCATCAAGCAGGATCAGGCTGATTTCGGCACGGCGGAAACGGTGTTTGAACGCATGCCATATCCAGCGGTAGAAATCTTTTTCAGACGGCATACCGGCCATGCCGCTGCGGTTGTCGAAATGCAGCGAAAAGCGCTGCCGCTGCAAGGTTAAAAAAGGGTATTGTTTGGCACGTTTCATGAAATTAAGCGTTTTAAAATAAAGTTAATCCGGCAACAATAAGGAACTTTTCAGAGGGCGGGGGCGGTCAAATGGCTGTAACTGCCGTTTAATAACATTTGCACAGTACGCGATATATTTTAGTGCGGCTGCAGGCTGTTTGCATTCTTATTAAATAACTATTTGAAACTAAAAGGGTTAAATATTTGTCTGCCGTTTTGAAAGGCAGGACTTCAACCGGAAAGGAAAAATTGGTGAAAAAAATTCTTTGTTCCGCTCTAGTTATCTTAGCAGCCTGTTCTCCGAACAACAAAACGGAAACCGCAGCAGATAATGATTCGGCAGCAAGCACTCACACGGAAACCGTAGCCACTTCATCTGCTTCAGCCGGAATTCCACCCCAGGCAGAAGGGGATAGTAGTGTGGTTAAAATGACGGGAACCGTTCATTTTTCATTTGAGCAGGCGGAGTTTGTTGCTCAGGGAAAACACTATTTCATCCTTAAAGGCCAAGGTTTGATTGGCAAGGTTCAGGAAAAGCGGCAGTCCGGTGCTGCATATAACGTTACCTTGGACAATATCTGCATTCAGGGGAAAGTGCTCACCAAAGAGCAGAATAAAGGCAACGGGTTCGGCCCGCTGGAACGGTATGAACAGGCGGTGGAAGTGGAGGGTTTGTGTTAGACTTGCCTGATTTGGATTCCCCTTTTTTCTAAGGCAAACCATGACCCCGAAAAAACTCGTTATCGCCAGCCGAGAAAGCGCGCTGGCCATGTGGCAGGCCGAGCATGTCCGAGGCCGTCTGAAACAGCTTTACCCCGGTTGCGAAGTGGAAATTCTCGGCATGACCACGCGCGGCGACCAAATTCTCGATAAAACCCTGTCGAAGATCGGCGGCAAAGGGCTGTTTATCAAAGAGTTGGAGCAGGCCCTGCAAGAGGGGCGCGCCGATTTGGCCGTGCATTCGATTAAAGACGTGCCGATGGAGCTGCCGCCCGGCTTTGCGCTGGCCGCCGTCTGCGAGCGCGCCAATCCGTTTGATGCGTTTGTTTCCAACCGCTTCGGGCGACTGGAAGACCTGCCCGCAGGTGCGGTGGTCGGCACATCGAGCCTGCGCCGCGAAGCGCAACTGCGCGCCCGTTTCCCGCATTTAACCGTCAAACCCCTGCGCGGCAACGTACAAACCCGTTTGGCCAAGCTGGATAACGGCGAATACGATGCCGTCATCCTTGCCGCCGCCGGTTTGCAGCGCTTGGGTTTAAACGAACGCATCCGCCTGATTCTGCCGCCTTCCGAAAGCCTGCCTGCAGCCGGGCAGGGCGCATTGGGCATAGAAATCGCCGAGAACCGTTACGATTTGCTCGAAGCGCTCAACCCGCTCAACCACCCGGTTACCAATGCCTGCGTTACCGCCGAACGCGCGCTCGCCCGCGCGTTGGACGGCAGCTGCCAAGTACCGCTGGCCGCCTATTGCACCGAAGAAAACGGCCTGCTGACCCTGCGCGCACTGGTCGGCCATCCCGACGGCTCGGTGGTGTTGCAGGCACAAGCCGAAGCCCCGCTGGCCTATGCCGACGCGCTCGGCCGCGCCGTCGCCAAAAAACTGGCCGACGACGGCGCCGTGGCGCTGATTCGGGCGGTTTTGAACGAACAGGATATGCCTGAATAAACTAGGGAGTGTAGTCAGAAGGCGTTGCGGCGGTATTTTTGGTTAAAGTCCGCAACTGCTGCGTTAGGTAGCGTAGCGGACTTGCGAAGCTAAAATGCTCGCAAGATGTTCAATCTTGCTGCGCTTTTTGCCTTGCATCTGCGGATTTTCCCTCAAAAAACCGCTTCACAAGCCTTCTGACTACACTCCCTAGGCCGTCTGAAATATTTCAGACGGCCTTAAGTATTTTTGCAAAGGCCCCGGCCTGCCTTACACAATAAAGGAATTATTCATCATGACCGAAGCCGTATTATTCGATTTGGACGGCACACTTGCCGACACCGCGCTTGATTTGGGCGGCGCGCTCAACACCCTGCTGCGCCGCCGCGGCCTGCCCGAAAAAAGCATGGCCGAAATCCGCCCCGTTGCCAGCCACGGCGCCGGCGGCCTGATTTTAATGGGCGCGGGCATAGACAAAAACCACCCCGAATACGGTGCATGGCGGCAGGAATACTTGGCCGAATACGAACACTGTTTCGATAAAGAAACCGTTTTATTTAACGGAATAAACGGGCTGATTGCCGAACTGAACGAGTGCGGCATCCAGTGGGGCATCATTACCAACAAACCGCACACCTTCACCCACCGCCTGGTGCCCAAACTCGGCTTTACCGTGCCGCCTGCCGTGGTGGTAAGCGGCGACACCTGCGCCGAAGCCAAACCCAGCACCCTGCCCATGTTTTATGCCTGCGAACAAATCGGCGTGAAGCCCGGCAACTGCATTTATGTGGGCGATGCCGAACGCGATATGCAGGCGGGCAGAAACGCAGGCATGAAAACCGTGCTCGCCAACTGGGGCTACATCGCCGCCGATGACGACACCGCCCGGTGGCCGTATGATGCGGCGATTGATACCCCTTTGGATTTGCTGGAACATATTTGATGGAGAAGCCGAATGGCCAAAGGCCGTCTGAACCAACCGTTCAGACGGCCTTTTTATGCCCGAAAATGGTAGAATAAATGCAGCCGTAAACGGCTGTAACCTGAAGAAACGGAGAACAAAGATGAAAGAACGCACGGAAACCGATTTGCTCGGCGGGCGCCAAATCCCGAACGACGTGTATTGGGGTATACACACTTTGCGGGCGAAAGAAAACTTCAATATTTCCACCCAAAAGATTTCCGATATTCCCGAACTGGTGCGCGGCATGGTGATGGTGAAAAAAGCCGCCGCCCGCGCCAACGGCAGCTTGGGCGTGATTGCCGCAGAAACCGCCCAAGCCATTGAAACGGCCTGCAACGAGGTGCTCGAAAAAGGCCGCTGCCTCGACCAGTTTCCTTCCGATGTATATCAGGGCGGGGCGGGCACTTCGGTAAACATGAATACCAACGAAGTGATTGCAAACCTCGCCTTGGAGGCTTTGGGCTATGAAAAAGGCCGCTACGACATCATTCACCCCAACGATCATGTCAACGCCAGCCAATCCACCAACGATGCCTATCCTACGGGGTTGCGCATTGCCGTATATAACAGCATGGCTGCGCTGGTGGGGAAAATAGGCCGTCTGAAACAGGCGTTCCGGCAAAAGGCAGATGAATTTCAAGATATTCTGAAAATGGGGCGCACGCAGCTGCAGGATGCGGTGCCGATGACGCTGGGGCAGGAATTCGCCGCCTTTGCCGAGTTGCTTGAAGAAGAGGAGCGCAACCTGTTGTACACTGCCGGGGTGCTGCTGGAAGTCAATCTCGGCGCAACCGCCATTGGCACGGGTGTTAACGCACCCGAAGGCTATGCCCGCCTGGTTGTTGAGAAACTGGCCGAAGTGGGCGGCCTGCCTTTTACACCGGCGCACAACCTGATCGAAGCCACTTCAGACTGCGGCGATTATGTAACTGTGCACGGTGCATTGAAACGCACGGCGGTGAAGTTGTCGAAAATCTGCAACGACCTGCGTCTGTTGTCGTCCGGTCCTCGTGCGGGGTTAAACGAAATCAACCTGCCCGAAATGCAGGCCGGCTCTTCGATTATGCCCGCCAAAGTCAACCCTGTGATTCCCGAAGTGGCCAACCAGGTGTGTTTTAAAGTAATCGGCAACGATACCGCCGTTACCTTTGCCGCCGAAGCCGGGCAGTTGCAGTTAAATGTGATGGAGCCCGTAATCGGCCAGTGCCTGTTTGAAAGCATTTCGCTTTTGGGCAATGCCTGCACCGGCCTTGCCGGAAAATGTGTGGAAGGCATTACCGCCAACCGTGAAGTATGCGGGCAATATGTGTCCGATTCAATCGGGCTGGTAACCTACCTGACCCCGTTTATCGGCCACCACAACGGTGATTTGGTAGGCAGAATCTGCGCCGAAACCGGCAAGGGCGTGCGCGAAGTGGTGCTGGAAAAAGGCTTGCTGAGCGCGGAAGAGTTGGACGATATTTTATCGCCGCAAAACCTGATGAAGCCGCAATATAAGGCGAAGCGGTTTAAACCTTAAGCGTTGCTTGGCAGATTCAAAAAACAAGGCCGTCTGAAAAACTTTCAGACGGCCTTGTTTTTGGTAAAGTTAATGACAACCGCCCTTGCTGCCCCCGCAGCGGTCGCATCCGCCGCAGGCGGAATTGCTGTTTTTGGGCTTGAACACAAATTTGCGCAGTATGTATAGCACGCATAAAGCTACGATGATGCCTGCGATGATATATTGTCCCATCATAGAATCCTCGAACTTACCTGATAAGCAATAAAGGCGAACAGATAGGCCAGCGCGAACAGGTAGGCCGTAATCATAAAGGTTTTGAGGGTGGATTTGGTTTCGCGCTTAATCACCGCCAAAGTAGCCATGCACATCGGTGCATAGATATACCAGGCCAAAAAGGCAAACGCCGTCGGCAGGCCCCAGTTGCTGCTCACAATCGGTATCAGAGCGTTTTGCACGGCATCTTCGGAGCTTGCGCCCACGGCATAAACAGTACCCAAAGCAGCCACCACCACTTCGCGGGCGGCAATGCCGGGAATCATGGCGATGCACATCTGCCAAGTGAAGCCCAACGGTGCGAACAGCGGTTCGATAAGATGGCCGATGGTGCCGGCAAAACTGTAGTCGATGGCAGCCCCCGTTGCGCCTTCGGGCGGAGAGGGGAAGCTCACCAATGCCCACAACACCACGCTTAAGGCGAAAATCACCGTGCCGGCGCGTTTTAAAAACGCTTTCACGCGGTCCCACAGGCTGGTGATGATGTGTTTGAAGTTGGGCATACGGAATGTGGGCAGCTCCATCAGCAGCGGAAACTGGCTGATGCCGGACTGTCTGCGGGCAAAACGTTTCATCACGAAAGCTGTCAGTGCCGCCGAGGCGATACCCGCAATATACAGGGCGAACAGGGTCAGGCCCTGCAGGTTGAACACGCCCCAAACGGTTTGTTGGGGAATCACCGCCGCAATAATCAGCGCATAAACGGGCAGCCGCGCCGAGCAGGTGAGCATGGGCGCAATCATAATCGTTACCAAACGTTCGCGGGGATCTTGAATGGTGCGTGCCGACATCACGGCAGGCACGGCGCAGGCGAAGCTGGAGAGCAGCGGAATGAAAGAGCGGCCGGAAAGCCCGCTTTTCGAAAGCAGGTTGTCGAGCAGGAAAGCCGCGCGCGGCAGGTAGCCCGAATCTTCGAGCAGCAGGATAAACGCAAACAGAATGGTAATCTGCGGCAGAAACACCAACACGCTGCCCATACCGGCAATCACGCCGTTAACCAGCAAATCCTGCAGCACGCCGGCCGGGATAACGGCGGCAACCCATTCGCCCAAAGCCCCGAAGCCGCCTTCGATGGCGTCCATCAGCGGCTCAGACCACGAATAAACGGCTTGGAAAACCAGCAGCAGGATCACCGCCAGAATGATAAATCCCCAAACAGGGTGCAGCACCAGCGAATCCAGGCGGCGGTGCCATTCGGGCAGCTTCATTTCGGTGCGCACCACTTGGCGCAGAATATCTTCCACCTGCTCGTAAAGCGCGTTGCTGTCGAGATTGTTGAGCAGGCGTTCGGCTGCTTCCATATCGACCGGTTTGTCGAGGCGGCGCGGCAGTTTCGCCACCGCCTCGCGCACACCGCGGATGCCGTCTTTGCTCACTGCCACGGTTTCCAAAACCGGCACGCCCAGCAGTTTGCTGAGTTTGGCCGCATCAATCTGCAACCCCCTCGAACGGGCAACGTCGCTTAAGTTGAGCGACACCGCCATCGGCAGCCCCAGTGTTTTCAGCTCCAGCATCATGCGCAGGGTCATGCGCAGGTTGGTGGCGTCGGCCACGGCGATAATAGCATCGGGCTGTTGGCCGAGTTTGCCCAACACCATATCGCGCGCCACCGCCTCGTCGGGGCTGGTGGTGCGCAGGCTGTAGGTGCCGGGCA
>NZ_JAUMUI010000008.1 GCF_030530745.1 Neisseria sp. | reverse complement strand
TTTCTTCCATCAGGTGCAGCTGCGTGGGCAGGCGGCCGGCGGTGTCGGCCAGCACGATGTCGATGCCGCGCGCTTTGGCGGCTTCAACGGCGTCGAAGCACACGGCGGCGGAATCGCCGGTGGTTTGCGAAATCACGGTAACGCCGTTGCGCGCGCCCCATTCCTGCAGCTGCTCGCGGGCGGCGGCGCGGAAAGTGTCGCCCGCAGCCAGCAGCACCGATTTGCCCTGCGATTGGAAATATTTGGCGAGTTTGCCGATAGAGGTGGTTTTGCCCGCGCCGTTGATGCCGGCCAGCATAATCACGAAAGGTTCGCCTCGGTTTTCGGGCAGGATTAAGGGCTGCTCCAGCGGTTTGATGAGGTCGTAAAGCGCGTCTTTGAGTGCACCGCGCAACTCGTTGCCGTCTTTCAGGCCTTTGAGCGAGACGCGGTTGCGCACGTCTTTCATCAGTGCCTCAGTGGCTTCCATGCCCATATCGCCGGTGATCAGCACGGTTTCAAGCTCTTCGTATAAATCTTCGTCGATTTTGCCGCCGCCGAACACGCCCGCCAGAGATTTAGCCATTTGGTCGCGCGATTTGGTAAGACCTTTCTTCAGGCGCGCCGCCCAGCCGGGTTTGGCGGGTTCGCCCTCTTCGGCGGTTGCGGCAGCAGCTGCGGCGGCTGGCACGGGCGCAGTAACGGTGTCGGTGTTGTCGGGCTGTTTCAGGATTTCAGCCGCTTCGGCAGGCGCGGCTTCGTTTTCAGACGGCCTGATGTGGATTTTGTCCGCCGGCGCGTCCGGATTATATTGATCGGGCAGGCCGGCTTCGGGGTTGACAGTGTTTGCCGCCGGTCGGCCGACAGGGTTGTTTTGCAGGTGTGTTTCAACCGCATCGGGTTGCGCTTCGGCGGGAGGGGGCACTGCCAACGGGGAGCCGCTTTCCGCCTCGGGTGCGGCCTCCTCTTCTTCGGGCGCGGCAGGCGTTTGCACAGGCTCGGCGGCGGGTTCGGCGTTATCCTGCTTTTTTTTGCGTTTAAAGAAACTGAACATGGGTTTGCCTTGTTTTGAAAATGGTTGCAGGGGCGGATTGTAACGTATTTTCAAATAATGGCTATGCCCCTAAAGTACAAGATGCGGCGGGAAGAAACACTGTTTCGTCAGGCCGCCTGAAAACAAGTGCCGTTGCCGCTGAAAAAAGTACGCACGTCATACTCGGGCTTGACCCGAGTATCTCATGTTGCTGGAAACCAAGATACTCGGGTCAAGCCCGAGTATGACGAAGCTGTTGTTGGGGAAGCGGTTTAACTGCAAAAGCGTTCAGACGGCCTTAAACCTTGTTTAATCAGCGGGCAAAAGTTATCATGCCCCGCAACCCGTTTTTTTAAGGAGCCAGCCATGTTGCACCGAACCGTTTTCCTGATGCTGCTCGCCGCCGCCCCCGCGTGGGCGCAAACGCTTTCGCAAACGCTGCCCAACGGCATGAAGGTTATTGTGAAAGAAGACCGCCGTGCGCCTGTGGCCGTGTCGCAGCTTTGGTATAAAGTGGGCAGCGTTGACGAACAGCAAGGCAAAACCGGTCTGAGCCACGCGCTCGAGCACATGATGTTTAAAGGTACGCCTTCCGTTCCTTCCGGCGAATTCAGCCGCCGCGTGTCGGCTCTGGGCGGCCAGAACAATGCCTACACCAACCGCAGCGAAACCGTTTATTTCGAAAACGTGGCAGCCAAAAACCTGCCCGAAGTGCTGAAAATGGAGGCCGACCGCATGGCCAACCTCAATTTCAGCGACAAAGAATTTACCAATGAAATGAGCGTAATACGCGAAGAGCGCCGCCAGCGCACCGAAGATACCCCCATCGGCAAGCTGTGGGAGCACGTTTACCTCAACAGCTACCAAACCCCCGCCCTGCGCGCGCCCGTTATCGGCTATATGAACGATTTGCACACGCTCAAAGCCGACGATTTGCGCCAATGGTACCGCCAATGGTATGCCCCCAATAACGCCGTGCTGGTAGTGGTGGGCGACGTTGACGCACGGCAGACCCTCAAAACTGCCGGTGAGCTGTTCGGCGCGGTTCCCGCCAAGCCCCTGCCGCCCCGGAATACCGTAAGCGAGGCCGCCGAAACCCGCCCCGTAAGTGCGCAAACCGAATCGGCCGTAACCCGCCAGCCCATACTCGCCCTTTCCTACCGGGTGCCCAAACTTAACCGCATCAGCGACAAAACGCCTTATGCGCTCGACGTGCTGTCCGACGTGCTCGGCGGCAACGCCTCCAGCCGCTTCCATAAAAACCTGGTGCGCGGCAAACAGGCTGCGCTCGACATCGGAGTGAACTACGATATGTTCAGCCGCGAGATGCCCCTGTTCAGCATTATCGCCATGCCGGCCGGCAGCACGGACGATAGGCAGCTGCTGGAGCTGATACGAGGCGAAATCGACGACATCGCCCGAAACGGCATCAGCCGTGCCGAATTGGAACGGGTGCGCACGCAGGCGGCCGCTTCCGAAATCTATGCCAAAGATTCGATGAGCGCCCAAGCCTCGCTGATGGGCAGGTTGGAAACCCGCGGCTTCCGATACGGCGATGAGGCAGAGCTGCGCCGCCGCCTGCAAAGCGTTACCGCCGCCGACGTACAGGCCGCCGCCCGCCTGCTCACCCCGGAGCGTTCCAGCACAGTGGTGGTGCAGCCTGCACAGGCACATCAGGGATATGTGAAGAAGCCTTAGCCTGCCGTGCAGGGTTTGTTCCGGAAACCGTTAAAATTGAAAGGCCGTCTGAAATGCTCCAGACGGCCTTTTTGTATCGGTTATCTTTGTATCAAACAAACTATTTATTGCTGCCGACTTTGGTTAAATCGCGCTGTAAAAGCTCTTCCAGCGGCATTTCAAGCGCATCGGCAATCCGCCCCATAATATCGATGGATACCGCCCTGCTGCCTCGTTCGATTTCACAAACATAGGTTTTGCTGATGCCTGCCGAAAATGCAAGCTCTTCTTGGGAGATTTCTTGCAGACGGCGGATTTGGCGCATGTTTTGAGCAAAAATCAAACGGTAGGGGTGTGGTGTGTTTGTTTTTTCCATAGTGGGCAGTATGGAAAAGCACCGTTCACCAAACAATTAATTATAATGGTATATTTATCAACTATAGTTGAATATTATTTAATTTTAATATATATTTGTTTTTCCTTTTCAGGAATTTTTTCAACAACCGATATTAAGGAGATAATGATGTCGACAGGTAGTACAAGCAATCCGAATCCCAATTGGCCGAGCAAAACAGGTAATCCGTCGGGAGGCGGAAGAGGTAATAATCCGCCGTCCGGCAAGGGCGGCTCAAATAAGAAGTAAATTTCCGATTAATTTGAAATTGCGATGAAAACCATGAAAGTTATCCTTTCCGTTTTCTCTGCCGTTGCGCTGGCCTCATGTGCAGTCCCGCAACCGCAGCCGAAACAGCAACCACAGCGGCAGTTGCAGGCATACCGCTACTGGGGTAAAGAGGGCGTATCCAGGCAGGCTGCTAAAGATCAGTTGGGCTTTTGCCGCCATGAAGTCCGTGCCAGCGATTTGTCGCAAGCGCAGGCTGCCAAGCTGATAGGGTACTGTATGCGGTCTAAGGGCTATGTTGTCATGACCGGTTACCGTTAATCGGGAGAGTAAACATGATTGAAGGCCGTCTGAAACAAATCGTTTCAGACGGCCTCAAAGCATTCGACCGTTGTTATTTAAACCACGATTTGATTTTTTGAAACAGCGACATGCTTTGCCTTTCAAAACCATCGTCCAAATCCTGCGAAGCGGGCGGCGGGGCTTCGCGGTGTACGGGCAGCGCGCCGAAGCTCTGCGCCACCGGCATGATTTCGATGCTGTTCACATTCATATGGGCGGGGCGCCGGTAGAGCCACAAAGCCGTGTCGGCGATATCCTGCGGGCGGATAAACTGCACGTTTTCATACAGCTTGGCCGCGCGTTCGCCGTCGCCCTTAAAACGCACGTTGGAAAACTCGGTATCGCCGCACAAGCCCGGCTCGATGTTGCTCACGCGCACGCCCGTGCCCGCCAAATCGGCGCGCAGGTTGAGGCTGAACTGGCGCACATAAGCTTTGGTGGCGCCATACACATTACCGCCCGGATAAGGGTAAGTGCCCGCAATCGAGCCGAGGTTGATGATATAGCCGTTTTTGCGCGCCACCATCTGCGGCAGCACTTGGCGGGTTAAATAACTCAAGCCGATGATATTGGTTTGGATCATGGTTTCCCAATCGTTGAAATCGGCTTTGTCGGCCCCGTCGAGGCCGAGCGCCAAACCGGCATTGTTGATCAGGCAGTCGATTTCGGCGAAGTTTTCCGGCAGGCTCTGCAAAGCATGATAGATGGATTCGGTGCGGGTCATATCCATTTCCAGCGGGTAGAAACGCTCGCCCAACTCCGCCTGCAAGGCTTCCAGCTTGTGCAGCCGCCGCGCGGCGCCTACCACTTTGTAGCCCGCCGCAACAAAGCTGCGGCACATGGCTTCACCGAAACCGGCCGATGCGCCGGTGATTAAAATCGTCATATCCTTCTCCTCGATAAAATGCAAACGGTTTGATGCACGCCGCTTGCAGAACACCCGCCGCCGCGCGGTTTCGGGTATGATAACGGAACCATTAAGAACCATAGTAGCATAAGGAAACACCGGCATGAAAACCAAACTGACTGCGGCTTGGGCCGCCGCCGCATTGGCTCTCGCTTCCTGTGGCGGCGCGCCCGCCGATGCGTCCAAAGGGCCGCTGTCCGAAGCGCGCACCACCGCGTTCAAAACCATGATGCCCAATTTCAGCAGCATGGGCAAAATGGTGAAAGGCGACGAGGCTTACGACATTGAAAAATTCAAAGCCGCCGCCGCCGCGTTTGCCGAAGAGAGCAAAAAACCGTTTGAATATTTTCAGAAAGACGGACAGGGCGACGGCGACACGCTGCCGGTAACGTGGGAAAAACCCGATGCCTTTAAAGCCGAACAAGAAAAATTCTACGCCGCCGTGGCCGAACTGAACGCACAGGCGCAAACCGGCAAACTTGAAGCCATTAAAACCGCTTATGACCAAGTGGGTGCAAGCTGCAAATCCTGCCACGATACGTTCCGCAGGCCGAAATAGGCGGGATTTTTACATCCGGCCCCTGCTCGCGTCAGGCAAACAGTTGTCTGACTTCATCCAGATCAAACGATTTCTTTTCTTCGTCTACGCTGACAATGCTGTCGGCAATGCTTTGTTTCTTCTGCTGCAAAGCAAGGATTTTTTCTTCGATGCTGTCGCGGCAGATTAGGCGGTAGGCCATAACGTGTTTGGTCTGGCCGATGCGGTGGCTGCGGTCGACGGCTTGGTTTTCGACTGCAGGGTTCCACCACGGATCAACGATAAACACATAATCGGCTTCGGTGAGGTTCAGTCCGGTGCCGCCCGCTTTGGTGCTGATCAGAAACACACGGATGTGCCCGCTGTTTTGGAAATTTTCCACTTTTTCCTGCCGTTTTCGGGTGCGGCCGTCGAGGTATTCGTAGGCAATGCCCTCGTCTTTCAGACGGCCTTCAATCAGCGACAGCATTTTGACAAAGCTGGAAAAAACCAGGATTTTATGCTTTCCGGTTTTTTCTTTAATGTTTTCGATCAGGATATCGAGTTTGGCCGACTCTCCGCTGTAGCCGGAATCCTCAAGCATGGCCGGGCTGTTGCAGATTTGGCGGAGCTTGGTCAGGCCTTCGAGAATCGGAATTTGCGATTTTCCGATGCCCTCGGTGCCGATTTTGTCCAACAAATACTCGCGGTATTCTTTTTTCACCGTTTCATACACTTTGCGCTGCTTTGCGCCCATTTCGCAATAAATCACGCTTTCGGTTTTCGGCGGCAGCTCGGCTGCCACCTGCCCTTTGGTTCGGCGCAGAATAAACGGATTGACGAGTTTGGCCAGCAGCGCGGCGCTGCCGGCATCTTTGTTTTTATCGACGGCGTCGGCAAACTCTTTTTTGAAACGGGCACTGCTGCCCAGCAGCCCGGGGTTGAGGAAGTTAAATTGGGCGTATAAATCAAAGGTATTGTTTTCGATCGGCGTGCCGCTCAAAATCAGGCGGTTGTATGCTTTTAACAGGCGGCAGGCTTTATAGCGTTGCGACAGCGGGTTTTTAATTGCCTGGCTCTCATCGAGTATCACATAATAAAAATCGTATTCTTTCAATAAATCAATATCTTGAACCAGCGTGCCGTAAGTGGTCAGCACCACGTCGCAGGCGGCGGAGGCCGCACTGCCTTTCAGACGGCCCTGCCCGGTGTAGTCCAGCACTTTCAAACCGGGGCAGAATTTGGTGATTTCGGCCTGCCAGTTGAACACCAAGGTGGCCGGCGCCACAATCAGGCTGGGAAGGCCGGGTTGCTGCGTGGTTTTCAGATAATGCAGAAACGCAATGGTTTGCAGGGTTTTTCCCAAGCCCATGTCGTCGGCCAGACAGCCGCCCAAACGGTTTTGATGCAGAAAGACAAGCCAGTTGAGGCCGTATTGCTGGTAGGGGCGCAAGGTGGCCTTGAGGCCGTCTGAAAGTTTGACGTCGGGCTGTGCCGACAGGTTTTGCAGCCGCTGTTTGCGTTCGTACATTTCTTGCAGGAACCTTGGCTTTTCTTCCAAATGTTCATACAGCCGGTCGATGATGCCGAATTGAAGGCCGTTCAGGCGGATGCGGTCTTTTCTCACCTCGCCGGCCTGTAAATAGGGGGCGATTCCGGCCAGCCAGCTTTCAGGCAGCATGCCGATGCTGCCGTCGGAGAGGGTAACGAAATCCTGTTTTTTCACCAAGGCCTGCCGGATGTCTTTCAAGGCGGCGGTCTGACTGCCGTAGTGCAGCTCGATTTTCAAATCAAACCAGTCTGCCCCCTCTTCGGTGTTCATGCTCAGTTTGGGCTTGTTGAGGTTGTAGTGCCATGATTTCAAGCTTTTCGCACCCAAAAGCTCGATGCCCTGACGTTTTAATGCATCGGCAAATTCGATAAACCAGAAATCTTCGGCCAACTGTTCGGGCGCAAGCAGGTAAAGGCCGTCTGAAACATTTTGAAAATCAGGATGCAGGCTTTCAAAAAATGCTGCAAACTCCCGCTCCGCCGCTTCATTGCGCGGCAGCTTGGTAAAATTGCCCGCCCCGTCTGTCTGCAGGCGCAGGGCGCGGCTGCCGATAGCGATGAGCTGTCCGGAATACTGCGCTGCAGGCAGAAAGCGCACCATGCCGCCTTCTTCGCGGACATACACCTGTTTTTCAAAAGAAATATCAGTTTCAGACGGCGTTGCCGCCTTTGCGAAGCTGCGGCTTTCGATTTCATAATGCTCGGCCAGCGGCGAGACAATGTTTTGCCGGAAAATTTCGGCATGGCGTTTGAGCACGGCCAGATCCGGCCGTACCACTGCGCGCATGATGTCGGCCGCCGTTTTCGCATCGGGGTAGCGCGTAACTGTGTCGGAAAGGTAAATGAAAAACGGGTTGGCCGTGCGGCGCAGGCGTTCGGGCTTCACTGCCTTGCCGTTTAAAACAACAGACGCTTCAAGGAGGTGGAGCGCACCTTTGCTTTTGAGGCGGTAGCGCAACTGCGCCGGCCGGTCAGACACGCTGATTTCATATAAGTGGTTCAGGTTAAGGTTGGCGGCATGGAGGCCTTCTTCACTTTTATCGGCAAACAGCGGCAAATCGGGAAAGCTGTCGAGCAGGCGGTTGAACGCATCCACCGTTTTTCCCAAGCCCCCCGCATCCTGCTGCCGCACGAACCGCCGGTATTGTGCCGATAAATCCTGCACTGCATACCATATGTCTTTGGCGTTGTCGGGCAGCATGCCGTCAAACAGAATATCGCCCGCATTGTAAATATCCACCGCTTTCAAATTTGCCGCAGGGGCGCCGTTTTTCTTGCGCTTGGCATAATAAAGGCCGAAGCCGGCAAAAATGCCTCCGGTAAAGTGCAAAACCAACACCACATCCGCTTTCGCCCCTTCTGCCTTGCCCGGTCGGGCAGGCTGCGGTATGGTGCGGTTTGCCAGCGAAAAAGAAAGCGGCACCAAGCCGGGCTCTTTCAAAGTAATCTGAAGGCCCTGCCCTTCAAAGCCAAACTCAAAAAATGCCGCGTAATCGTCTTGCAGCGTCATTCCGTAATCGGCCAAAACCTCAGATATGCGCCGTTCGGAATAATCCGGCAGTAGGCAGTCCGCCCCCAGGTTTTCTTCCGCCAGCTTTAACACTGAAAGCAGATGGGCGCAATAATGCTTTGCCTGTTTGCTTTTGCAGTTGCACGATAATTCGGCTTCATATTCAGACGGCCTCGTTAAACTTTGGCGCGAACGCCCCTGCCAGTCGTGCGTTTCAAATGTCCATGCACCCGCCTCAAAACCGATAATGCGGCTTTCCATGCCGTAAACCGAAAAATGCTGCCGCCGCCCGATATCTGCCTTCATCGCGTCAAAGTCCAGCAAACCGTCTTCCGGCAAAGCATAACGCAAAGGGCGGGCCGCTGTTTCGGCCGGTTTTTTGGCAGCCCCGGCCGGTGTTTTCCGAGCAGGTTTCCGCCGGACATTTTCCAACCCTTTGTCTCCCAAATCAGCCAAAACCCGCAAAGCCGCCACTATGTGCTTGCAGATGCCGCCCCTGTTATACGGGCAGGAACACGAAGCCGCCACCGGCGCGGCATCATCAAACACCACTGTCTGCCGGTATACCGCCCCGTGCGATCCGCCGCAAAGAAATCCGGCCCGGCCGTCCCCCGATTCCACCAATTCCGCCCTATACTTACGCGCCCGTTCCACACTGGCAGGCAGTGCATTGCGGGCGATAAAGGCTTCAACGGCATCACGTGGCGGAATCATGGTAAATCCAGTGTTTATCGGGGTAATGATGGGAATGACAGCAAGTTTTGCAAACGGATACGGGTTTCTCAACCCCCTCCTAACGGCGCTTTATCGGGCGGTAGCTTCCCGCTGAGGCTGCGCCCTGTTCCGCACCTACCACCACGATATTCATGTTTTCCACTTTCACGCGCCGCTGCCAGGCCGATTTAACCTGTTCGGCGGTGAGGGCGGAAACGGCTTTCGGATAGGCTTCGAGATAATCGTCGGGCAGGTTGTAGAAACCGATCAGGCTCAGATAGCCCAACAGCTTGGCGTTGGTGTCGAAACGCAGCGGGAAGCTGCCGGTGATATTGGCTTTGGCCTGTTGCAGTTCTTCTTCGGTGGGGCCTTCCGCTGCAAAGTCGGCCAGCACTTTGCGGGCTGCGGCCAGTGCGGCGGCGGTGTTGGCTTTTTGGGTGGAAAGGCCTATGGTCAGCGGTCCGGCTTCAGAGGCAGGGGCGAGGCTGCTGGACGCTCCGTAGGTGTAGCCGTGTTTGTCGCGCAGTTCTTTCATCAGGCGGCTGTCGAAACCGCCGCCGCCGAGGGTGTAGTTGCCGACTACCAGGGCGTAATAATCGGGGTCGTGGCGTTTGATCAGGGGCATGCCCATCACGATTTGCGCCTGTTCGCCCGCAAACGGGATATTCTGATGCTCTGCACGGTGCGCGGGCACGGCGGGCACGGCACTGCTTTGGCCGCTGCGGGCCGGCAGTCCGTTTAACGCCTGCCGAACCAGAGCTTCGGTTTGGCGGCGGTTGAGGTCGCCCACCACGGCTACGACGGCGTTGTTTTTACCGTAGCGGCTGCGGTAAAACGCGCGGATGTCGTCGAGCGTTACGCGGCGTATGCTTTCCACGCTGGTTTGCGCGGGGCGGCCGTAGGGGTGGCCGCCGTAGTTCAGGCGGGTGAGTGCGCGGCCGGCGATGAAGCCGGGATCGGTTTCCTGCTGCTGCAGCGCGGTGATGCTCTGTTTGCGTATGCGCTCGAATACGGCGGTATCGAAACGCGGCTGCGTGAGTGCCTGATTGAGCAGGTTGACGGCGGGTTTGAGTTTTTCGGGGCTGCTCAGGCTGCGCAGGGTAACCGATGCGCCTTCGTCGCTGCTGTTGCTGCTGATGCTGGCGGCCAGGCCGTCAACCCGCTCCTTAAAGGCTTCTTCGTCGAGCCGTTTCGTGCCGCCTGTCAGCAGCGCGGCGGTAAATTCGGAAACTTCGCCTTTGCCTTCGGGGTTGAAAGCGCTGCCGGCACCTTTAAAGCTGATCTGCACATCGACAATCGGGTTCTGGTGCCGTTCCACCAACAGCACCCGGGTGCCTTCCGGCATCTGCCAGCGCTGGATATTCACGGCGGCGCGGGCGGCAAGCGGCAGCAGGGTTAACATAATCAGGATTGCGGTCGTTTTCAAAGGCATGACATACTTTCTGATCGGGTGGAAAACCCAAGGTTAAACGTTTTTGAATGCGGCTGTAAAGGCAGAGGCCGTCTGAACATGTTTTCAGACGGCCTCTGCGGGTTTGGCTATGCCGCTTCTTTGCGGCGGTAATACGCGTGTTTCAAACCCAGCAGCACAGCCACGGCGGCGGCGGGCACGGTCAGGGCGGCGGCCACGGTGGCAAAACCCCAACCGAGGTTCAGCATCCACGCGCCAACGAAAGCGGAAAGAATCGCGCCGATGCGCCCCAGCCCGTGCATCCAGCCGTTGCCGGTGGCGCGGGCGGAGAGCGGGAAAAACATGCTCGACAAGGCGTTCATGCCCGTGCCGCCGCCGTTGAAGGCTGCGCCGACCACAAATGCCAACACGCACAACAGTATATATTGCTGGCCGGCATTGCTGACGGCCACCAACACCACCGCGCCGGTGAGATACGACAAACCCAGCACGCGGTGCGGCTCGAACCTGTCCATCAGCCAGCCCAACATCACCGAGCCGAGCGGGCCGCCGAGCTGGAACATGGCCGAAATAATGCTGGCCTGCGAGGCGGTCATGCCCGATTCTTTAATCATGGTGGGCATCCAGCTGCCCAAAAGGTACACCAAAAACAGGTGCATGAAATAGCCCGACCACAACATGATGCTGCCGAAGCGGTAATGCGGGTTGAGCACGGTTTTAACCGATGCTTCTCCGGCGGCGGCTTCAGCGGGCAGCGGTAATACGAAAGTGCTGTGTTCGTCGGTGGAGCCGGGAGCACAGCGCTCCACCAGTTTGCGTATGCGTTCGGGCTTGTGTTTTTTGTGCGCCAGAAAACCGATGGATTCGGGCAGCACCCAAACCAAAAGAATGCTCAACACAATCGGCGCAATCCCGCCCACCCAAAACACGCTGTGCCAGCCGTAATGCGGAATCAGTGCGGCGGCCAGAAAGCCGCCGCCCGCCGCGCCCACGGTAAAGCCGGCAAACACCACCGTTACCAGAAACGCGCGGCTGCGGGCGGGCGAAAATTCGGCAGCCAGCGTGGCCACACTCGGCATAATGCCGCCCATCGCGCAACCGGCGATAAAACGGTAAACAATCATATGGTTGAGAGAGTTTGCCGAGGCCACCAGCAGCGTGAACAAGCCGAAAGTAAACACATTGGCAATCAACACTTTGCGCCTGCCGAATTTATCGGCCAGCGGGCCGGTAATCATCGCCCCCACCGCCAGGCCCGCCAGCGCGGCACTCAACACGGGCGCCAGCGCGTTATTGCTCAGCTGCCAGTCTTCTTTCAGCGAGGGCGCCACAAAGCCCATAATGGCCACATCGAAGCCGTCCATCACCACAATCAGAAAACATAAAAAAACCACCAGCTTCTGATAGGCGCCTACGGGGCGGTGGTCGAGCAGTTCGCGCACATTGATTTCGTTGGTTGTTGTCATAAGCAGTTACTCTGATCGGGTTGTTTTCAGACGGCCTGCCGCCGCCGCAAGGTTGTTTGGGAGGAATACGGGTTTTCAATCCGACTGTGCCAGACGGCGCAGGTTTTCGGGCGTGGTTGGGGGCAGGCCGAAATATTCGAGATAGGCGGGAATCTGCTCGAACAGCATGTCTTCTCCCGCAAGCACAGTGCAGCCCGATTTCTGCGCCGCACGCATAAACGGCGTGGTTTCGCGCAGCACCACTTCGCCCACAAACGTTTTGGGCGACAGGTGCGATACGTCGGCAGGCAGCGGGTCGCCGTCATACATACCCAGCGGCGTGGCGTTAACCACCAGATCGAAACCGCGCACATCGTTGCCGCCGGTTTCCACCGCCAGTGCCGGATAATGCTTGTTCAGACGGCCTGCCAGCGCTGCGGCCGATTCCGCGCGCGTGTCGGATAGTGCCAGCCTTGCCGCCCCCGCTGCGGCCAGCGAAGCCGCAATCGCCGAGCCTACGCCGCCGCAGCCCAAAATCAGCGCCGACTTTCCCTGCGGCGCAAAACCTTTGCGGCGTATGCCGCGCACAAAGCCCTCGCCGTCGAACATGTCGCCTTCGAGCCTGCCGTCCGCCCCCAGCCGCACGGCGTTGCACGAGCCGGCGATTTCCGCCGCCGGCGCAACGCGGTCGATTAACCCCACGGTGGCCACTTTATGCGGCATGGTAATCAGCGCCCCTGCGGTGTTGGTATTGCCGAACACAGCTTTCAAAAACGCCGGATAGTTGTGCGCCTCGCACGAAAACGGCACTACCACCGCATTGATGCCCGCATCGGCGAAATAAGGGTTGTAAATCATCGGCGATTTAAAGGTTTGGGTGGGGAAGCCGATATGGGCGATGACACGGGTTAGCCCGTTGATGGTTAAAGAAGACGGCATAAGGCGGTTTCCGGCAGAAAAAACGGGCTTATTCTAACCGATGTTCCCCCGCCCGCCCTGCCGCCGCCGCAACGGGCGGCGGGAAAAGCAGGATTATGGGCAGGTTTGCAAGAGTGTTGGAAGTTTGCGGCTTAAATTTTACTGTTTAAAACATTTATATTTTATTTTTATATTATTTTAATAATAAATTGTGAATTTTCGACAATCGGTTTTTTGGCAGCCTGATTTTTGCAAGATGTTGCAGGGGAGGGATAGATGAGGCCGTCTGAAAACGGGGTTCGGCTTTCAGACGGCCCGATTGTTTTTCTAATCCCAAAGAACTAGCCCGCTAATTCAAACGCCCTCTTTTTCCTAGCCTTTTGCTGCGGCGGCAAACCCTTTCGGTGCATATTTTCCGGCGAGAGGCTGTTTTATATTCCAAAGCGTAAAAAATTATTTTTCAGAGAGGCGCCGCCTGTCTGAGACGACAAGCTAAAGGAATACATCATGAGCCACTTTTTAGACCGCCTGAAATTCTTCAGCAAACAACACGAACCGTTTGCCAACGGGCACGGTGTGTTAACCACGGAAGATCGCAAGTGGGAAAATGCCTACCGCAGCCGCTGGCAGCACGATAAAGTGGTGCGCTCCACCCACGGCGTGAACTGCACCGGTTCGTGCAGTTGGAAGGTGTATGTGAAAAACGGCCTGATCACTTGGGAAACCCAGCAAACCGACTATCCGCGTACCCGCCCCGACCTGCCCAACCACGAGCCGAGGGGCTGCCCGCGCGGGGCTTCTTACAGCTGGTATGTGTATTCCGCCCAGCGCGTGAAATACCCGATGATGCGCGGCGTGCTGGCCGAAATGTGGCGGCAGGCGCGCAAAACCATGAACCCGATTGAAGCGTGGGCGTATATCGTGGAAGACGAAGCGCGCGCCAAATCCTATAAAACCCAGCGCGGCTTGGGCGGCTTCGTGCGCGCTTCTTGGGAAGAGGCCAACGAGATGGTGGCGGCGGCCAATGCCTACACCATTAAAAACTACGGCCCCGACCGCGTCATCGGCTTCTCGCCGATTCCGGCGATGTCGATGGTGAGCTATGCGGCGGGCGTGCGCTACTTAAGCCTGCTCGGCGGCGTGGCCTTATCGTTTTACGACTGGTATTGCGACCTGCCGCCCGCCAGCCCGCAGATTTGGGGCGAACAAACCGACGTGGCCGAATCGGCCGACTGGTATAACTCGAATTATCTGATGGTGTGGGGTTCCAACGTGCCGATGACGCGCACGCCCGACGCGCACTTCTACACCGAAGTGCGCTACAAAGGCACTAAAACCGTGGCCGTTTCTTCCGATTTCGGCGAAATGGCCAAGTTCGGCGACATCTGGCTCGCCCCCAAACAAGGCACCGACGCCGCTCTGGCGATGGCGATGGGCCATGTGATTCTGAAAGAATTCCACCTCGAAAACCCCTCGCCCTATTTTACCGACTATATCCGCCGCCTCACCGATATGCCGATGCTGGTGCGCCTGGAAGCCGACGGCAAAGGCTATGCGCCCAAATATTTCCTGCGCGCCTCCGAATTGAGCGGCAATTTTGGCGAAGAACAAAACCCCGAATGGAAAACGCTGGTGTGGGACGAGCTTTCAGACGGCCTCGCCGTGCCCAACGGCTCCATCGGCTTCCGCTGGGACGGCAGCCGCAAATGGAACCTCGAAACCCAGGCGCAGGGCAGTGAGGTGAAAGCCGCGCTGTCGCTGAAAGACAGTGCTGATGAAACCGCCAGCGTAGGTTTTACCTATTTCGGCGGCGAACACGACGACATGATCTACCGCAAAGTGCCCGTCAAACGCATTCCGCTGGCCGACGGCGAAACCGCGCTGGTGGCCACCGTGTTTGATTTGATGGTGGCCAACTACGGCATCGACAACGGCTTGGGCTGCGAAAACTCGGCCAAAGACTACAGCGAAGACAAACCCTACACCCCCGCCTGGCAGGAAAAACACACCGGCGTAAACCCCCGCCTGGTGGTTCAGGTAGCCCGCGAGTTCGCCCAAAACGCGCACGACACCGAAGGCCGCAGCATGGTGATTGTGGGCGCCGGCCTCAACCACTGGTATCACATGGACATGACCTACCGCGGCATCATCAACATGCTGATGATGTGTGGCGCCATCGGCAAATCCGGCGGCGGCTGGTGCCACTACGTGGGGCAGGAAAAACTGCGCCCGCAATCCGGCTGGATTCCGCTCACCTTCGCCACCGACTGGCACCGCCCGCCGCGCCAGATGAACGGCACCTCGTTCTTCTATGCCCACACCAGCCAATGGCGGCATGAAAAAGTGGGCGTCGACGAAATCCTCGCCCCCAATGCCGACGGCGGCATTGGCAGCATTTCGATGATCGACTACAACGCCAAAGCCGAACGCATGGGCTGGCTGCCCAGCGCGCCGCAACTGGGCGCCAACCCGCTCGACATTGCCGACGAAGCCGCGCAAGCCGGCGCCGATGCCGCGCAATACGTGGCAGGCCGTCTGAAAGACGGCTCGCTCGACATGGCCTGCAACGACCCCGACAACCCGAAAAACTTCCCGCGCAACCTGTTTGTGTGGCGCTCCAACCTGCTCGGCTCATCAGGCAAAGGCCACGAATATTTTCTGAAATACCTGCTCGGCACCCAAAACGCCGTGTTGGGCGACGAAAACGACGAAGACTGCATCAGGCCGTCTGAAATCACCGTGCGCCCCGCCGCCGAAGGCAAGCTCGACCTGCTCACCGTGCTCGACTTCCGCATGTCCACCACCTGCCTCTACGGCGACATCGTCTTGCCCACCGCCACCTGGTATGAAAAAGACGACCTCAACACCTCGGATATGCACCCCTTCATCCACCCCTTAACCGAAGCCGTGCAGCCCCTGTGGCAGAGCAAAACCGACTGGGAAATCTACAAAGGCTTCGCCAAAAAATTCAGCGAGCTGGCCAAAGACTACCTCGGCGTGCGCAAAGACATCGTCTTAACCCCCCTCATGCACGACAGCCCGCAGGAACTCGGCCAGCCCTTCGACCCGAAAGACTGGAAACACGGCGAATGCGACCCCGTTCCCGGCAAAACCATGCCCGCCGTTACCGTGGTTGAGCGCGACTACGGCGCCGTTTACGAAAAATTCACCAGCATCGGCCCCCTGCTCGAAAAAGTGAACAACAACGGCAAAGGCATGGCGTGGGACACCAAACACGAAGTCGAATTTCTGCGCAAACTCAACGGCGTGCGCGAAGAAGGCGTGGGCAAAGGCCAGCCGAAAATCGACACCGCCATCGATGCCTGCGAAATGGTACTGACCCTCGCGCCCGAAACCAACGGCCACGTGGCCAAAAAAGCCTGGGAAGCCTTGGGCAAAACCACCGGCCGCGACCACACCCACCTGATCAACAGCAGCGAGCACACCGCCATCCGCTTCCGCGACATCGTCGCCCAGCCGCGCAAAATCGTAACCTCGCCGATCTGGTCGGGCGTGGAAAGCGAAGAAGTGTGCTACAACGCCGGCTACACCAACGTGCACGAACTGATTCCGTGGCGCACCCTTACCGGCCGCCAGCAGTTCTACCAAGACCACAAATGGATGCGCGATTTCGGCGAACACCTGTGCGTGTACAAACCTGCCGTCGATTTCAAAACCACCCAAAAACTGCTGGGCAAATACCCCAACGGCAACAAAGAAATTACCCTTAATTTCTTAACGCCGCACCAAAAATGGGGCATACACAGCACCTATTCCGAAAACCTGCGTATGCTCACCCTCTCGCGCGGCGGGCCGCACGTTTGGATTAGCGAAATCGATGCCAAAAAAGCCGGCATTGTCGATAACGACTGGGTGGAAGTGTTCAACGCCAACGGCACCATCGCCTGTCGTGCCATTGTGAGCCAGCGCATCCCCGAAACCATGATTTTGATGTATCACGCGCAGGAAAAAATCGTCCACACCCCTGCGGCCGAAGTGTCCAAAAAGCGCGGCGGCATCCACAACTCGGTAACCCGCGCTATTCTGAAGCCCACCCACATGATCGGCGGCTACGCCCAATTGGCCTACAGCTTCAACTACTACGGTACGGTAGGTTCTAACCGCGACGAATGGGTGATTGTGCGCAAAATGAAAAACATCGATTGGATGGATACGCCGGTGAAATAAGGCCGTCTGAAAAACAGGCGCCTGTCTGGAAAGGATTTCAGACAGGCGCCTGTTTTTCAGACGGCCCGAATGGTTTTACCAAGGCTTCGGGCTGATCGGGATGCGCGTGCAAGGTTTAATGTGTTTCTACAAAATCTGTCAACAACCGTGCAAACTCCCCGGCCTGAGTGAGAAACGGCGCATGGGCGGCTTTTTCTATAATATGCAGCTCGCTTTGCGGCAGGTGGCGGTGCAGGTATTCGCCCATACGGGGAGGGGTGATGGAATCTTTGGCACCGAAAATCAGCAGGGTGGGGGCATGGATGTGCGGCAGGAAGGAGCGGGCGTCGGCGACTGCAACGGCATCGAGCGCGGCCTGCATGGCGGCGGGTGCGCCGTGTTTCACGATGTCGGGCAGCACTTTTTCTAAAACCGGGTGTTGGTCTTTTGCATACAAAAATTGCAACTGAAGAAACTGTTTCATATATTTGTGATAGTCTTGCTCAAACAAAACAATCATTTTCGCCAGCGCGGGGTTGCTCAACCCTTCGGGATAGTCGGGTGCGGCCTGAAAGCGGGCGAAGCTGGCGGTCAGGCACAGTGCGCGCACTTTTTCAGGGTGGCGGTGCGCGAGATAAAGCGCCACCAGCCCGCCGAGCGACCAGCCTACCAAATAGGCGGGTTCGCTGATTTGTCCGGCGAAAGCGTCGGCTGCGGCGGCCACGTCGAAACCGCCGTTAAACGGCGCACCGCCGTGGCCGGGCAGGTTGAGGGCGCGGATATGCCAGTTTGCAGGCAGGCGCGGGGTTAAATCGTCGAAAATATGGCGGTTGGCCGCCCAGCCGTGTATCAGATAAACATTTTTCGGGGAATGCGTCATGAATGTGCTTTCTTGGTGGCGGAAACGCCGGGACGAAAAAGACTGCCTATTATGCCACGGCCCGGCGGCTTCAGACGGCCTGTGTGCAGGCTGTGCGGCCGATTTGTCGGTTTTGCATACCGATGCCGGCCATGTCTGCCCGTGTTGCGGTGAAATCAGCGCGGGCGGCACGGTATGCGGGCGCTGCCAGAAAACACCGCCGCCGTTCGAGCGGTTGTGGGCTTCGGCATATTATGAAGCACCCGTCAGCAATATGCTGCATGCATTCAAACACCGTGCCGACAGAAGTATGCTGCGGCCGTTGTGCGCCGTGATGCTGAACCACCCGCCGCCGTGGCTGGAAAGTGCAGAAGCTGATTGTGTATTGGCCATGCCTTTGAGCAAACGGCGGCGGTTGTTCCGCGGTTTCAATCAAAGCGACGGCTTGGCCGAAGCAGTGGGAAAACGCTACAGTTTGCCCGTGCTGCCGCACACGGCCGTTTTCAGACGGCATCATGCGCCGCAAAGCACGCTGAAACAGAACGAACGGCGCAAAAACGTAAAAAATGCTTTTGTATTAAATAATCAATATGTTAAGAACCGTAAGATATTACTGGTTGACGACGTTACTACCACGGGCGCAACGTTTGAAGAATTGGCACGAACGCTAAAACAGGCGGGCGCTTCAGCGGTTTTCTGCTGGGCGCTTGCACATACTCAATTGAAAAAATAACGAAATTTTTTTGACGCACGCCGCTGCTTACGGCATAGTGCGCAGGTTAGGGCAAACAATCCATATGTTTACCGTAGTTTTATACCAACCCGAAATTCCCCCCAACACGGGCAACATTATCCGCCTCTGCGCCAACACCGGCGCCGATTTACACCTAGTGAAACCGCTCGGTTTCCCGTTGGATTCGAGCAAAATGAAGCGGGCAGGGCTGGATTACCACGAATTTGCCGAACTGACCGTGCATGAAAACTTTGCAGACTGCCTGAAAGCCTTGGCGGGCCGGCGCATTTTCGCGCTTACCACCAAAGGCAGCGCCCGCCCGGATGAGGCGGCGTTTCAGGAAGGTGATGTGTTTCTGTTCGGCCCCGAAACCCGCGGCCTGCCTGCGGAAATTCTGGCAAGCCTGCCGGCGGAACAGAAACTGCGACTGCCCATGCTGCCCGGCAGCAGAAGCATGAACCTTTCCAACACTGTTGCCGTGATGTTGTTCGAAGCATGGCGGCAAAACGGTTATGCAGGCGGTGTTTAACCGTTCCATCAATATAAATTGTTTGTTTATATGAGTTGATATTGATGAAATGGTTCCGGCCGTCTGAAAATATTTTTTATTCACTCAAGAACTGGAACCTGTTTTGACACAAGCCAAACGAAATTTCTTTACCGCCGCTTTCGCCGCCCTTGCGCTGGCCTTCGCCGCCGCGCCTGTTCAGGCCGACGCCGTAGTGAAAGCCGAAAAACTCAGCCCTTCGGCCAATCTGAGCTACAAAGTGGCCGGCAAGCGCTACAACCCTTTGAAAAAAGTTTCATCGTTCAGCCAAACCGGCAGTGCTTCATGGTATGGCAGCCAGTTTCACGGCCGCAAAACCGCCAGCGGCGAGCGCTACAATATGCACGCGATGACCGCCGCCCACAAAACCCTGCCGATTCCCAGCTACGCCCGCGTAACCAATCTGGCTAACGGCAAAAGCGTGGTGGTGCGCATCAACGACCGCGGCCCCTTCCACGGCAGCCGCGTGATGGACGTGTCGAAAGCCGCCGCCGCCAAGCTCGGCTTTATCAACAAGGGCACGGCCAAAGTGCGCGTCGAGCAAATCGTGCCGGGCAGCGGGCCTGCCGAGAGCCCGGCTCAAAACGAAGCCCGCAATATTTATGTGAACCTGAAAAGTTTCGGCACCAAGGCCGAGGCGCAGCAATACCTGAAACGCACGGGCAATCATTTGAAGTCGTCCGATATCGACCAAAAAGTATCTGTGGTGAAGCAAGACGGCAATTATGTGGTGAGAATGGGCCCGTTCCAACGTCAGGAACACGCCGATACGGTAAAAGGCCGTGTGCTGACCGCCATTTGATTAAAACCGTTCGGTTTGTTTCAGACGGCCTGCCTGAGTGCAGGCCGTTTTGTTTTGGGCGGGAGATGTGATGAAGGGTTATAATGCAGGCCGTCTGAAAAATAACGAAAGAATGCCATGATTAGCAGGCTCAGCGGCAGGCTGGTTGAAAAAGCCCCGCCGCAGATCGTGATTGACGTGAACGGTGTGGGGTATGAGGTGGATGTGTCGATGCAGACCTTCTACCTGCTGCCGCCGCCGGGTGAAACCGTGCAGCTTTACACGCAGCTGGTGGTGCGAGAAGACGCGCACCTGCTGTTCGGCTTTGCCACCGCCGCCGAGCGTGCTACCTTCCGTCAGTTGGTAAAGGTAAGCGGTATCGGCGCTAAAACCGCGCTGGGCATTTTATCGGCCATGAGCGCCGACGAATTGGCGCAGGCGGTGGCGCAGGAAGACGTGAAACGCCTCTCGTCCGCCCCGGGCATCGGCAAGAAAACCGCCGAGCGCATGGTATTGGAGCTGCGCGGCAAGCTGGTGCCGGAAAATGCGGCCGCCGGTCTGCCGGCACCTGCCGCCGATAATGAAACCGACGATATCGTCAGCACGCTGCTGGCGCTGGGCTATAACGAACGCGAAGCCAAAGCGGCGGTAAAAGGCATTCCCGCCGGCACCGACGTGGGCGAGGGCGTGCGTTTGGCATTGAAGAATTTGTTGAAATAAAAGCGTTTCAGACGGCCTGCAAATGTTTTGCAATAAATGAGGCCGTCTGAAATGCTTTGCAGCCGAAAAGTCAGAGTAACCGATATGATTAACCGAATTTTCAACTGGTTTGAATCGCGCATCGAGCCGTATCCCGACGATGCACCGAAAACGCCCGAAAAAGGGCTGTTCCGCTTCATTTGGAGCAACCTTAACGGTATGCGCGGCTGGATTGCGGCGCTGGCCGTGTTTACCGCCGGTATCGGCATCATGGAAGCGCTGGTGTTCCAGTTTATGGGCAAAATCGTCGACTGGCTGGGCAAATACACCCCTGCAACGCTGCTGGCCGAAAAAGGCTGGGCGCTGGCCGCCATGCTGGCGATGATGCTGTTTGCGGTGTTGTGGCAGTTTGCCGCCTCGAATTTGCGCCTGCAAACCCTGCAAGGCGTGTTTCCCATGCGCCTGCGCTGGAATTTCCACCGCCTGATGCTGGGGCAGAGCCTGGGGTTTTATCAAGACGAATTTGCCGGCCGCGTATCGGCCAAAGTTATGCAGACTGCACTGGCAGTGCGCGATGTGGTGATGACCATCGCCGATATGGTGGTGTATGTGATAGTGTATTTTATTACCTCGGGCGTGATTCTGGTGGCGCTGGATTCTTGGTTGCTGCTACCGTTTGTCGGTTGGATTGTCGGTTTTGGTGCGGTGATGGTGATGTTGATTCCCAAGCTCGGCAAAACCGCACAGCGGCAGGCCGATGCCCGCAGCCTGATGACCGGCCGCATCACCGATGCCTATTCCAACATCGCCACCGTCAAACTGTTTTCACACGGTGCACGCGAAGCACGCTATGCCAAGCAGTCGATGCAGGAATTTATGGTTACCGTGCACGCGCAGATGCGGCTGGCGACCTTGCTGCAAACATGCAGCTTTTTGGTGAACACCTCACTCACCGTTTCCACCGCCGCCCTGGGGATTTGGCTGTGGTACAACGGCCAGGTGGGCGTGGGCGCGGTAGCCACCGCCACCGCCATGGCGCTGCGCGTGAACGGCCTGTCGCAATATATTATGTGGGAGTCGGCGCGCCTGTTTGAGAACATCGGCACGGTCAACGATGGCATGGTAACGCTGTCGAAACCGCACACCATCGTCGATAAACCTCAGGCGCTGCCGTTGAAAGTGGAAGAGGGCGACATCCGTTTCGAGCATATTGATTTTTCTTACGAAACCGGCAAACCGCTGCTCAACGGCTTCAACCTGCATATCAAACCCGGCGAAAAAGTCGGCCTGATCGGCCGCAGCGGTGCGGGTAAATCCACCATCGTCAACCTGCTGCTGCGTTTTTACGAGCCACAGAGCGGCAAAATCCTTATCGACGGCCAAAATATCAACGACGTTACCCAAGAAAGCCTGCGCGCCCGAATCGGACTGGTTACGCAGGATACCAGCCTGCTGCACCGCTCGGTTCGCGACAATATCGTTTACGGCCGCCCGGATGCCACCGAAGAAGACATGATAAACGCCGCCGGACGCGCCGAAGCCGCAGGATTTATCCCCGATTTATACGACGCCAAAGGCCGCCGCGGTTATGATGCCCATGTGGGCGAGCGCGGCGTAAAACTTTCAGGCGGCCAGCGCCAGCGCATCGCCATCGCCCGCGTGATGCTGAAAGACGCGCCGATTCTGCTGCTCGACGAGGCTACCAGCGCTTTGGATTCCGAAGTGGAAGCCGCCATTCAGGAAAGCCTCGATAAAATGATGGAAAACAAAACCGTGATTGCCATCGCCCACCGCCTCTCTACCATCGCTGCGATGGACAGGCTGATTGTGCTCGACAAAGGCCGCATCGTCGAAGAGGGTAGTCATGCAGAGCTGTTGGCAAAAGGCGGTCTGTATGCCAAATTGTGGGCGCGTCAGAGCGGAGGTTTTTTAAACAGCGAAGGCTGAAAATGGCGGCACGGCACAAACTTGCCGTCTGAAAATCACCGCAGCCTAAATGTAGTTTGATGTAATGATTGAGTGTGATAATGAACTGCTGCAGGAAAAACAACCGGCCTTTTATGATTCGGCTAAGGCGTATTTCCGGCACTGCTCAATTAATGAGAATCGTTCTCTAAAATGATTGAAATTATTGGTTTTTTTTCGACATTTTGGGCGGGCGAACTTTAAAACGCGTCTTAAATTGGATAAAATCATCAAATATTTATCGGTATTTTATGTTAACGGAACCAGGTGCAGCTAATGTTGGCAAACTATTTCCCCGTATTGGTATTCATCCTTGTCGGCCTGACAGCGGGTATTGTGTTCTTGGCGCTGGGCAACCTGCTCGGGCCAAAACGCCATTATGCAGAAAAAGACACGCCTTTCGAGTGCGGTTTTGAGGCTTTTGAAAACGCACGCATGAGGTTTGACGTGCGCTATTATTTGGTGGCGATTCTGTTTATTCTGTTCGATTTGGAAGTAGCGTTTATGATTCCGTGGGCGGTGGTGTTTAAAGATCTGGCTGCCGAGCACGGACAGTATGCTTTCTGGTCGATGTTTGTGTTTATTGCGGTGCTCACCGTAGGCTTTGTTTACGAATGGAAAAAGGGTGCGTTGGAATGGGAATAGAAGGTGTTTTGAATAAAGGCTTCGTAACCGCCAGCGCGGATACGGTGCTCAACTATGTGCGAACAGGTTCTTTGTGGCCGGTAACCTTCGGTTTGGCCTGCTGTGCGGTTGAAATGATGCAGGCCGGTGCCGCACGTTATGATTTGGACCGCTTCGGTATCATTTTCCGCCCCTCGCCGCGTCAGTCGGATCTGATGATTGTGGCCGGCACGCTGTGCAACAAAATGGCGCCTGCGCTGCGCCGCGTATACGACCAAATGGCCGAACCGCGCTGGGTGCTTTCTATGGGCTCTTGTGCCAACGGCGGCGGTTACTACCATTATTCTTATTCGGTGGTGCGCGGCTGCGACCGCATTGTGCCGGTAGATGTTTACGTGCCCGGCTGCCCGCCCACTGCAGAAGCCTTGATTTACGGCCTGATCCAGCTTCAAGGCAAGATAAGGCGAACCGCCACGATTGCACGGGATTAGGAGGACACTGTGGCCGATATACAGACATTGCACGAAACCGTTGCCCGCATTCTTTGGGACAAAGCCGCCAAAGTAATTTCAGCCTTGGGCGAAATCACCGTCGAATGCCTGCCTGAAAACTATCTGGAAATTATGACCACCCTGCGCGACCATGCCGATTTGCATTTCGAATCTCTGGTTGATTTGTGCGGCGTGGATTACAGCACCTATAAAAACGAACCGTGGGAGGGCAAGCGCTTTGCCGTGGCGAGCCAACTGGTTTCCGTGAAAAATAACCAGCGCATCCGTGTGCGCGTATGGTGTCAGGACGACGACTTTCCCGTGGTGGATTCCGTAACCGAAATCTACAACAGCGCCGACTGGTACGAACGCGAAGCCTTCGATCTTTACGGTATCCTGTTCAACAACCACCCCGACCTGCGCCGCATCCTCACCGATTACGGTTTTGTCGGACATCCTTTCCGCAAAGATTTTCCGATTTCCGGTTATGTCGAAATGCGTTACGACGAAGCCGAAAAACGCGTTATCTACCAACCTGTAACCATCGAGCCGCGCGAAATCACCCCGCGCATCGTCCGCGAGGAGAACTACGGTGGCTAACAAATTAAGAAACTACACCATCAACTTCGGCCCGCAACACCCCGCTGCCCACGGCGTATTGCGCATGATTCTGGAATTGGACGGCGAAACCATCGTCCGCGCCGATCCGCATATCGGCCTCTTGCACCGCGGTACTGAAAAACTGGCCGAAACCCGCACTTATCTGCAAGCGCTGCCTTATATGGACCGCTTGGACTACGTTTCCATGATGGTGAACGAGCAGGCTTATTGCCTGGCGGTGGAAAAGCTAACCGGCATCGAAGTGCCCATCCGCGCCCAATATATCCGCGTGATGTTCGCCGAAGTTACCCGTATTTTGAACCACCTGATGGGCATCGGTTCGCACGCGCTTGATATCGGTGCGATGACCGTATTCCTGTATGCCTTCCGCGAGCGCGAAGAGCTGATGGACTTGTACGAAGCCGTATCCGGTGCCCGTATGCACGCGGCTTATTTCCGCCCCGGCGGCGTGTACCGCGATTTGCCCGACTTTATGCCCAAATACGAATCGAGCAAATTCCGCAACGCCAAAGTGCTGAAAAAACTGAACGAATCGCGCGAAGGCACCATGCTCGACTTTATCGAAGCCTTCACCGAGCGCTTCCCAGGCTGCGTGGACGAATACGAAAGCCTGCTCACCGACAACCGCATCTGGAAACAGCGTACCGTCGGCATCGGCGTGGTTTCGCCCGAGCGCGCCCTGCAAAAAGGCTTTACCGGCGTGATGCTGCGCGGTTCTGGCGTGGAGTGGGATATCCGCAAAAAAGCCCCTTATGATGCTTATGCCAACGTAGATTTCGATATCCCCGTCGGCGTGAACGGCGACTGCTACGACCGCTACCTGTGCCGCATCAACGAAATGCGCGAATCCAACCGCATCATCAAACAATGCGTGCAATGGCTCAAAGCCAACCCCGGCCCCGTGATTACCGGCAACCACAAAGTCGCCCCGCCTAGGCGCACCGAAATGAAAATGGGCATGGAAGACCTGATCCACCATTTCAAACTGTTTACCGAAGGCATGCACGTGCCCGAAGGCGAAACCTATACCGCCGTGGAACACCCCAAAGGCGAGTTCGGCATCTATATGATTTCAGACGGCGCCAACAAACCCTACCGCCTGAAAATCCGCGCCCCCGGCTTCGCCCACCTGCAAGGCATGGACGAAATGGCGCGCGGCCACATGCTCGCCGACGTGGTGGCCATCATCGGCACGCAAGACATCGTATTCGGGGAGGTAGACCGCTAATGTTATCCGCTGAATCTTTAAAACTGATTGATGTCGAGCTGACCAAATACCCGGCCGACCAGCGCCGTTCGGCGATTATGGGCGCGCTGCGCATCGCGCAGACCGAATTGGGCTGGCTGAGCGCCGAAACCATCGAGTATGTGGCCGACTATGTCGGCATCGCCCCTGCCGCCGCCTACGAAGTCGCCACGTTCTACAATATGTACGACCTCGCCCCCGTCGGCAAATACAAACTCACCGTCTGCACCAACCTTCCCTGCGCCCTGCGCGGCGGCGTGGACGCGGGCGAATACCTGAAGCGGAAACTCGGCATCGGCTACGGCGAAACCACTTCAGACGGCCTCTACACGCTGGTAGAAGGCGAATGCATGGGCGCATGCGGCGATGCTCCGGTAATGTTGGTAAACAACCATAAAATGTGCAGCTTTATGACCGAAGAGGCGATTGAAGCGAAACTGGCGGAGTTGAGATAAAGGCCGTCTGAAAAACGCGTAGGCCGGGCATTGATGCCCGACGATAATGGTTCAGGATATTTTGTCGGGCATCAATGCCCGACCTACAAGCAAAAGCAAGAGTAGGTTGGATTGAAAACCCAACACAAATCCAGGCCGTCTGAAAACAAAGAAAGGAAGCAGCAATGGAAGCAAAATGCCTGTGCGGTGCCGTATCGCTGAAAGTCGAAGCCGAGCGCAAACTGCATGCCTGCCATTGCGGCAAATGCCGCACTTGGGGCGGCGGTGCGGGCTTTACCCTAACGGCCAAAACGCCTGAAATCAGCGGCGGCGGACACATCGGCCGTTACCGCTCGTCCGAGTGGGCGGAGCGCTGTTTCTGCAAACAATGCGGCACGCATTTGTTTGTGCAGGTGGGCGACGATTATTACATCAACGCCGGATTGTTTGCCGACAATGCCGGTTTCGAGTTGGAAAGCCAAATTTTTATCGATTGCAAGGCACCTTATTACGAGTTGGCCAACGATACGCCCAAGCTGACCGAAAGCGAATTTTTGGCGATGGTAGGTGGGCAAGAGTAGGTAGGGTTGAAAACCCAACACAAATACAGGCCGTCTGAAAACAACAGTAGGTCGGGCATTGATACCCGACGAATGGTTAGAGATATTTTGTCGGGCATCAATGCCAGACCTGCGAAACCGAATAAAACCGAGATAGATTAAAGCAAAAGTTAACCGACAGGGCACACAAATGGCTATTTACCAATCAGGCGTCATTTTTGACCGAGTGGACACCCAAAACCCGAACTGCTGGACGCTGGAAGAATACGTGAAGCGCGGTGGCTATCAGGCCTTGCGCAAAATCCTCAGCGAAAAAATCTCGCAAGACGACGTGATCGCCGAAGTGAAAACGTCCGGCTTGCGCGGCCGCGGCGGCGCAGGCTTCCCCACCGGCCTGAAATGGAGCTTTATGCCCCGTTCGTTCCCCGGCGCCAAATACGTTGTCTGCAACACCGACGAAGGCGAACCCGGCACGTTTAAAGACCGCGACATCATCAACTTCAACCCGCACGCCCTGATCGAAGGCATGATTATCGCCGGCTACGCCATGGGCGCCGAAGCAGGTTACAACTATATCCACGGCGAAATCTTCGAAGGCTACCAACGCTTTGAAGCCGCGCTGGCCGAAGCGCGCCAAGCCGGTTATCTGGGTAAAAACATCATGGGCTTGGGCTTCGATTTCGAGCTGTTCGCAGCCCACGGCTACGGCGCCTACATCTGCGGCGAAGAAACCGCGCTGTTGGAGAGCTTGGAAGGCAAAAAAGGCCAGCCGCGCTTCAAACCGCCGTTCCCCGCTTCATACGGCCTCTACGGCAAACCCACCACCATCAACAACACCGAAACCTTCGCCTCCGTGCCGTTTATCATCCGCGACGGCGGCAAAACCTTTGCCGAACAAGGCATCGAAAACGCCGGCGGCACCAAGCTGTTTTCCATTTCCGGCCACGTTAACCGCCCCGGCAACTACGAAGTGCCGCTGGGCACGCCGTTTGCCAAGCTGCTGGAAATGGCCGGCGGCATGAAAGACGGCAAAAAACTCAAAGCCGTGATTCCCGGCGGCTCGTCCGCCCCCGTGCTGCCCGCCGACATCATGATGAGCCTGAATATGGACTACGATTCCATCGCCAAAGCCGGTTCCATGCTCGGCTCCGGCGCAGTGATCGTGATGGACGAAGACGTGTGTATGGTGAAAGCGCTGGAACGCTTAAGCTATTTCTACCACGAAGAATCCTGCGGCCAATGCACCCCCTGCCGCGAAGGCACCGGCTGGCTCTACCGCATCGTGCACCGCATCGCCAGCGGCAAAGGCAAACCCGAAGATTTGGAACTGCTCGATTCCATCGGCAATAACATGGCCGGCCGTACCATCTGCGCCTTGGCCGACGCCGCCGTGTTCCCCGTGCGCAGCTTTACCAAACACTTCCGTCATGAGTTTGAACATTATATTGAGCATGGCAAGCCGGCTAAAGAGCATAAGTGGTGTTGAGTTTCAGACGGCTTTGGGGTCGAATAGGCCGTCTGAAAAAGATAATAAATTAATTAAGATAAAATAATAATTTGCATCACAGGGGCATTTAACGGTGGAAAGAAATAAGCCCAATATTTTTAATATTGCCACTAAAGAGCTTAGCCAAGACGCTTTTATTACTTGGTTGTTATTATTTGGTGATGAAGCGTGGGAAGAAGATTATCCTGAGCTTAATCAGTGTAGCTGTGAGTTTATTACTGCATTATTGCGCAAACATCATCCTGATTTTGACGGCATCATTACTTCCGTTGAAGCGAAACGGCAGCATGAGGGTATTGATATTTGGGTATTAGTTAATCAACATTACCGTTTGATTATTGAAGATAAAACCAATACAGCGCAACACAATAACCAGTTGAGACGCTACCGTGAAATTGCGGAAAAAGATTGCCTTAAGCATAACTATGCCAATCCGGTATGTATTTATCTGAAAACAGGCAATCAAAGTGCAGGCAGTTTGGAATATGTCAAACGAGATGGTTTCCATACATTTTTACGGCAAGACTTTTTAAAAATTTTAGAAAAATACCAACAGATTGAAAATGATATTTTTCAAGATTTTTTAGTACGTTTGCGTATGCTCGAAGGTAGAAATCAAACATTTAAAGACAAAGAAATCGGTAAATGGAATAAGTATGATTGGCAAGGTTTTTTTGTTTTTTTAGATGAAAGAGAATTGTTAAAAAATTGGAATTATGCTGCCAATGCGGCAGGCGGATTATGGTGGGGTGTTTTGGCAGCTCATCAGTTGGTTTATGTGCAGATTGAAAGTAAAAATGCGAAATTGTGTTTCAAAATAAGAGATACAAACCAACAATCTAGCAAAGCTAAATCATATTTTAAATATTTATCAGAGAAAGCTCGAGAAAGTAATTTTTCTCTTCACAAGCCAAAAAGATTCGGTTCAGGTAAAACCATGACGGCTGCTGTTATTGCTTGCGAAGATTGGCTTGGAAATAAAGAAGATAAGTTAAATCCTGAAGATGTGGTATTGAGGTTAAAGAAGGTTATTGCCTTTTTTGAACAAACTGCCCAACAATTCAGCGAGTAGTTAAGAGTAACAAGCGTAGGGTGTGTGCCCCCGGCACGCACGCGTTGCTTGAACTTAAACCGCACAATCCCGTGCGTGGCTGCGCCACACACACTACAACGGGCGGATATAAGCTAGCTGCATAAGAATGAAGCAACGGAAACGGTGCAGTAAACATTAGGCTACCTGAAAGTAACAAAATGCCTGTCTGAAAAACTTTTTTCAGACGGCCTTAAGCAAAAACCTTTAAAAATCCGTAACTAGGAAACACACCATGTTACAAATCGAAATCGACGGTAAACAGATTGCAGTCAAGCAGGGCGCGACTGTGATGGAAGCGGCGCACGAATTGGGCACCTATATTCCGCACTTCTGCTACCACAAAAAATTGTCTATCGCCGCCAACTGCCGCATGTGTTTGGTGGAAGTGGAAAAAGCCCCCAAACCGCTGCCTGCCTGCGCCACGCCGGTAACCGACGGCATGGTGGTGCACACCCATTCGGCCAAGGCCAAACAGGCGCAGGCCGGGGTGATGGAGTTTCTGCTCATCAACCACCCGCTCGACTGCCCGATTTGCGACCAGGGCGGCGAATGCCAGTTGCAGGATTTGGCCGTGGGCTACGGCAAATCGGCCAGCCGCTACACCGAAGAAAAGCGTTCGGTGGTCGGCAAAGACATGGGGCCGCTGGTTTCCGCCGTCGAGATGAGCCGCTGCATCCACTGCACCCGCTGCGTGCGCTTCACCGAAGAAATCGCGGGCGTGCAGGAAATCGCCATGGCCAACCGCGGCGAGTTTTCCGAAATCATGCCGTTTATCGGCAAAGCGGTGGAAACCGAATTGTCGGGCAACGTGATTGATTTGTGCCCCGTCGGCGCGCTCACCAGCAAACCGTTCCGTTATGACGCCCGCTCGTGGGAATTGAGCCGCCGCAAATCGATTTCCGCCCATGACGCGCTGGGCAGCAACCTGATCGTGCAAACCAAAGACCACACCGTGCGCCGCGTGCTGCCGCTGGAAAACGAAGCCATCAACGAATGCTGGATTGCCGACCGCGACCGTTTCGCCTATGAGGGCCTGTATCACGAAAGCCGTCTGAAAACGCCGAAAATCAAACACGGCGGCGAATGGCACGAAGTGGACTGGCAAACCGCGCTGGAATATGTGAAGAAAACATTGGAGTGCATCGCCAAAGAAGACGGCCAAGACCAAATCGGCGTCTGGGCCAACCCGGCGAACACCGTGGAAGAGCTGTATCTGGCGAAAAAACTGGCTAACGGCTTGGGCATCAAACATTTCGACACCCGCCTGATGCAGCAGGACAACCGCCTTGCCGGCAGCCTGCAAGGTGCACAATGGCTGGGCCAGAGCATCGAAGATTTGGGCAACGCCGACGCCGTATTGGTGGTGGGTGCCAACCTGCGCAAAGAACAGCCGCTGCTAACCGCCCGTTTGCGCCGCGCCGCCAAGTCTTATATGGCTCTGAGCGTGATTGCCAGCAGCAGGGAAGAGCTGCATATGCCGCTGTTCGCGCACGAAGTATTGCATCCCAACGATTGGGCGGACTTCTTGAGCAAACTGGCGCAAGACACGCAAAGTGCCGTTTCAGACGGCCTCAAGCAGGCTGAAAAAGCCGCCGTGATATTGGGCGCGGAAGTGCAGAACCATCCCGATTACGCCGCGATTTACGCCGCCGCGCAACAACTGGCCGCAGCCACCGGCGCCGTTTTGGGCATCCTGCCGCAGGCTGCCAACAGCGTGGGCGCAGACGTGTTGGGCGTGAACGGCGGCCAAACCGTGCAGGAAATGCTGGCACAGCCGAAAAAAGCCGTGCTGCTCTTGAACGTGGAGCCGGAAATCGACGTGGCGGGCGGCGCCAAAGCCGTGGCCGCGCTGAAACAGGCGCAAAGCGTGATGGCGTTCACTCCGTTTGAAAGCGAAACCTTGCGCGAAGTGTGCGACGTGATGCTGCCGGTTGCGCCGTTTACCGAAACGTCGGGCAGCTTTATCAATATGGAAGGCCGCCTGCAATCGTTCCACGGCGTGGTGAAAGGCTTGGCCGACAGCCGCCCCTTGTGGAAAGTATTGCGCGTGTTGGGCAATGTGTTCGGCTTGGACGGTTTTGAATACGACAGCAGCGAACAGGTGCTGAAAGAAGCCGTTGGGCAAGAAGGCCTGTCTGAAAAATTAAACAACCAAAGCACTTGGCAGGGCGCAAGCGTTTCCCGACAGGGACTTTCTGCGGTCGCAGACGGCAATCATGTACTGATGCGCGTGGGCGGCGTCGGCATTTACCACACTGATGCGCTGGTGCGCCGTTCGGCACCGCTGCAAGCCACCAGCCATGCGCAAACCCCCGCCGCCCGTGTGCATCCGAACACGCTGGCTGCGCTCGGCCTGCAAGACGGCGAACGTGTGCAGGCCGTGCAAGGCGGTGCGCGCGTTGACGTGAGCGTGGCGGCCGATGTGTACCTGCCCGAAAACGTGGTGTATCTGCCGCTGCATACCGTAAATGCCGCGCTGGGTGCGTTAATGAACCGCATTGAATTGGAAAGGGCATAATCATGCAAGAGTGGTTCCAAGCCTTGTTTGCCATGCAGCTCGGAATGGGCGCGCTGGGCAACGATGTCGGCCTGGTGGTGTCGATTATCGTAAAAATTGTGATTATCCTGATTCCGCTGATTCTCACTGTGGCCTACCTCACTTATTTCGAGCGCAAGGTAATCGGCTATATGCAGTTGCGCGTCGGCCCCAACGTAACCGGCCCGTTCGGCCTGATTCAGCCGTTTGCCGACGTGTTCAAACTGCTGTTTAAAGAAGTAACCCGCCCCAAGCTGTCGAACAAAGCCCTGTTCTATATCGGCCCGATGATGTCGCTTGCCCCTGCGTTTGCCGCATGGGCGGTGATTCCGTTCAGCAGCGAATGGTGGCTCACCAACGTTAACGCCGGCCTGCTGTTTATTCTGATGATTACTTCGCTGTCGGTGTACGGTGTGATTATCGCCGGTTGGGCATCCAACTCGAAATATTCGTTTTTGGGCGCGATGCGTTCTTCGGCGCAAACCATTTCCTATGAAATCGCCATGGGTGCGGCTTTGGTGGGCGTGGTGATGGTGTCGGGCAGCCTGAACTTTATCGACATCGTAGAGGGGCAGAGCGAGGGCATTGCCGGCGGCTCGATTTTTTCTTGGAACTGGCTGCCGCTCTTTCCGCTGTTTATCGTTTACCTGATTTCCGCCGTGGCCGAAACCAACCGCGCCCCGTTCGACGTGGCCGAGGGCGAATCGGAAATCGTGGCCGGTTTCCACGTGGAATATTCCGGCTTCGCGTTTGCGCTCTTCTTTTTGGCAGAATATATTTTCATGATTCTGATTGCTGCGCTCACTTCGCTGATGTTTTTGGGCGGCTGGCTCTCGCCTTTTCCGCAAAGTTGGGGTTTTATCGGCACGCCGGGCGCATTCTGGATGTTTGTGAAAATGGCCTTTATTCTTTACGGCTATTTGTGGATACGCGCCACTTTCCCGCGCTACCGCTACGACCAAATCATGCGTTTGGGTTGGAAGGTGCTGATTCCTATCGGCTTTGTCGGCATCGTGGTGATCGGCTTGTGGATGATTTCGCCGCTGAGTTTATGGAAATGACAGGCCGTATGAAACCCCGGACAAACAGTTAATAAACACAAACCCCTATCCAAAAGGGTAATCGATATGGCAAACCTAGTAAAAACCTTCCTGCTCGGCGAATTGGTAAAAGGCATGGGCGTAACGCTCAAAAACTTCTTCGCCCGCAAAGAAACGATTATGTTTCCCGAAGAGAAAACGCCGCAGTCGGTGCGTTTCCGCGGCCTGCACGCACAGCGGCGGTATCCCAACGGTGAAGAGCGCTGCATCGCCTGCAAACTGTGCGAAGCGGTTTGTCCGGCGATGGCCATCAATATCGAATCGGAGCAGCGCGAAGACGGCACCCGCCGCACCACGCGTTACGATATTGATTTGACCAAGTGCATTTTCTGCGGCTTCTGCGAAGAAGCCTGCCCGGTGGACGCGATTGTGGAAACCCATATTCTCGAATACCACGGCGAAAAACGTGGCGATCTGTATTACACCAAACCCATGCTGCTGGCCATCGGCGATAAATACGAAAACGAAATCGCCAAACGCAAAGCGGCCGACGCGCCCTACCGATAAGGATAAGAGCGATGACTTTTACTGCAATCCTGTTCTATATTCTGGCGGCCATCGTGTTGTTCGGCGCGCTGAAAACCGTAACCGTAAAAAACCCCGTACACGCGGCGCTGTATCTGGTGCTTACTTTCTGCGTGAGCGCGCTGATGTGGATGCTGATGCAGGCCGAATTCTTGGGCATCACGCTGGTGTTGGTGTATGTGGGCGCGGTGATGGTGCTGTTCCTGTTTGTGGTGATGATGCTGAACATCGACATCGAAGAAATGCGCGCGGGCTTTTGGCGTCATGCGCCGGTAGCCGGTTTGGTGGGCGTGTTGATGTCGGTGGCGCTGATTCTGATTTTGGTGAACCCGAAAACCAATCTTGCCGCGTTCGGCGCGATGAAAGAGATTCCCGCCGATTACAGCAACGTGCGCGATTTGGGCAGCCAGCTCTACACCACCTACCTGCTGCCGTTCGAGCTGGCGGGCGTGTTGCTGGTGTTGGGCATGGTGGCGGCGATTGCGCTGGTGCACCGCAAAACGTTTAACCCCAAAACCGTCAACCCTGCCGATCAGGTGAAAGTCAATGCCAAAGAAGGCCGTTTGCGTATGGTGAAAATGGAAGCCGTCAGGCCGTCTGAAACGGCAGACGAAACGGATTCGGACGGCAAAGAGGAGGGCAAAGCATGATTACCTTAACGCATTATCTGGTTTTGGCCGCACTTCTGTTCGGCATCAGCGCCATGGGTATTTTTATGAACCGCAAAAACGTGCTGATTCTGCTGATGTCGATCGAATTGATGCTGCTGGCGGTAAACTTCAACTTTATCGCGTTTTCGCAATACTTGGGCGACACGGCCGGGCAGATTTTCGTGTTTTTCATCTTAACCGTGGCCGCCGCAGAATCCGCCATCGGCTTGGCGATTATGGTGCTGGTGTTCCGCAACCGCAATACGATTAACGTGGCCGATTTGGATACGTTGAAAGGCTGATTTTCAGACGGCCTGCGTGAATATCAGGCCGTCTGAAAGCGGATAAACCATGAAATCGATAGACGGAAAAAGCCTGCAAAATGCCTACCGCCTGTTTGAAAGCGGCGACATTCACCAAATCGAAGTAGGCACCACGCGCGGCCTGCAACAGATACACGCTTATCTGTTTAGCGGTTTGTATGAATTTGCGGGCGAAATCCGCGAGCAGAATATTTTCAAAGGCGGTTTCCGCTTTGCCAACGCGCTCTATTTGAAAGAAGCACTGGCAAAAATCGAGCAGATGCCGGAAACCACGTTTGAAGAAATCATCGCCAAATATGTGGAAATGAACATCGCCCACCCGTTTTTAGAGGGCAACGGCAGAAGTACACGCATCTGGCTGGATTTGGTGTTGAAGAAGAATTTGAAAAAAGTGGTGAACTGGCAACACGTCGACAAAACCCTGTATTTGCAGGCGATGGAACGCAGCCCGATTAACGATTTGGAATTGCGTTTCCTGCTGCAAAAACACCTCACCGGCGATGTGGACAACCGCGAAATCATCTTCAAGGGCATAGAGCAGTCGTATTACTACGAAGGTTATGAAAAAGGCTGAAAGGCCGTCTGAAAACGTCAAGCCTCATGAAAAACGCCAAATTATTTTTATTTCGGGAGTTTCATCATGGCAGAAGTAACACACAAAGTTGTATCGGGCGACACCTTATCGGCATTGGCGAAAAAATACGGCACGACCGTGGCAGGGTTGAAATCGCTTAACGGTTTGAAGAGCGATTTGATTAAAGTCGGGCAGGTGCTGAAAGTTTCCGTATCGGCGCATACCGTCGTATCGGGCGATACCCTTTCGGGTTTGGCGAAGAAATACGGTACGACCGTGGCAGAATTAAAATCGCTCAACGGCTTGAAGAGTGATTTGATTAAGGTTGGGCAGGTGTTGAAGCTGCCTGCCGCGAAATACGGTGCGGCCTTTGTTTTGCAAGACGAACAAGGAAACCCGCTGAAAAACCTTGCCTATGAAATAGAGCTTTCAGACGGTTCCGTTTACAGCGGTACAACCGATGCGGCGGGCAGCACTTTAAACATCGAAAACGACAAACCTTTACAGGTAAGCGATATACGGGTATTTGCCGCGCTGGAAATAGCCTGTTGTGCTGCGCCTACCGTGTCGGCCGCAAAAAACAATGCTGCCAACCGTTTTGCCGACTTATTGAAGCTGCCCGGCCTGCCGAATGATGTGGTCACTTATTTGAAAGAGATGGCGGCAAACTATGTGAAAGACCAAACCAGACGTACGGTTGTGTCATTTAAAAATAGTTTGAAGCAGTCGGCATCCTCATTCTCATTGGTTAAAAATGCCCAAGGGAAAATCACGTTGAAGAGAATCGTGCAGACACGTTCTTTAACGGCAGGGGAAAAGAAAATTGTACAGGCGGTTTTTAAAAATGCGGTAAATCCGGATTTGGTTAAAGTACACGAAGGGGAGTTTCTCGGCTGGCTTCAGGACAATACAACCGCGATGACACCGGACGGCACCATATATTTCCCTTCGGAAATTTATCGGGCTGATTTTTCGGATATTAAAAATAGTAATATGGAAAAAGATTTAGTAAATCTACATACGTTTGTTCATGAAATGGTACATGTTTGGCAGTATCAGATGGGATATGCCGTAAAAACTGCAGGTGCGGCAATTTCAGGACAATTGGGGTATTTTCAAGGATATGCGTATGAATATAAGTTTGTAATAAATAAAAGAAAAGAATTATCTGATTTTAATATGGAACAACAAGGTAATATTATTGCTGATGACTATATGTATACAACACATGGCCGTAACTATAGGCAAGATTATGGAAGGGATATTTATATACATTGGCTAAGGATATTGAAGGATTTTAAAAATAATCCTAAAAACTCTAATTTGATGCCCAAAAGTTCTAATTTAAATTTGACAGTATTAGGTGTGGATAACAAAAATTTTCCTGAGTTTTTGAAATGAGGTATAGGAAATGAAAAGAATAATTTTACCTCTTGTTTTATTGGTATTTTCATTCCCTGCATTTTCTGTTTCTACCGTTAGGGAAGGTAGGGATGGTATCGGACGTGTTACGCTGAAAAATGGCTTTCCTTGTCTTTATGTGAGTCATGGTAAAAGAATAGTAAATATTCAGTTTTCAGGCCAAAAAAAACCTGAAGGTTTTGCTCCGCAAGAGCCTGATGGCAGCAGTAGAGATAAATGTGTTCCATTTTTTGATGGAAATAACGGAGAATTGAAGTATAACGAACCCATAAGTGCTTCTATAATAGATGAAAGTACCCGTGGTGGGTTAAAGAATGCACACCATATTTATTTCTGTTTGGAAAAGCAAGAAGGAAACTTGCGCTTGGTTCAAACGGGGCAGGAAGGCGGCTGTTCCACAGAACCTTGGAAACCCGTGAAAAAATACGGCAGCGGATTTTTCGGTAAACTCGAACAGATGTGGGACAAATTTTTTAAGTTAAACGGTTATACGGAAGAAGCGTTTTAACCATATGAAGGCCGTCTGAAAAGGCCGGAAACATTTTTAAATTAAAAGGTTCGTTTCTATGAACGACATGACTCTATATCTCGCCATCGCGTTGGCTCCCTTGGCAGGCTGCCTGCTGGCGGGCCTGTTCGGCAAGCAGATCGGCCGTGCGGGCGCGCACACGGTTACCATTTTGGGTGTGGCCGTTTCCACCGTGTTGTCGGCCTATGTGCTGTGGGGCTTTATCGACGGCTCGCGCGCCAAGTTCGACGAAAACGTGTATACCTGGCTCACTATGGGCGGTTTGGATTTCTCGGTGGGCTTTCTGGTTGACAGCCTAACCGCCATGATGATGGTGGTGGTAACGTTTGTGTCGCTGATGGTGCATATCTACACCATCGGCTATATGCACGATGAAAAAGTGGGCTACCAACGCTTTTTCAGCTATATCTCGCTGTTTACCTTCTCCATGCTGATGCTGGTGATGAGCAACAACTTCGTCCAGCTCTTCTTCGGCTGGGAAGCCGTGGGCTTGGTGTCTTATCTGCTTATCGGTTTCTATTTCAAACGCGAAAGCGCGGTTTTCGCCAACCTGAAAGCGTTTTTGGTGAACCGTGTGGGCGATTTCGGTTTTATCTTGGGTATCGGTTTGATTTTGGCCTATTTCGGCGGCAGCTTGCGCTATGCGGATGTGTTTGCTTATCTGCCCAATGTGCAACACGCCACCATCCAGCTTTTCCCCGGTGTGGAATGGAGCCTGATCACCGTTACCTGCCTGTTGTTGTTTGTGGGCGCAATGGGTAAATCGGCACAATTTCCGCTGCACGTTTGGCTGCCCGACTCCATGGAAGGCCCGACGCCGATTTCGGCTTTGATTCACGCGGCCACCATGGTAACCGCCGGCTTGTTTATGGTGTCGCGTATGTCGCCGATTTACGAGCTTTCCACCACCGCTTTGAGCGTGATTATGGTGGTGGGTGCGATTACCGCACTGTTTATGGGCTTTTTGGGCACCATTCAAAACGATATCAAGCGTGTGGTGGCTTATTCCACCCTGTCGCAATTGGGCTATATGACCGTGGCTTTGGGCGTGTCGGCCTATTCGATTGCGATGTTCCATGTGATGACCCACGCTTTCTTCAAAGCCCTGCTGTTCTTGGCTGCGGGCAGCGCCATTATCGGTATGCACCACGATCAGGATATGCGCCATATGGGCAACCTGAAAAAATACATGCCGATTACTTGGCTGACCATGCTGCTTGGCAACTTGGCGCTGATCGGCACGCCCTTCTTCTCCGGTTTCTATTCCAAAGATTCGATTATCGAAGCCGTGCATTTCAGCGATTTGCCGGGTAGCGGTTTCGCCTATTTCGCCGTGCTTGCCAGCGTGTTCGTTACCGCTTTCTATGCTTTCCGCCAATATTTCATGGTGTTCCACGGTAAAGAAAAATGGCGTGAAATCGAGCATGACCATCATTCAGACGGCCACGACGAACATCATCACGGCTTGGGCAAAAACGACAACCCGCACGAAAGCCCGTGGGTGGTTACTTTGCCGCTGATTTTGTTGGCCATTCCGTCGGTGGTTATCGGCTATATCGCCATCGAACCCATGCTCTACGGTGATTTCTTCAAAGATGTGATTTATGTGAACCACGAAGCCCATCCCGTGATGGCGAAAATGGCCGAAGCCTTCCACGGCCCGCTGGCCATGGTTTCCCACAGCCTGCACACGCCCGTGCTCTATCTCGCCATCGCGGGCGTGGTAACGGCATGGCTGCTGTATGTGAAAGCTCCGAACCTGCCGGCCAAGATTGCTGCCGCCTTCAAGCCGGTTTACACCCTGCTCGACAATAAATACTACTTAGACGTGATTTACTTCAACGTGTTTGCCAAAGGCAGCCGCGCATTGGGCAATTTCTTCTGGAAAGTGGGCGATACCGCCATTATCGACAACGGTATCGTCAACGGCTCGGCCAAAGCCGTCGGCGCGCTGGCCGCCCAAGTGCGCAAAATGCAAACCGGTTTTATCTACACCTACGCCGCCGCCATGGTGTTCGGCGTGCTGGTGCTGATTGTGGCGTTTTTCTGGGGGCTTTGGTTTCAGTAAGGCCGTCTGAAAGGCTTGCAAGAGGGCAGGGTGGCAAGCCGCCGTTACAGACATTCAGACGGCCTCTGTCTTGTTTGCTGTCTGTCGGTAAGGTAAAATAAACCTTACCGACAGATTCCCAAAAGAGTAACGATATGGCAACCACCTTACGGCTGAGCAGCAAAAGCCAAGTAACTTTTAAACAAGAGTTCCTGCACCATTTGGGCATCAGTGCGGGCGACGAAATGGAAGTGTCCAAGCTGCCAAACGGTGAGTTACGGATTAGGGCCAAAGCAAAACCTGCGCAAACCAAAAGTATCCGCGAATTCGCAGGCCGTCTGAAAAACGAGGCGGGCGTACATTTGAGCGTGGAAGACATGAATCAGGCCGTTGCCGAAGCCGCCGTAGCGGGCGCGGGTATGGAGCGTAAGCCGTGAGCAGCATTGCCATTGATACCAACGTGTTGGTGCGGCTGTTTGTGAATGACGACGAAGCGCAGCAAAACGCCGCCGTCGAATTGCTGGAGCAGGCCGAAAGCGTGATTATCCCCACCACCGTTTTGATTGAAACCGTGTGGGTATTGAACCGAAGCTACAAAATCCCGCTTGCCGACATCTTGGCGCTGTTACGTGATTTCGTCTCGTCCGTGCCTAAGCTGGTGGTGCAGGAAAACGAAATTGAAGCAGGCTTCGCCATGATGGAGCGTAACGGTGATTTCGCCGACGGCATTAATGCGTTCTGCGGCGCCATGCTCGGTGCGGATCAGTTTGTTACTTTCGACAAACAGGCCGCAAGAATATTGCAGGAAACGGGTGTGAAAACCCTGTTGCTGAAGTAGTAGCCACTACTGAAGGCAAAGGCATAAAGTAAAAACCGTCCTATATAAATTTCAGACGGCCTATCGCTGCAGGTTGTATGAGAGGCCGTCTGAAACCTGCACCGCATAAAAACACACAACAACTTTTGATTTACAAAACCACAGGAAAAAACCATGTTTTCCAACCACCTACTCAGCTTGGCAATATGGGTGCCGATTATCGCCGGCGTGCTGGTTCTGGCCACGGGCGGCGACAAGCGTGCGCCCTTGGCGCGCATTTTGGCCTTGATTGGTGCACTGGCGGGCTTTTTGGTTACGCTGCCGCTGTTTACGCAATTCGACCGTTTGAACGGCGGCTATCAGTTTGCCGAATTCCACCAGTGGATTCCCGCGCTGAATATCAATTATGCGCTGGGTGTGGACGGTATTTCGGTGCTGTTCGTCATTCTGAACGCCTTTATCACGCTGATGGTGGTGCTGGCGGGGTGGGAAGTGATTCAGAAACGCCCCGCGCAGTATATGGCGGCTTTTTTGATTATGTCCGGCCTGATTAACGGTGCGTTTGCCGCGCAGGATGCGGTTCTGTTTTATGTGTTCTTCGAGGGCATGCTGATTCCGCTCTACCTGATTATCGGTATGTGGGGTGGCCCGCGCCGCGTGTATGCCTCGGTGAAGCTGTTTCTCTACACCCTGCTCGGCTCGCTGCTGATGCTGGTGGGTTTGGTTTATCTGTCTAATCAGGCCGGCGGCAGCTTTTCGATTGCGGACTTTCAAAACCTGAAGCAGATTCCGCTGGGCGTGCAGCAATTGCTGTTTATCGCGTTTTTCCTGTCTTTCGCGGTGAAAGTGCCGATGTGGCCGGTGCACACCTGGCTGCCCGATGCCCACGTTGAAGCGCCAACGGGCGGTTCCATGGTGTTGGCTGCGGTTACGCTGAAAGTGGGTGCCTACGGTTTCCTGCGTTTTATCCTGCCGATTCTGCCCGACGCGTCGCGCTATTTCGCGCCCGCAATTGTGGTGCTGAGCCTGATTGCGGTGATTTATATCGGCATGGTGGCGTTGGTGCAGACCGATATGAAAAAACTGGTGGCTTATTCTTCTATCAGCCACATGGGTTTCGTTACTTTGGGTATGTTTCTGTTTGTTGACGGCCATCTGAACGACTGGGCGTTGAAAGGTGCGGTTATCCAAATGATTTCACACGGTTTTGTTTCTGCCGCAATGTTTATGTGCATCGGCGTGATGTACGACCGCCTGCACAGCCGCAATATCGCCGACTACGGCGGCGTGGTAAACGTGATGCCGAAGTTCGCCGCTTTTATGATGCTGTTCGGCATGGCTAATGCCGGTTTGCCCGCCACTTCGGGTTTCGTGGGCGAATTTATGGTGATTATGGGCGCGGTGGAAGTGAATTTCTGGGTAGGCGCGCTGGCCGCGCTGACGCTGATTTACGGTGCTTCTTATACCTTGTGGATGTATAAGCGCGTGATTTTCGGTGAAATCACCAACCCCGAAGTGAAAGAAATGCAAGACATCAACTGCCGCGAGTTCGCCGTTTTGGCTATTCTCGCCGTGGCGGTGTTGGGCATGGGCTTGTGGCCGAACCCGATAATTGAAGTAGTTCATCAGGCGGCCAACGATTTAATCAGCCAAGTGGCGCAAAGCAAGATTTGAGGTGTGCGAATGAATTGGACCGATTTGAATTTAATCCCCGCCATGCCTGAAATCGTGCTGGCATCGGCATTATTTATCGTGCTGCTGGCAGATTTGTGGGTGAAAGACGAAAACCGCTTCATCACCCATATCCTGAGCCTGCTTTCTTTGGCGGCGGTGGCGGTTACGCAATGGCTGGTGTGGACGCCCGACAGCGTGTACACGTTCGGCGGCATGTATATCGCCGACGGCATGTCGCGCCTGTCGAAAATGGTGATGTATGCCGGCTTGTTCGCCTTGTTTGTGTACAGCAAGCCCTATAACCGGGCGCGCAATATCTTTAAAGGCGAGTTTTACACCTTGTCGCTGTTCGCCCTTACCGGCATGAGCGTGATGGTGAGTGCGGGAAATTTTCTAACTGCCTATATAGGTTTGGAGCTGCTGTCGCTGTCTCTGTATGCCATGATTGCCTTGCGCCGCGATTCGGCCAAAGCTGCCGAGGCCGCGCTGAAATATTTCGTGCTGGGCGCGCTCGCTTCGGGCTTGCTGCTGTACGGCATTTCCATGGTGTACGGCGCCACCGGTTCGCTGGAGTTCGCCACCGTGCTGGCAACGGCCTACGACGGCCAGGCGCAGGAATGGCTGCTGAAGCTCGGTGTGGTGTTTATCGTGGTGGCGGTGGCGTTCAAGCTGGGAGCGGTGCCGTTTCATATGTGGGTGCCCGATGTGTATCAGGGTGCGCCCGCTTCGGTGGCCGCTTTTGTGGGCAGCGTGCCTAAAATCGCCGCCGTGGTGTTTGCTTTCCGCATTTTGGTAACGGGTTTGGGCACGCTGAACCAAGATTGGACGCAGATGCTGGCGGTTCTCGCAGTGGCCTCGCTGCTGATCGGTAATCTGGCGGCGATTATGCAAACCAATATCAAGCGTATGTTTGCCTATTCCACCATTTCCCATATGGGCTTTATCCTGCTGGCGTTTATGGCCGGCGCGCTGGGTTTTACCGCCGGTTTGTATTACGCCATCGCTTATGTGGTGATGGGCTTGGTGGGCTTCGGCGTGTTGATGCTGTTGTCTGACGAGGCCGTGGAATGCGAAGAAGTCAACGATTTGGCCGGCTTGAACCAGCGCAATGCCTGGTATGCCTTTCTGATGCTGCTGGCCATGTTTTCAATGGCCGGCATTCCGCCGCTGATGGGTTTTTATGCCAAGTTTGCCGTGATTAAGGCGTTGTTGTCTCAAGGTTATATCTGGCTGTCGGTGTTTGCTGTGGTGATGAGCCTGATTGGCGCGTTCTACTACCTGCGCGTGGTGAAAGTGATGTATTTCGATCCCGCTGCCAACGGGCAGCCCGTCGGCGGCAATGCGGCGGCGAGAGTGTTTTTATCGGTTAACGCCGCGCTGCTGCTGGTTTGGGGCGTGATGCCGCAAAGCGTGATGGACTGGTGTTTGAAAGCGCTGGAGAATACCCTGTAAGCCCCTACAGGCTTATGCAAACCGAACGGCAACCCCACGGGCGTTGCCGTTTTTGCTAATATGGCGGCCGTGCCGAAAATCTTTCAGACGGCCTTAAGGGCGGCAGGGTATTTTCGGATTCCGCGCCGCCTTTTAGGGAGTGTGGTCAGAAGGCTTGCGAAGCGGTTTTTTGAGGGAAAATTCGCAGATGCAAGGCAAAAAGCGCAGCAAGGTTGGACACCTTGCGAGCATTTTTAACGCTGCAGACGGGGATTTTTGACCAAAAACACCGCCGTTGCGTTAATTGTCAACAGACCCTAATCAAAACCAAAGAATAAAGACTTCAGGCCGTCTGAATCAACACAAGGTTTCCATATGACCGAATCTATGTATATTTTATTGCTGCTGGCATTTATTTTCGCCAACACCCCGTTTCTTACCCCGCGCCTGCTCGGTATTTTCCCGCTCAAGCGCAAGCATTTCGGCCACCACCTGTTCGAGCTGTTTGTCGGTTTCGGTATCACCGCCGGTTTGGCCCGTTTGCTTGAATCGCGGGCGGGCAGCGTACATCCGCAGGATTGGGAATTTTATGCGGTGGTTGTGTGCCTGTATCTGGTTTTCGCGTTTCCCGCCTTTGTGTGGCGGTATTTCTGGCACGGCCGCAACCGTGAATAACTCCAACCGTTTTTTCATACGGCTCCGATAAGGTTTGAGGCCGTATGAAAGAAAAATCGAAAGAACAGCATGCAAACTGAAAATTTATCCCAAGCCAAACTGATTGTAGTAAAAGTCGGTTCCAGCCTGGTAACTGCCGAAGGCAAGGGCATAGACCAAGCCGCCCTCAACCTGTGGGCGGCACAGATTACAGCCTTGAAACAGAACGGGGTAGGCGTGGTTTTCGTATCCAGCGGGGCGATTGCCGAAGGCATCAAGCGTTTGGGTTGGCCGAAACGCCCCAAAGCCCTCAACGAATTGCAGGCCGCCGCCGCCGTGGGGCAGATGGGCATTGCGCAGGCCTATGAAAGCGCGTTCCGGCCGCATCATATACATACTGCACAAATCCTGCTCACCCACGAAGATTTGAGCAACCGTACCCGTTACCTCAACGCCCGCAGCACCCTGCTGACGCTGCTAGAAAAAGGCATCGTGCCGATTATCAATGAAAACGACACCGTTACCACCGATGAAATCAAACTCGGCGATAACGACACTTTAGGCGCATTGGTTACCAATCTAGTTGATGCCGACGCCCTGATTATCCTCACCGACCAGCAAGGCCTGTACGACAGCGACCCGCGCAAAAACCCGCAGGCGCAGTTTATCGGCCGCATTGCCGCCGAACATCCCGATTTGGAAAACATGGCAGGCGGCGCGGGCAGCGGCGTCGGCACCGGCGGCATGTACACCAAAGTGCTGGCCGCCAAACGCGCCGCCTTGAGCGGGGCGGCCACCGTGGTGGCATCGGGCCGAGAACCGGACGTATTGCTGCGCCTGCATCGCGGCGAAAGCATAGGCACACTGTTTACCAGCGGCCACAGCCGCGTTGCCGCCCGCAAACAATGGCTGCTCGGCCATGTGCAGATGGTGGGCAGCCTGGTGGTGGACGACGGGGCGGAAAAAGCGCTCACCGCACACCACCGCAGCCTGCTGCCCGTGGGCTGCGTGCGGGTGAACGGTCATTTCCACCGGGGCGAGCTGGTGGCGGTGTTGAACACCGAGGGCAGGGAAATCGCCCGCGGTTTGGTCAATTACAGCAGCGGCGAAATCGGAAAAATCTTAAAAACGCCGTCTGAACAAATTGCGGCCAAGCTCGGCTACATCAACGAAGAAGAGCTGATACACCGCGACAATATGGCGCTGCACCGTTAAAGACGGCCTCAATATATTCCAATACCCTATAAGTTGACAGATTCGGAAAAAGCATGATTTCCCTGACCACATTAATCATAGCAGGCGTATTGCTGGCCGTTGCGCTGATTGCCTCAGTGTCAGTGCCGAACCCGGTTACCTGGCTGGCAACATTGGTGTTGGGCGGTTTGTTTTTCTTCATATTGCTGCCGAAATATCAAGGCGGACAGCAAGCCGTGAAAAGCGGGGAGGAGGTTCAGGCTGCCGTGCAGGAAGTGCGGCAGTGGAGCCGTAAAGCCGGTGGCGGCAACTATATCGACCAATATGAAATTATTGCCACTGCGACAAACCCGCATAACGGCAAAGTCCAAACGTTCGTCAGCCCGCCGATGGCGGAAGACCCCGGGCCTTATTTGGACGGCAGCGTTAAGGTGAGGGTAGACTGGTCCAATCCGAAAGCTTATGTGATGGATCTGTCGTTTCTGCCGTTTAAGGTGTATTGATAATATTGATAAAGCAGGACAGGGCTTCTGCCTGTGCGGCCGAACACAATATCCGATACAATTAAGGCCGTCTGAAAAAAAGGAACCCCACATGGCAAAACCCAAAGGCGGCTTAGGCCGCGGTTTAGATTCACTGATTTCCAACAATATCGGCGACGGCGGTAACGACCGCCTCACCACGGTGGCCGTATCCGACATACAGCCCGGCCGCTACCAGCCGCGCGTGCAGATGGACGACGAAGCCCTGCATGAGTTGGCCGAATCTATTAAAGCACAAGGCGTTATCCAGCCCGTTATCGTACGCGAACGCGGCCTGTCGCAATACGAACTGATTGCCGGAGAACGCCGTTGGCGCGCCAGCCAGCTGGCCGGATTGTCCGAGATACCTGTTGTTATCAAAAGCATCAGCGATGAAACAGCTCTGGCCATGGGGCTGATTGAAAACCTGCAGCGCGAAAACCTCAACCCCATTGAAGAAGCACGCGGGCTGAAGCGTTTGGCCGACGAATTCAGCCTGACACACGAAACCATCGCTAAGGCAGTCGGCAAAAGCCGCAGTGCTATTTCCAACAGCCTGCGCCTTTTGGGTTTGCCCGAGCCGGTTCAGGATATGCTTTATCAGCGCCGTTTGGAAATGGGACACGCCCGCGCCCTGTTAACCCTACCGGTGGTCGATCAACTGCTGCTGGCCCAAAAAGCCGTGAAAAACGGCTGGTCGGTGCGTGAAGTCGAACGCCGCAGCCAACTGCTGCATCAAGGCCAAGGTAAAAAAGCGGAAACCGTCAAAAAAGCCAACCCCGACATCCGCCGTTTGAGCGATGCCATTACTGACAAACTGGGCGTGAATGCCGAAGTGCAGACCCGAAACCAGAAAAAAGGCAAAATCGTTTTGTATTTCGATACCCCTGAAACGTTGGAAAACCTGTTGCAGCAACTCGGGGTGGAATATGATGCTTAAACTGTTGTAACTGCCCGGGCAGGCCGTCTGAATTTTCAGACGGCCTCTGTTTTGATATAAACAACTTATAAAAGCCGGGGAAAAAAGCAGATTATGCACAAATAGGCAGAGATTCCGCCGTTTAATTTTTACTGTAATGTAGTATCATGTAGTGGTTTTCAGGCGGCATACGGCACGGTACGAAATAAAATGAAACCGAAATATATCTTTGATTTACAAAGATTAATAATTATCTTGACGCCTAAACACATCTTGATTATAGTAAGCCCGCTTAATCTGCCTTCGGCTTAACGTTTATGAATAAGATTGTGCGTGCGCAATTTGCGGTATTGGCGGTAACGGCTGTATTGTGTGCCCTTGTAAGCGGTAGTAGCGGGTTTTGGTCTGCGCTGGCAGGCGGGGCGAGTTACCTGCTGCCTTCGGCAGCCGCGGTATTACTTTTAAAAATTTTCAGGCCGTACCCGCAATGGGCGGGAAAGATATTTATGTTGGGAGAGGGTTTAAAAGTAATGCTGGCTTTGGTGTTGATGCTGACTGTTTTCACCGTCTGGCATGAAACACTGAAATTCTTTCCCTTTATCACAGGGTTGTTTGTGGTCAGCCATTTGGTTTTTTTAGCATTGTTGAGAGTTAGAAATTATGGCAGGTGAAACGATGACTGCTGCCGACTACATCAAGCACCACTTACAGAGCTTGACAAGTCTGCAGGATGTAACCCAAGGGCAAGGCCTGAAAAATATCGCAGATTTTTCATTTATCAATTTGGATGCTGTCTTTTTTGCCGTAATTTTAGGTGTAATCGGCAGTTTTTTTCTGTGGCGCGGTGCCCAAAAAGCAACTTCCGGCGTTCCCGGTCGTTTTCAGGCGGCTGTAGAAATACTTTTCGAATTTGTAGACGATATGTGTAAAAGTATCGTGCACAACGAACAGTCGCGTAAATCCGTGGCGCCGTTGGGTTTGACGCTGTTTGTGTGGATTTTTCTGATGAATGCGATGGATTTGCTGCCGGTGGATTTACTACCCTTGGGCTGGCAGGCGGTAACTGGCGAGCACCATGCATTATTGCGCGTTGTGCCTACTGCGGATTTAAACATCACTTTGGCACTGGCTATCGGCGTATTGTTGATTTGCCTTTACTACAATGTCAAAATTAAAGGATTCGGCGGCTGGGTTCACGAAATGTTTACGGCACCTTTCGGTCCGTGGCTGGCTCCTGTCAACTTTATTCTGAATATCGTAGAATTTTTGTCTAAAACAATATCGCACGGCATGCGGTTGTTCGGCAATATGTATGCCGGAGAGCTGGTGTTTCTGTTGATTGCATTGCTGGGTGGCGCATGGGCGGTATCCGGCAGTGTGGGCGTAATGGATCCGGTTATGTTCGTATTCCACATCCTTGCAGGTATGGTGTGGGCTATTTTCCATATTTTGGTTATTACCCTTCAGGCATTTATCTTCATGGCTTTGGCTTTCGTGTATATCGGCCAGGCGCATGACGCACACTAAAATTTAATGATGTTTGCCGTTTTTTAAGTAAGTAGTTTTTCCAACGTAGTTTTAACCTTTGTTTTTTATTAAGGAGTTTTAAAATGGGTTTGATTGCTATCGCATGTGGTCTGATTGTTGCTTTGGGCGCTTTGGGTGCATCCATCGGCATCGCCATGGTGGGTTCTAAATATTTGGAATCTTCTGCACGCCAGCCTGAGCTGATTGGCCCGCTGCAAACCAAACTGTTCCTGATTGCCGGTTTGATTGACGCCGCATTCCTGATTGGTGTGGCGATTGCCCTGCTGTTTGCCTTTGTTAACCCGTTTGCAGGCTAATCCTAACGGCAAGCTGCTTTCATGCAGATGAAACACCGTTTGTTTGATTAACCCTAATACGAAGGTTAAGTAAAGTGAATATCAATGCAACCTTATTTGCGCAGTTAATCGTATTTTTCGGTCTGGTATGGTTTACCATGAAATTTGTGTGGCCGCCGATTGCAAAAGCGTTGGACGAGCGCGCCGACAAAATTGCCGAAGGTTTGGCGGCAGCCGAACGCGGTAAGAGCGATTTTGAGCAGGCGGAAAAGAAAGTTGCAGAACTCTTAGCCGATGGGCGTAACCAGGTTGCCGAAATGGTAGCCAACGCCGAAAAACGTGCGGCCAGAATTGTAGAAGAAGCCAAAGAACAGGCTTCTCATGAGGCTGCCCGCATTGCAGCGCAAGCCAAAGCCGATGTGGAACAGGAAGCTAACCGTGCCCGTGAGGTATTACGCGAACAGGTTGCCGCATTGGCCGTTAAAGGTGCAGAATCTATTTTGCGTAGTGAAGTTGATGCCGACAAGCATGCGCAAATGCTTAGTGCCCTGAAACAGGAGCTGTAATCTATGGCTGAGTTCGCAACGATTGCCAGACCCTATGCAAAAGCATTGTTTGGTTTGGCTCAAGAGAAAAACCAAATAGAGTCTTGGTTGGGCGGACTGAAAGAGCTAGCGTCTGTTGTACAGCAGGAAAAAGTTGCGGCATTTATCGAACAGCCCGAAAAAAGCGCTTCAGAGAAAGTTGAAGCACTGGCCGGTTTGGTAGGCTTAAGCAACCCTAATCTGAAAAATTTTGTATCGGTGCTGGCCGAGCAAAAGCGCTTACAGATTCTCCCTGAAGTTTATGCACAATTTCAAGACTTAACTTTGGCACTGAATCACTCTCAACAGGCTGTCATTTACAGCGCTTATCCGCTGAGCGACTCCCAGTTGAAAGATTTGACTGCCGACTTGCAAAAACGCTTTGGTACCAATTTGGAGGCAGTTACCAAAGTGGATTCCGGATTAATCGGCGGAGTTAAAGTGGAAATCGGTGACCAAGTACTGGATTTGTCGTTGCAAGGCAAATTAAATGCCTTGTATACGGCTATGACAAATTAGGAGAGTTTCCATGCAGCTTAATCCTGCAGAAATTAGCGATTTGATTAAAGCTAAAATCGAAAATCTGTCGGTAAATGCAGAGATCCGCACCCGCGGTACTGTTATTTCCGTAACCGACGGTATTGTTCGTATTCACGGTTTGTCAGACGTTATGCAAGGCGAAATGCTCGAGTTTCCCGGCAATACTTTCGGCTTGGCAATGAACTTGGAGCGCGACTCCGTAGGTGCCGTAGTGTTGGGTGAGTACGAGCATATTAAAGAGGGCGATGAAGTCAAATGTACTGGCCGTATCTTGGAAGTACCCATCGGTCGCGAACTGATAGGTCGCGTTGTAAATGCGCTGGGTCAGCCTATTGACGGCAAAGGTCCGGTTAACACGACCTTAACCGCTCCGATTGAGAAAATTGCACCGGGTGTGATTGCGCGTCAATCGGTAGACCAACCAATGCAAACAGGTTTGAAATCTATCGATTCGATGGTACCTATCGGCCGTGGTCAGCGTGAGCTGATTATTGGCGACCGCCAAACCGGCAAAACAGCCGTTGCATTGGATGCCATCGTTAACCAAAAAGGTACCGGTGTTGTTTGTATTTATGTTGCTGTCGGTCAAAAAGCATCTTCTATTGCCAATGTAGTGCGCAAATTGGAAGAGTATGGCGCAATGGAGCATACGATTGTTGTTGCCGCAACAGCCTCTGAAGCTGCCGCCTTGCAATTTATTGCACCGTATGCCGGCTGTACGATGGGTGAGTTTTTCCGGGACCGCGGCGAAGACGCACTGATTGTATATGACGATTTGTCCAAACAGGCTGTTGCCTACCGCCAGATTTCCTTGCTGTTGCGCCGCCCTCCCGGCCGTGAAGCTTATCCTGGCGACGTGTTCTATCTGCACAGCCGTTTGTTGGAGCGTGCGGCACGTATCAATGCAGATGAGGTTGAGCGTCTGACCAACGGTGAAGTAAAAGGTAAAACCGGTTCGCTGACTGCGCTGCCGATTATCGAAACCCAAGCGGGCGATGTATCTGCATTTGTGCCTACCAACGTTATTTCTATTACAGACGGCCAGATTTTCTTGGAAACCGATTTGTTCAACTCAGGTATCCGTCCTGCGATCAACGCCGGTATTTCCGTATCGCGCGTAGGCGGTGCGGCACAAACCAAAGTGATTAAGAAATTGGGCGGTGGTATACGTTTGGCATTGGCTCAGTATCGCGAATTGGCGGCATTCTCGCAGTTTGCTTCCGATTTGGACGAGGCAACCCGCAAACAGCTGCAGCACGGGGAAGTGGTTACCGAGTTGATGAAGCAGAAGCAATTCAGCACCCTTAACACTGCTGAAATGTCTTTGACCTTATGGGCGATTAACAACGGCTCATATGAAGATGTTCCGGTTTCGAAAGCATTGGCTTTCGAATCAGATTTTCTGAGTTATGTGAGAACCCAGCATCCCGCTGTTTTAGATACCATTAATGCTTCAGGTGCCATGTCTGATGAAAACGAACAGGCACTGGATCAGGCAATGAAATCCTTTAAATCTTCTTACAGCTACGCGTAAGCATTCTAAAAAGAAAGATGAAAGGAGTCTGAAATGGCAGTAGGGAAAGAGATTCTCACCAAAATCCGTAGTGTTCAAAATACTCAAAAGATCACTAAAGCGATGCAGATGGTGTCAACCTCTAAAATGCGGAAGACTCAGGAACGGATGCGCTTGGCTCGTCCGTACGCTGAAAAAGTGCGTTTGGTAATGAGCCACTTGGCACAAACCTATGCAGATCACGGCATCAGGTTTTTGGAATCCCATAAAGAAGTAAAACGTGCGGGTTTCATTCTGATTACCACAGATAAGGGTTTGTGCGGTGGTTTGAACGCCAACGTTTTGAAGAAATTCTTGGCACAAGTTCAAGAGTATCAACAGCAGGGTATTGAAGTTGATGTAGTCTGCTTGGGCAGTAAAGGTTTGGCAGCCTGCCAGCGTATCGGTTTGAATGTAATTGCCAGCGTTACCAATTTGGGGGATACGCCCCGTATGGAAAAACTGCTGGGCGCATTAACCGAGATTTTCCAGAGCTACGGTAAAAAGCAGCTTGATGCTGTTCATTTGGTGTATTCGGGTTTTGTGAACACTATGCGCCAAGAACCACGCATGGAAACTTTGTTGCCCATCGGCCAAAACACAATTGAGAGTGTCAGTGAGAGCGGTGATTTTAACTGGGATTACCGTTATGAGCCCGACCCTGTTGCTGTTTTGGAGTATTTGGTTCGCCGTTATTTGGAGTCTGTGGTTTATCAAGCGTTGTGTGACAATATGGCATCAGAACAAGCTGCGCGCATGGTGGCAATGAAAGCTGCCACCGATAATGCCGGTAATGCCATTAAAGAGTTGCGCTTGGTGTATAACAAATCTCGCCAAGCTGCAATTACCACAGAGTTGTCAGAAATTGTTGCAGGTGCGGCGGCTGTTTAAGGCCGCAATGCCGTGCATTTAAAATAGGATACGATAATGAGCCAAGGCAAAATCGTACAAATCATCGGTGCGGTAGTTGATGTGGAGTTTCCCCGTGAAACTGTTCCGCACGTTTACGATGCCCTTCAACTGGTCGATACCGATTTGACTTTGGAAGTTCAGCAACTTCTGGGTGACGGTGTGGTACGCACCATTGCAATGGGTAGTTCAGACGGCCTCAAACGCGGTATGGCTGTAACCAATACCGGCTCGCCGATTACCGTGCCTGTGGGCAAAGCCACATTGGGCCGTATTATGGACGTGCTCGGCAATCCGGTTGACGAAGCTGGTCCCGTAGGGGCGGTTGAAAAACGCGCTATCCACCAAGAAGCCCCGAAATTCGACGAGCTTTCAAGTGCGACCGAGTTGCTCGAAACCGGTATCAAGGTGATCGACTTGCTGTGTCCGTTTGCCAAAGGCGGTAAAGTAGGTCTGTTCGGCGGTGCGGGTGTGGGTAAAACCGTAAACATGATGGAATTGATCAATAACATCGCCAAAGCGCACAGCGGTTTGTCTGTGTTTGCCGGCGTAGGTGAGCGTACCCGCGAAGGTAACGACTTCTACCACGAGATGAAAGATTCCAACGTATTGGATAAAGTGGCTATGGTTTACGGCCAGATGAACGAACCGCCGGGCAACCGCTTGCGCGTAGCCCTGACCGGTTTGACTATGGCCGAATTCTTCCGCGACGAGAAGGACGAAAACGGTAAAGGCCGTGACGTATTGTTCTTCGTAGACAATATCTACCGTTATACTTTGGCCGGTACCGAAGTGTCCGCATTATTGGGCCGTATGCCTTCGGCAGTCGGTTACCAGCCTACATTGGCTGAGGAGATGGGCCGTTTGCAAGAGCGTATTACCTCCACACAAACCGGCTCGATTACTTCCATCCAAGCCGTATATGTACCTGCAGACGATTTGACCGATCCGTCTCCGGCAACCACGTTCGCCCACTTGGATGCAACCGTGGTATTGAGCCGTGATATTGCTTCTTTGGGTATTTATCCCGCAGTAGATCCGTTGGATTCCACCTCACGCCAGCTTGATCCGATGGTTTTGGGTCAAGAACACTACGATGTGGCTCGCGGTGTGCAGTCAACCTTGCAAAAATACAAAGAATTGCGCGATATCATCGCCATTTTGGGTATGGACGAGTTGTCTGACGAAGATAAGCTGACAGTAATGCGCGCACGTAAAATCCAGCGCTTCCTGTCGCAACCCTTCCATGTGGCAGAAGTATTTACCGGTTCTCCGGGCAAATATGTTTCTTTGCGGGACACTATTGCCGGCTTTAAGGCTATTTTGAGCGGCGAATACGACCACTTGCCCGAGCAGGCTTTCTATATGGTTGGCGGTATCGAAGAAGCCGTAGAGAAGGCGAAAAGCTTAAACTGAGGAGGCCGGCATGAATATCATGCAAGTTGAAGTGGTAAGTAACGAGGAGCATATCTTTTCGGGCGAGGCCGGCTTTGTGGTGGTGCCGACCCTGACGGGTGAACTTGGTATTTATCCGCGACATGAGCCGATTATGAGTTTGATCCGTCCGGGAGCGTTGCGTCTGACCGTACCGGGGGAGCCTGAAGAATTGCTGGTGGCTGTTTCAGGCGGCCTGCTGGAAGTCCAACCCGACAAGCTGACCGTATTGGCCGACGTGGCCGTGCGTAGCGAAGAGATGGATCAGGCGCGTGCCGAAGAGGCGAAAAAAGCCGCAGAAGCACGTATTTCCCAAGCTCAGGACGATGATTCGCTGGCCAAAGCACAAGCAGCGTTGGCTGCAGCGATTGCACAACTCAAAACATTGGATTACCTCCGTGCGCAAAAAAACAAATAAGGATTTGCCCGCAAATCCGGCAAAGCACAGCTTTAGGCTGTGCTTTTTATTTGCCTGCTGCTGAAATATCGGCAACTCTCTTGAGTTTCAATGTTCTGCCCTTATTTTAAAAACCAATTTTCATACCATTACCGAACATTTATCATGAGCAATAAAGATTTTTATGAAATTCTGGGCGTGGCCCGCAGCGCAAGCGACGATGAAATTAAAAAAGCCTACCGCAAACTCGCTATGAAATATCACCCCGACCGCAATCAAGGTGATGCCGAGGCGGAAGAAAAATTTAAAGAAGTGCAGAAAGCCTATGATATTTTGTCGGACAAACAAAAACGGGCATCTTATGATCAATTCGGCCATGCCGGTGTCGATCCGAACATGGGTGGCGGCGGCTTCGGTGGTTTCGGCGGTTTTGGAGGAGCACAAGGTTTTGATTTCGGGGATATTTTCAGCCAGATGTTCGGAGGAGGTGCTGGCGGCGGCCGCCAACAGAACTACCAAGGTGCCGATTTGCAATATGCGGTAGAAATCACATTGGAAGAAGCGGCCAAAGGCATTAAAAAGCGCATTACCATTCCGACTTATGAAGAATGCGATGTGTGCCACGGCAGTGGAGCGAAGCCCGGCACATCGGCCAGCACTTGTTCCACCTGCCACGGCAGCGGCACCATTCATGTGCGCCAGGCCATTTTTCAAATGCAGCAAACCTGCCCCACCTGCCACGGCACGGGCAAAGAAATCAAAGATCCGTGCGTGAAATGCCGCGGCGAAGGCCGGGTGAAAACCAGCAAAACCGTTGAAGTGAATATTCCGGCAGGTATCGATAACGGCCAGCGCATCCGCCTGAGCGGGGAGGGCGAGCCGGGTATGCACGGTGCGCCGAGTGGCGATTTGTATGTTGTGGTGCACGTTACAGAACACAAAACATTCGAGCGCAACGGTTTGGATCTGCATTGCGAAATGCCGATCAGTTTTGCTATTGCCGCACTGGGTGGTGAGGTGGAGGTGCCGACGCTCGACGGCAAGGTGAAGCTGAGTATCCCCAAAGAAACCCAAACCGGTCGCCGTATGCGCGTAAAAGGTAAAGGCATCAAGTCGTTGCGTTCGAGTGCGGTGGGGGATTTGTATTGTCATGTGGTAGTGGAAACGCCGGTTAACTTAACCGAGCGTCAGAAAGAATTGCTGGAAGAGTTTGAAAAAATCTCTACCGGCATGGAGCGTTCGCAAACCCCCCGCCAGAAATCGTTTTTCGATAAAGTCCGCGACATTTTCGATTGATGCGGGCATGGGCGAAGTATGGTTTCAGACGGCCTGAGAAACCTAAGGCCGTCTGAAACTTTATGGGGGCAGGCGGATAGGACTGTTTGCCGGCAGCCTGCCGCAAACCGTTGAATATGAAAGCAGCGTATGCAAAAGATCACTCTAATTGCCGCTTGTGCGGAAAACGGCTGTATCGGCATCAATAACACCATGCCGTGGCATTTGCCTGAAGATTTTGCTTTTTTCCGTTCCTATACCACCGGCAAGCCCGTGATTATGGGCCGCAAAACATGGGAATCGCTGCCGAAAAAGCCGTTGCCGGGCCGCCGCAATATCGTGGTCAGCCGTCGGGCGGATTATCCGGCGGAGGGGGCGGAAGTTATGCCCGATTTGCCGGCCGCGCTGGCGGCTTGTGCCGAAGATGCCGAAGTCATCATTATGGGCGGGGCACAGATTTACACCGAAGCACTGTCGGCCGCTACCGATTTGCGGATTACCGAAGTCGGGTTGAATGTGGAAGGCGATGCGTTTTTCCCAACAATCAGTAGCAGCGATTGGCAAGAAACAAGCCGTGAAGCTCATACGGCGGCAAGCGGCACGGATTATGCGTTCGTGCATTACGAGCGTTTGCGGTAGTTTGGTTGTTTTGCATATGAAGGCCGTCTGAAAAACACCGTCCGGTTTTCAGACGGCCTTCATACATTTCCGCAGGGTTTTACGGCCAAGCTGTTATAATTCTGCTTTATCTTTAATTATCTTCAAATACAATATTAAAGCTTTCATGATGCAAGAACATTACCAACCGTCTGCCGTCGAGCCGGCGGCGCAAGCCAAGTGGGCCGAAGCCCGTATTTTCAACGTGGCCGAAGACACTTCCAAACCCAAATACTACTGCCTCTCCATGTTCCCCTATCCCAGCGGCAAGCTGCACATGGGGCATGTGCGCAACTATACTATCGGCGATGTGCGCAGCCGCTTCAAACTGTTAAACGGTTTCAACGTGTTGCAGCCCATGGGCTGGGACGCCTTCGGTATGCCCGCCGAAAACGCCGCTATCGACCGCAAAGTCGCCCCCGCCAAATGGACGTATGAAAACATCGCCTATATGCGCAACCAGCTCAAAAGCCTGGGTTTTGCCATCGACTGGGAACGCGAATTCGCCACCTGCACCCCCGAATATTACCGCTGGGAACAATTGTTCTTCACCAAACTGTTCCAAAAAGGCGTGATTTACCGCAAAAACGGCACGGTCAACTGGGATCCGGTCGACCAAACCGTATTGGCCAACGAGCAGGTTATCGACGGGCGCGGCTGGCGTTCCGGCGCGTTGGTGGAAAAGCGCGAAATCCCGATGTATTACTTCAAAATCACCGACTACGCCGAGCAGCTTTTGAACGACTTGGAAGGTTTGGACTGGCCTGAGCAGGTGAAAACCATGCAGCGCAACTGGATCGGCAAATCGCGCGGTATGCAGGTGCGCTTTGCCGTGGCCGAAGACAGCAAAGCCGGTTTGAGCGGCGGTTATGCCGAATTTTTGCAGGTGTATACCACCCGCCCCGACACGCTGATGGGTGCCACTTATGTGGCCGTGGCCGCCGAGCACCCGCTGGCCGCAGCCGCTGCGGAAAACAGCCCCGAACTGCAAGCCTTTATCGCCGAATGCAAGGCCGGCAGCGTGGCCGAAGCCGATATGGCGGTGATGGAGAAAAAAGGCATGCCCACGGGCCGTTATGTGGTGAACCCGCTCAACGGTGAACGGCTGGAAGTGTGGGTGGCCAACTATGTTTTGTGGGGTTACGGCGACGGCGCGGTGATGGCCGTGCCCGCGCACGACGAGCGCGATTTTGAGTTTGCCGACAAATACGGCCTGCCGGTTAAACAGGTAATCGAGCAAGACGGCCAAAGCTTTGATCCGCACGAATGGCAGGAATGGTACGGCAGTAAAGAAAACATCCGCTTAGTGAACAGCGGCGAATTCGACGGACTGGACTTTCAGACGGCCTTCGACAAAATCGGCGCCAAACTGCAAAGCCTGAACGCGGGCGAGCCGAAAACCCAATACCGCCTGCGCGACTGGGGCGTATCGCGCCAACGCTACTGGGGCTGCCCGATTCCGATCATCCACTGCGAAAGCTGCGGCGACGTGCCCGTGCCCGAACAGGATTTGCCCGTGGTGCTGCCCGAAAACGTCGTGCCCGACGGCTCCGGCTCGCCGCTGGCGAAAATGCCCGAGTTTTACCAAACCACATGCCCCTGCTGCGGCAAACCCGCCAAGCGTGAAACCGACACCATGGATACCTTTATGGAATCGAGCTGGTATCAGTTCCGCTATATGTCGCCCAAGTTTTCAGACGGCATGGTGGCACCCGCAGCACAAGCCTACTGGCAGCAGGCCGACCAATACATCGGCGGCATCGAACACGCCATTCTGCACCTCTTGTACGCCCGTTTCTTCACCAAACTGATGCACGAAGAAGGCATCGTGGGCGTGAAAGAGCCGTTTCAAAGCCTGCTCACGCAGGGCATGGTGTTGCAGGCCACCTATTACCGCGAGCCGGAAGGCGGCAAAAAACAATGGTTCAACCCCGCCGAAGTGGACGTGCAAACCGATGAAAAAGGCCGCCCCGTGGCAGCCGTACTACATTCAGACGGCCTGCCCGTTACCATCGGCGGCGTGGAAAAAATGTCGAAATCAAAAAACAACGGTGTTGACCCGCAGCAAATCATCGATGCCTACGGCGCCGACACAGCCCGCCTGTTTATGATGTTCGCCAGCCCGCCCGAGCAATCGTTGGAGTGGAGCGACGCCGGCGTGGAAGGCGCGCACCGCTTCCTGCGCCGCCTGTGGCGCACCGTTTACGAGTTTAAAAACAGCGGCGGACCCGTGGCAGCCTTTAATGGCAGCCAAGACACATTGGGCAAAGAGCTGAAAGACCTGCGCCACAAGCTGCACAGCACCATCGCCAAAGTGGGCGACGACTACGGCCGCCGCCAGCAGTTCAACACCGCCATCGCCGCCGTGATGGAGCTGCTCAACCAATTCGATAAAACCGACACCTCCGGCGGTCAGGGCCGTGCCGTGGCGCAGGAAGTGCTCGAAGCCGCCGTGCGCCTGCTGTGGCCGATTGTGCCGCACATCTGCGAAGCCCTGTGGGGCGAGCTGAGGCCGTCTGAAACCTTATGGGTGGCAGGCTGGCCCGCAGTTGACGAAGCCGCGCTGGTCAAATCGGAAATCGAAATCATGGTGCAGGTAAACGGCAAGCTGCGCGGCAAAATCACCGTTTCCGCCGATGCGCAGAAGGGCGATATCGAAGCCGCTGCGCTGGCCACCGAAGGTGCGGTGAAGTTCATGGAAGGCAAACCGGCGAAAAAAATCATCGTCGTGCCGGGGCGCTTGGTGAACATCGTGGTTTGACGCCGGCGCTTTTCCAACATGGCAAAGGCCGTCTGAAAGATTTGTTTTCAGACGGCCTTTGGTTTTGATGTGGTAAACAGATGAGCCACTATGGCCAACCAACTTAAGAAGAAGTACATTCGTCATACTCGGGCTTGACCCGAGTATCTTGAGTTTCAGAAAAATTTGGGATACTCGGGTCAAGCCCGAGTATGACGGAACTGTTGCTGAAGTGGTTTAACTATACCCCTCTTCCGTACACACCGCCGCCTTGCCCACTTTCGCCATATCCCAATGTTTCACCGCCCAAGCCAATAATTCAGACGGCCTACCGGTTGCGGGGGCGGGGGGTAGGTTCAGATAGCCCATCACCTGCCGCAGCAGTTGTTCGCGCTGCGTTAAATCCAGTGCGGGGGCGAGGGTTTGTTTCGACCATTTCTGGCCGTGGCGGTTGACCAAGAGCGGCAGGTGGGCGTAGTGCGGGGTGGTAAACCCCAAACAGCGTTGCAGCCAAATCTGGCGCGGAGTGGAAACCAGCAAATCCTGCCCGCGCACGATGTGGGTGATGCCTTGTTCGGCATCATCGGCCACTACGGCCAGTTGGTAGGCCCAAAAGCCGTCGGCGCGCAGCAGCACGAAGTCGCCGATGTCGCGGGCGAGGTTTTGGGCGTAGCGGCCGACCACGGCATCGTGAAAAGCAATGGTTTCATCGGGTACGCGCAGCCGCCAGGCAGGCTGTTTCGCCAAATCTTGTTCAGACGGCCTGTAATCCGCCCGGCCGCATTTGCCGTTATACACAAAACCGTCGGCGCCCATGACGGCGGCGGCCTGCCATTCTTTGCGGCTGCAATGGCAGGGATAAACCAGCCCCGCCGCTTTCAGACGGCCTAAGGCTTCGCAGTAAAGCGCGTGGCGGCGGCTCTGATACACGACTTCGCCGTCCCATTCGAAACCGAAGGCTTCAAGCGTGCGCAGGATATGGCTTGCCGCGCCTGCCGTTTCGCGCGGCGGGTCGAGGTCTTCCATGCGCACCAGCCAGCGCCCGCCGTGTGCTTTGGCATCGGCGTAGGAAGCCAGCGCGGTGAGCAGCGAGCCGATGTGCAGCAGGCCGGTGGGGCTGGGGGCGAAACGCCCGATGTAGACGGGGGTGTGCATGGCGGGTTGACGGATGGGGTGTTACGGACAGAGCGGTTTCAAAGTCGAAAAATATCAAAAACTAATGATGCCGGGCAGGTGTTTTCAGACGGCCTCAGATTAACATTTGTGTTATACCCGGGCTTAACCCGGGTATCTTTGTGTTTTAAAAACAGCGGCAGATACCCGGGTTAAGCCCGGGTATAACGGGCAATCAGATTATTCCGCCAACCCGAAACGGTTGCAGATGCGTTCGGCCAACGCCGCCGCACTCAGGCCCAGATCGTCGAGCAGCTGTTGCGGGTCGCCGTGTTCGGTAACGGTGTCGGCCACGCCCAACAGCAGCACGGGTTTGCAGATATTGTGTTTGGCCAGCACTTCCAGCACCGCGCTGCCCGCACCGCCTTGTTCGGCGTTTTCTTCGGCGGTTACCAGATAATCGTGGGTTTGCGCCAGCCGCACAATCAGCTCTTCGTCTATAGGCTTCACAAAACGCATATCGGCCACGGTGGCGTTCAGCGTTTCGGCGGCGGCCAGTGCGGGCTGTACCATGCTGCCGAAAGCGAAAACGGCGGTGCGGCTGCCTTCGCGTTTCACCACGCCTTTGCCCACGGGCACGGTTTCGAGGCCGTCTGAAACGGCGGCGCCGCAGCCCGAACCGCGCGGATAGCGCACCGCCGAGGGCGCGTCTGACCGGTAGCAGGTGGAAAGCAGCAGGCGGCATTCGTTTTCATCGCTGGGGGCGGCCACCACCATATTGGGAATGCAGCGCAGAAAGCTCAAATCATACAGGCCGGCATGGGTGGGGCCGTCGGCGCCGACGATGCCGGCACGGTCGACAGCAAACAAAACGGGCAGGTTTTGCAGGGCAACGTCGTGGATAAGCTGGTCGTAGGCGCGTTGCAGAAAGGTGGAATAAACCGCCACCACGGGCTTGGCGCCTTCGCAGGCCAGGCCGCCGGCAAAGGTTACGGCGTGCTGCTCGGCGATGCCCACGTCGAAATAGCGGTCGGGGAATTTCTGTTCGTATTCCACCAGCCCGCTGCCTTCGCGCATGGCGGGGGTAATGGCGATCAGGCGCGGGTCGGCGGCGGCCTGGTCGCACAGCCAGCGGCCGAAAATCTGCGTGTAGGTAGGTTTGGTGGCGGGTTTGGGCGGAAATTTTTCGGTTTCTTTGCCGCCTTCCTGCGCCAAAGTGGAAACGGCGTGATATTTCACGGGGTCGTTTTCGGCGAGTTTGTAACCTTGGCCTTTTTTGGTGATCACATGCAGGATTTGCGGGCCTTTTTTGCCGCGCAGCTCTTTTAAAACGTGAACCAGCTGTTCGACGTCGTGGCCGTCGACGGGGCCGGTGTAGTGGAAGCCGAAGTTTTCAAACAGAGACAGCGACTGCTTGGCGTGCTCGGCTTCGCCCGCAATGGTTTTGATTTTGTGTTCGACCTTTTGGGCGATTTCGAGTGCGCCGGGCAGTTTGTCGAGCACTTTGGTCGATTGCGCCTTGATGGTGGAGAGCAGGCCGTGCATATCGCGCACCACGTTGCGCGCCAGATATTTGGGCAGAGCGCCGACATTGGGCGAAATCGACATTTCGTTGTCGTTCAGAATCACCAACAGGTCGATATCCATATCGCCCGCGCAGTTCAAGGCTTCGAAAGCTTGGCCGGCAGTCATCGCGCCGTCGCCGATTACCGCCACACTGCGGCTGGTTTTGCCCGCCAGTTTGTCGGCCACCGCCATGCCCAACGCCGCACCGATAGATGTGGAAGAGTGCCCCACGCCGAAAGCGTCGTATACCGATTCGCCGCGTTTGGGAAAGCCCGCCAGCCCGCCGTATTTGCGCATGGTATCCATGCGGTTTTTGCGGCCGGTGAGGATTTTGTGCGGATAGCTCTGGTGGCCAACGTCCCACACCAGATGGTCTTCGGGAGTGTGGTACACATAATGCAGCGCCACGGTCAGCTCCACAGCGCCGAGATTGCTGGCGAAATGGCCGCCGGTTTTGCCTACCGATTCCAGCAGAAAAGCGCGCAGTTCGGCAGCCAGTTGCGGTAACTGCTTGGTGTCGAGCCGGCGCAAATCCTGCGGCAGGTCGATGGTGTCGAGTAATGGGGTTTGGCTCATGGCGTGGTCTTTGTTATCTGAAACGGCGTGTAATGGGCGATTATAGCAAGAGATTGTGGAAACCGCCGTGCAGATTTGGGGAACAGTTCAATCCTTTTCAGACGGCCTTGCCCTGGCTGTCATAAAAAAATAATTGCGCCTGCCGGGGTGAAAATTCCGACGGTTTCTTTTACACTAGCGGCTGTTGGTATTTTTTGGAACATTCCCATGAAATTTCGCACATTATCTTTAATGGTTGCGGCATTGCCGGCATTGTCTGCCTGCAAGCCGGAGCAGGCGGCGCAAGCGCCCGAGGTTTCAGCGGCGAGTGCCGCACCCGCGCCTGCGTCCGCAACGGTGGAAACACCGGCAGCCGAAACGGCATCGGCGCCCGCCGATATTCCTTTGGGCGGCAATTTGGGCACGGCCAAAGATGCGGCTTGGCAGTCTTACCAATGCGACGGGGGCAAAACGCTGGATGCGCGTTATTACCGCGAAACCGACGAACCCACTGCAGAAGTGCGCGTTGGCGGCCAAACGCTGACGCTGCCCTACAGCGGGGAATACAGCAACGAAGATTTGACCGCATTCGGCAACGGCACTTACACCTGGACTGTCGGCAACCAGTATCAAAGCGATTTTTATAAAGAAGACAACGGCTTTCTGGTGCGGCACGAGCAGCAGAAAGTGGACGGCGAAACGCTGCCGGTGGATTCGATTGTGATGAAAAACTGTCTGCCCGCATAGTTAAAAACAGGCGGAAAATGCAAGCGTAAGGCCGTCTGAAATTTTCAGACGGCCTGTTTGTTACGCGTTACGCCGGCTGCACAAAATAAAAAAGACTGCCAGTTGCAGCCTTTTCTATTCCAAAACATCCGCCAATCAGCGTTTGAACATATTGCCGAATTTTTGGTTGAATTTGTCCACGCGGCCGGTGGTGTCGACGATTTTTTGCTGGCCGGTGTAGAACGGATGGCATTGCGAGCAAACCTCGATGTTGAAGCTCTCTTTAGCCATGGTGGATTTGGTAACGAATTTGTTGCCGCAAGAGCAAGTTACGTTAACTTCGTGGTAATCGGGGTGGATATCTTGTTTCATTTTATTTCCTTTCGGTGAGCGGGCATAGGGGTTGTGCCTATGCTTCAAAGACAAGCTGCGCAGTATTGCCGTTTGCCGCCGTTTTGTCAAGCCTGTGTTGCGGCTTGCGGTTTAATTTGCAACAGTTTTTTGCTAAAATCGCGCCATGCCGACACACGCAAAGAAAGCAACCCCGCATGGCCTACCAGCAAATCACCATCGCCGTTAACGACCACACCGCAGAGCGCCTTGCCGATGCGTTAATGGCGCACGGCGCACTTTCCGCCGCTATCGAAGACGCCTACGCAGGCACCGCCAACGAGCAGGCGATTTTCGGCGAGCCGGGTATGCCTGCCGAACAAATCTGGCAGCAGAGCAAAGTAATCGCCCTGTTCGACGAACAAACCGATGCTGCGCCGGTTATAGCCGCCGCAGCCGACGACTGCAACATCGCCGTGCCCGACTACGACACCGAATACCTGCCCGAGCAGGATTGGGTGCGGCTCACGCAGGCGCAGTTCGAGCCGATTCAGATTTCGGAGCGTTTGTGGATTACCCCTTCGTGGCACGAAGCGCCCGGCGGCGGCACCGTCAACCTGCAACTCGATCCCGGCCTTGCGTTCGGCACCGGCAGCCACCCCACCACCCGCCTGTGCCTGCAATGGCTTGACCGCCATTTGCAAGGAGGTGAAGCCGTGCTGGATTACGGCTGCGGCTCCGGCATTCTCGCCATCGCCGCCTTGAAATTGGGGGCAGGCAGCGCCGTTGGTGTGGATATCGACGAGCAGGCCATCCGGGCCAGCAACGACAACGCCGCCCAAAACGATGTGCCCGCGCGCTTCTATCTGCCCGATGCCCTGCCCGAAGGCCGGTTCGATGTTGTGGTGGCCAATATTCTCGCCAACCCCCTGCGCCTGCTCGGCGGCCTTTTGGCCGACCGCACCAAGCAGGGCGGCCGCATCGTGCTTTCGGGCATCCTCGACGAACAGGTTGAAGAAATGAGCGGTATTTACAGCGAATGGTTTGATTTGTCGCCCGCACAAACCGACGAAGGCTGGGCGTGTTTGAGCGGTGTGAAGCGCTGACGGGTGTCCGTCCGGTAAACGGCCGGAGCTTCCCTGCCAAGCCTCAGGCCGTCCGAACGTTCAGACGGCCTTTTATCCTGCAGCCCCAACCCAGGTAATGGGTTGCTATAAAATGCCGTCCGGCCGGTAAATCCTGTATAAAAAAGCTGTTGGCCGCTTTTTTCGGCCGTATTCAGCACGGCATGTTTGGGTTGGCCGAACTGCCGCTGTTTTGCGATACAATGTTTCTATTTTTTCAATCCGCTACGCACGAAAATGACCCAAGCAACTCCCGAATCACTGTTCCAGCAAGGGCACGAGCTGCTGCTGAAAAACCCGGACGACTGTGCCGCCGCCGTCCCCCTGCTGCTGGAGGCCGCCCAAGCGGGGCATATCGAGGCCGCATTCCAGTTGGCAGGCTGCCTGCTCAACGGTGCGGGTGCACGCCCCAATTACAGCGCCGCCCGCCATTGGCTCAAGGTGGCGGCGGAAGGAGGCCATCCGTATGCCCGTTACAACCTTCTGCAGCTGCGCGCCGCCGACGGCGAACACTTCGAGCAGCAGATCGGCGAGTATACCGACTTGGCTGAAAGCGGCGTGCTGCATGCCCAGCTGCGGCTGCTGGAATATTGTGCCGACCAAAAAGACCCGCAGGCCGTGCATTGGGCCGAACTGGCCGCCGCGCAGGGCAATGGCGATGCTCAGCTTTATCTTGCCAAATACTGGCAGCAGGCACCCGAACCGGATCTGGCACGGGCACACGAACTGTTTACGCAGGCCGCCGCACAAGGCGTTACTGCGGCCCATTGGCTGCTCGGCAACCAATACCGCTATGGCCAGCATGTTGAAAAAAACCTGCAAAAAGCCATAGAACATTTCATTCCTGCTGCCGAACACGGGTTTGGTGCCGCGCAGGCCGCACTGGGTGAGGTGCTGTTTGAGCAGAATAACGGTGAATCCATAAACTGGCTTGAAAAAGCTGCAGCGCAAGGTGATGCCGATGCTTTGGCGACACTGGCCGAGGCTTATCTGACCGGCAGGTTTGTGGAGCGCGACCATCAGCAGGCCCGTAAATATGCTTCTGCGGCCGCCCGCCGCAACCATCCCAAGGCCCTGCGCCTGCTCGGTGATATTTTCCGCTACGGTTTGGGTGTCGAAGCCGATACCGGTACCGCCCGCCGACAATACCGGCGGGCTGCCGAGTTGGGCGATATGGCGGCACACAAAAAACTGCTTACCGATACCGCGCTTACCTCTAAAGAAGATTATGAAGAAGCCAAGCAGGCGGCGCTGATGTTCCAAAAAGCCGATCAGGATTACCAGGCCGCTTTCGCCTGCCACTACGGCTTGGGGCGCGATCAGGATTATTTTCTGGCGCGCAAACTCTATCTTCAGGCGGCCGAGCTGCACCACCGCAAGGCGCAAACCAACCTCGGCATGATGTATTACAACGGACAGGGCGTGGATGCCGATCCCGATCAGGCCGCCTATTGGTTCGAGCAGGCCGCCAATCAGGGCGATCCTATGGCCCAATACAATCTCGCCTGCCTGTACTACCACGGCCTGGGTGCGCCGCAAAGCACCGCCACCGCCTGTACCTGGCTGCAAAACGCCATCGACAGCGGCCACGAACATGCCGACCAGCTGCGGCAGCTGCTGCAGCAGTGGCAGCGGGAAATTCCGGGATAGGGCAGTCTGCCGCCGGTCGGTTTTAAGGCGGATTCTGCTTTGCAGCAATTTTTAATTAATGTCTGTATTATTTTGATTTAACAAGGTTTCCGGTTATTTTTCCAACCGGTTCGGCAGATCGCGAGAGGGTTTTATCGTTCTTCCGCCCGAAACGGCAAAGGCCGTCTGAAAATTGTTTTCAGACGGCCTTTATGTTCTTTTTTATCAGCGGATAATACCGCGCGAAGAGGTGTCGAAAAAGTTTTTAAACACCGCCAGCTCAGGGGCGGTTTCGGCCATTTTCAGCACTTCGGCCTTGGCTTCTTCCAAACCCAAGCCTTGGCGGTAGAGGATTTTATACACGTCTTTCACGCGGGCGATTTGTTCGGGCGAAAAACCGTTGCGGCGCATGCCTTCGCTGTTGAGGCCGGCCGGTTCGGCGCGGTAGCCCGAAGCCATCACATAGGGCGGCACGTCTTTATGCACGCCGGCGGCGAAGGCGGTCATGGCGTAATCGCCGATTTGGCAGAACTGGAACACCAGCGTGTAGCCGCCCAACACCACATAATCGCCGATGGTAACGTGCCCGGCCAGCGAGGCGTTGTTGGCGAAGATGGTGTGGCTGCCGATTACGCAGTCGTGCGCCAGATGCACATAGGCCATAATCCAGTTGTCGTCGCCGATGCGGGTTTCGCCGATGCCGGTAACGGTGCCGGTGTTGAAGGTGGTGAATTCGCGGATGGTGTTGCCGTTGCCGATAATCAGGCGGGTGGGTTCGCCGCGCCATTTTTTATCCTGCGGCTGGGCGCCGAGGCTGGCAAACTGGAAGATTTTGTTGTTTTCGCCGATGGTGGTGTGGCCTTCGATTACGGCGTGCGGCCCGATTTCGGTGCCTGCGCCGATCTGCACATTCGCGCCGATAACGGTGTAGGCGCCGACTTTAACGCCGGAATCCAACTCGGCCTTGGGATCGATGACGGCGGTGGGGTGGATTAAGCTCATTGAGGCTTTCCTTTGTTGACAGGCCGTCTGAAAACCATTTGCCGGGTTTCAGGCGGCCTCTGCGGAATTACTTACCGACTACGCGTTTGGCGCACATAATCACGGCTTCAACGGCAACCTGGCCTTCAACTTTGGCCACGGCGTTGAATTTGCCGATACCGCGTTTGTTGGTAATCAGCTCCACTTCAAACACGAGCCGGTCGCCCGGAATCACTTGGCGTTTGAAACGGGCGTCATCGATGCCGGCGAAGAAGAAGAATTCGTCGTCTTTGCGGCCGCCTTCGCTCAGAATCGCCAGTGTGCCGCAAGCCTGCGCCATCGCTTCGATAATCAGCACGCCGGGCATCACGGGCAGGTCGGGGAAGTGTCCCTGAAACTGCGGCTCGTTCATGGTAACGTTTTTAATCGCGGTGAGGCTTTTCATGCTCTCGAACGCGGTGATGCGGTCGATCATCAGAAACGGGTAGCGGTGCGGAATCAGTTTGTGGATGTCTTTGGCTTCGATGGGGAGGTTGATTTCCATGGTTATTCCTTATTATTTTCTGCGGATTGCAGGGAAGGTAAGGCTTTTTCAAGCTGCTTGATGCGTTGGTTCATTTCGCTCAGCCGGCGGATATGGACGGCGTTGCGCGCCCATTCTTTATGGGTTTGCATCGGATACGGGCCGGCAATGTGCTGGCCGCTTTCTTTGATGCTGTGGGTGATGCTGCTGCCGCCGCCGATGGTGGTTTTGTCGGCGATTTCGATGTGTCCCACCGTGCCGACGCCGCCGCCGATAATGCAGTAGCTGCCGACGGTTACGCTGCCGGAAATACCGGTTTTGGCGGCAATCACGGTGTGCGGACCGATTTTGCAGTTGTGGCCGATTTGCACCTGGTTGTCGATTTTGGTGCCGTTGCCCACCACCGTGTCGCTCATCGCGCCGCGGTCGATATTGCTGTTGGAGCCGATTTCCACATCGTCTCCCAACGTTACGCCGCCGGTTTGCGGAATCTTAAACCACGAATCGCCTGCAAACGCCAAACCGAAGCCGTCGGCGCCGATAACCGCGCCGGAATGGATTTCCACACGGTGGCCCAGCGTGCAGCCGTGATAAACCACGGCATTGGGGTGGATAACGACTTCGTCGCCCAATCTGCAGTTGTGTTCGACCACTGCGCCGGCCAGAATGCGGCAGCCTTCACCGAGCACGGTACCGGCGCCGATATAGGCGTGCGCGCCGATTTCGCATCCGGCGGGAACGGTGGCGCTTTCTTCGATAACGGCAGTCGGGTGGATGAGGCCGCTGGCTTTTTCAACCGGCGAAAACAGCCGCGCCACTTTGGCAAAATAAAGATAGGGGTCTTGCGCCACAATCAGGTTGCGGCCTGCAAATTCATCTGCCGCTTTGGGCGAGACAATCACCGCGCCTGCCGCACTGGCGGTTACGTCGGCTTTGTATTTGGGGTTGGCCAGAAAGCCGATATGCCCTGCCTGAGCTTGCGAAAGCGGTTTTACGGCGTGTACGGCAACATCTTCGCCGTGCCATTCTCCGCCGAGTTCGGCGGTAATTTGCGATAAGGTGTAGGAAGTTCGGGTGGTCATGGGGAAGCTTGCTTTATGAACAGGTTATGAGGCCGTCTGTATTCGGTTACGGCACTGCACCCGCAGCCTGTTTGTAACAGGCGTAACAGGCCGTCTGAAAACAGCCGGTGTCAGCGGCGTGCGTTTAAGGCCTTGATGACGCGGTCGGTAATATCGTATTTGCTGCTGACGTAGACCACGTCTTTCAAAATCAGATCGTAGCCTTCTTTTTTGGCTAAATCTATAATCACCCGGTTGGCGTTTTGCTGCAAGGCGGCGAATTCTTCGTTGCGGCGAAGGTTGTATTCTTCGGCCAGTTTTTCCTGTTGCAGGCGGAATTTCTGAACAAGTTCGCCAAGTTGGCGCACGGTGGCTTCACGCTCGGCTTCGGTGAGTTTGCCCGAAGCCAGTTTTTTCTCTAAAGCCGCTCCTTCCTGTTGGATTTTCTGCAACGCTTTATGTTTGCCGCTGAATTCTTTTTCCAGCGTTTTCTGAATGCCTTGGGCCTGCTTTGATTCCAGATACAGCCTCTCGGCATTAATAAAGCCGATTTTCTGCATGCTTTCGGCGGCGGCATTGCCCATCAGGCACAGGCCCAATACGGCGGCGGCGCACCAATGCGCCCAATGTGATGTCCGGTTCATATAAAGTCCTTCTGCTTATCCCCTGAAGCCGAAAAGGCGGCATCTTGCGCCAAACGGGCAAGATGCCTTCACGTTTTAGAATGTGGTGCCCAGTTGGAACTGGAAGCGTTGGATTTCATCGCCCTGCTTTTTCTTGATCGGATAGGCATAGCTGAATTTCATCGGACCCAGGGGTGAAAGCCAGGTTACCGCTGCGCCGGCGGAATAGCGCAACTCCTCTTTAAAGGTGGATTTATGGGAGGTTCCGGTGCCGTAAACGTTTTGCGCACCGCCACTGGTGTAATGGGTGTCGCTGCTGCCGTCGTTATAGGTTTTGCCGTCCCACACGCTGCCTGCGTCGGCAAACAGGCTCAAGCGCACGGTGCGCGAATCTTTAATGCCGGGCATCGGGAACAGCAGTTCGGCACTGGCGTTGGCTTTTTTGTTACCGCCGTAACTGATAACGTCGCCGTAACGGTCATACACTTTCGGACCGAGTGTGCCGCTCTCAAAGCCGCGCACGGAGCCTAGGCCGCCGCCGTAGAAGTTTTCAAAAAACGGCATTTCTTTGGTTTTGCCGTAGCCGTTGCCGTAGCCCACCTCGCCGCCGAGCATCAGCGTAAGGTTCTTATTCAGGGGGAAGAACCACGTTTGGTTGTGGGTTAGGGTGTAATATTGCAAATCGCTGCCCGGCAGGCCGATTTCGCCGTTGACGTTGGTCAGGTAGCCGCGGGTCGGCCACAGGGCGTTATCCGTTTTGTTGCGCCCCCAGCCGATGTTGCCTTTGTAAACCCAGCCTTTGAATTTGCCGATGCCGCCGTTACCCTCTCCGTGATCGTTGATGAAGTCGCGGTAGCGTTTCGGTGCGCCGTCATAAGTGTTTACAGTCAGATGTTCGGCTCCCAAACCGAAATTGACGCGGTCGTATTCGGTTACCGGCACCCCCATGCGGATGCCCGTACCCATTGTGGTGGTTTTGTATTGCTGTGTGCTCGAGCTTGCTTTGCGCGGATCGTATTCCCTGCCGTAAATATCGTAGCCCAAGCTCACACCGTCGGGAGTGAAATACGGCTCGGTAAACGACAGCGACGCGTTTTTGGTGGTTTTACTGCGCGAAATGCGGGCGGATGCGGACTTACCTGTGCCGAACAGGTTGTCTTGCGCCACACCTACCGACATCACCAAACCAGTATCCTGCACCCAGCCGGCGCTCAAATCAAGAGAGCCGGTGGAGCGCTCTTTCAGCGACATGTCCAAATCCACCTGATCGGGCGTGCCTTCTACGGGTTTGGCTTCAAACTGTACATCGTCGAAATAGCCCAAAAGTTCTACCCGTTCTTTGGAGCGCTGCAGTTTGGAAACATCGTAAGGGGCGGCTTCCATTTGACGCAGTTCGCGGCGGATAACTTCGTCACGGGTTTTGTTGTTGCCGGAAATATTGATTTCGTTTACATAAACTTTGCGGCCGGGGTCAACCGTGAGCACGAAATCAACAATTCCGGTTTCGGGATTGGGCACGGGCTGCACGTTGATTTCGCTGAAGGCATAACCGGCGCTGCCCATGGCCGTCTGCATGGCTTGCAGGCTGTCGACCATTTTCTGGCGCTCGTAGCGTTTGCCTTCTTTCATCTTCAGCATCTTATACAGATTTTCTTTCGGCACTTCGCGGGTGTCGCCTTCAATCTGCACTTTTCCCCAGCGGTAGCGCGGGCCTTCATGTACTTTCACATGAATGGTCTGGCGGGTTTTGTCTTCGTTGGTTTGGATATAGGTGTCAAGTACGCGGGCTTCGAAGTAACCGTTGTTTTGGTAGAAATCGGTTACTTTTTCCATATCCTGGGCAAATTTCTGCTCGTTGAAACGGTTGTTGCGGGTGAGCCAGCTCATCGCGCCGGTTTCGCTCAGCGACATCTGGCGGCGCAGTCTGCGGTCGGAATATTGTTCGTTGCCTTCAAATTTGATATCGGTGATTTTGGTGGTGGCGCCTTCGTCGATTTTTACGTCGATGGCTACGCGGTTACGCGCCAGCTTGGTAACGGCGGGGGTGATTTGCACCGACTGCTTGCCGCGGGTGATGTATTCCTGCTTCAAGCCGGCCAGTGCTTCGTTGAGTTTGGCTTGGTCGAACGGCTGCGACTGCATCAGGCCGAAAGCATCGAAATTTTTCTTGATGGCTTCGTTTTGCAGCATTTTCGCGCCGGTGATGTTGACGCTGCTGATGGTCGGGCGTTCCACTACGGTGAGCAGCACCTGGTTGCCGAGGGTTTCTACGCGCACATCATCGAAAAAGCCTGTGGCATACAGGTTTTTGATGATTTCTTCGCTTTTGGCGTCGGTGAACGTATCGCCGATTTTTACCGGCAGATAGTTGAACACCGTGCTCGGTTCGGTGCGTTGGAGGCCTTCTACGCGGATATCCTGAATGGTGAAGTCGGCCATAGCCAGCGGCGAGAGGCCGACTAACATCAAAGTTGCAGCAATCTGTTTCAATTTCATAACATTATCCAAACAAACGGGTTATATCGTTAAAGAAGGCCACCATCATCAGCATCAGCATGACGGCAAGGCCGAAGCGCAGGCCGGCGGCCTGAATGCGCTCGCTCAGCGGTTTTCCGCGTATCCATTCGGCGACATAATACACCAAATGCCCTCCGTCCAAAACCGGAATGGGCAATAAATTCATGATTCCTAAGCTGATACTGACCAGGGCGAGAAATTCTATATAGCTTTGCAGGCCGTATGAAGCGGTTTTACCCGCCATGTCGGCAATGGTTACCGGGCCGGAAATATGGCTCAAAGATGCCTGTCCGGTCAACAGTTTGCCGAAAAATTTCACCATCATCACCGAATAATCGGCGGTTTTCTGCCAGCCCATCTCAAATGCCTGAGGCACGGTGGGGGTGTATTCGTGGCGGATTTTCTCCATCCACGCCTGATCGCTCTGCGGGGCAACGCCCGCCTTGCCGATCAAGGTGCGGTCGGGCAGCTCTTCCGAATCGGGGCGTAAGCGGGTTTCTAAGGTTCGGCCGTCGCGCAGGTATTGTATGGTCAGGCTTTTTCCGGGATTTTGGCGGAACAGCGCCGACCAGTCCGACCAATAGTGCAGCTGCCTGCCCTCGGCGGCCACCAGCGTATCGCCTTTTTTCAGACCGGCGGCGGCGGCGGGGCTGCCTGGCAGCACCTCGCCCAATGTGTTGGTGATTTTAAACGGCAACAGGCCGATGTGCCCCTGCTGTTTGATGACCTGCCCGGCATCCGGGGTGCCGGCGATGTCGATGGTGCGCACGGCGTTTTGGCCGCTTTGGGTTTCTACGGCCACGTTTACCTTAACCGATTCGAGGTTGAGCACGATTTCATTGCGGGCGGCCGACCAGTCGTTTACGGCCACGCCGTTAACCGACACGATTTTGTCGCCGGGCACGAAGCCTGCGCGAGCGGCGATGCTGGCCGGTTCTACCGTGCCCACATACGGGCGCAGCTCGGTAACGCCCATCGAAAAGCTCAGCCCGAACAACAGCACGGCCAGCACCAGATTGGTGAGCGGGCCGGCCGCCACGACGGCAATGCGCTTGGCGGGATGCTGTTTGTCGAAAGCATACGGCAGATCGGCTTCGGCCACGTTGCCTTCGCGGGTATCGACCATTTTCACATAGCCGCCCAGCGGTATCGGCGCCAGGCACCATTCGGTGTCGCCGCGCTTTTTCTTCAGAAACGGCTTGCCGAAGCCCACCGAAAAGCGCAGCACCTTCACGCCGCACCAACGCGCCACGATATAGTGGCCGAATTCGTGCAGGCTGACCAAAATCAAGATGGCGGCGATAAAGGCCGCAACTGTAGTTAACATGGGTTCCCCAAAGTTTTGTTTTCTTTCGTTTGAAACAGTGTTTTCAGACGGCCTGCCGCTTTATCGGGCCGTCTGAAAAGGTTTTGATTTTACAGCAGTCTGTACGGCTTATTACAAGAGGGTTTGCACAATGGTTACAGAACTTTAAACACCGGCCGCCGCCGCCGGTTGTCAGACGGCCCCTCTACCGCGCCAGCGCGGCAATACCGTTTTGTGCCTGCGCGCGTGTTTGCGCATCTTGCGCCAGCAGGCTGCCGACATCGTTGAGGCCGTCTGAAAAACCTTGTTCCAAGCAGTGCGACACCACGCGGGCGATGTCGGTAAAGCGGATTCTGCCTGCCAGAAAGGCGGCTACGGCTTCTTCGTTGGCGGCGTTCAACACGCATGGTGCGCCGCCGCCCGCGTGCATGGCATCATAAGCCAGTTTCAGGCAGGGATAGCGGGCAAAATCGGGCTCGCGGAAGGTTAGGGCCGACAAGGCGCCGAAATCCAGCGCGCCCACGCCCGATTCGATGCGTTCGGGCAAACCCAGGCAATAAGCAATCGGCGTGCGCATATCGGGGTTGCCCATCTGCGCCAGCACCGAGCCGTCGCGGTAGCGCACCATGCTGTGGATAACGCTTTGCGGGTGTACCACCACTTCGAGTTTTTCGGGCGGGCAGTCAAACAGCCAGTGCGCTTCAATCAGTTCCAAGCCTTTGTTCATCATGGTGGCGGAATCCACCGAAATTTTCTGCCCCATCGCCCAGTTGGGGTGTTTGACCGCCTGCGCGGGCGTGATGCAGTCGAATGCGGCCAAATCCGTATCGAGAAACGGCCCGCCCGAGGCGGTGAGGATAATCGACTCGATGCCGTGCGCGTTCAGACGGCCTGAATAATCCTGCGGCAACACTTGGTAAATGGCGTTGTGTTCGCTGTCCACCGGCAAAATTTCCGCACCGTTTGCGCGGGCGGTTTCCATAAACAGTGCGCCCGACACCACCAGCGTTTCTTTATTGGCCAGATAAACGGTTTTACCTGTGGCTGCAGCGGCCAGTGCCGAAGGCAGTCCGGCCGCACCCACGATGGCCGCCATCACGCCGTCAACCTCGCCCGCGCTTGCTACGTCAGTCAGGGCTTGCGCGCCGTAGAGCACTTCGGTGCGGCAGCGGGCGGATTCCAGCAACTGCTCCAACGCGGCGGCGTGTTCGGCATCGGCCACTACGGCAAACTGAGGGTTGAAGCGTTCGCACTGCGCGGCCAGCTTCTGCACCTGTTTGTGCCCGGCCAGCGCGAAAATACGGAATTTTTCGGGGTGGCGCGACACCACGTCGAGCGTGCTTTCGCCTATGCTGCCGGTGCTGCCCAAAATAGTTAAGACTTGTTGTGTCATGGTTTGGTTCTTTTGATTCAGGCCGTCTGAAAACACGATGCGGCCTACGTTTGGTTTCAGACGGCCTATATATAGCGGATAAACAAAAGCCGAAACAAGGCGCATCAACGCCGTATCAGCTTGGGTTTATTTCAGCCAAGCAACGCCATCATGGCCGCATACACGCTCAACACGGCAATCAGGCTGTCCACACGGTCGAACACGCCGCCGTGGCCGGGCAGCAGGTTGCTGCTGTCTTTGATGCCCGCCGAGCGTTTGAACCAGCTCTCGAGCAGGTCGCCGCCTATGCTCACGGCGGTCAGCACCCAGCCGGTGAGCACGGCGCCGAACCATGAAACGTCGAAAGCCAGCCAGCCTGCGCCGTTCACCCAAATCATATAAACGGCCACGCACAATGCGCCGCCGAGCGCGCCTTCCCAGCTTTTGCCCGGGCTGATGGCGGGGGCGAGCTTGTGTTTGCCGAAGGCTTTGCCGCAGAAATAAGCGGCGATGTCGGCCACCCACACCAAGCCCATGATGGCCAGCAGCGATACGGCCGATTCGGCACCCGGGCGCAGCGAAACCAGTGCAAACCAAAAAGGCAGCATCAGCATCAGGCCGGTGGCGTAGGCTTTCCAATCGGCTTTGAGCGGCCATTTCTTATACAGCCACAAAGGCATCAGCAGCAGCCAAAACGCCAGCACCGCCAGCCACGAAACCGCGGGAAGCTGCCAGCCGCCGGCATAGGCGGTGATGCCGAACACGGCGGTGGCGGCAAGATAGTGGTGGTTTTGCGTTTTTTCCATGCCGCTCATGCGGGCGTATTCCCACAGCGCCAACAAGGCGATCAGGCCGCTGAAAGCCGCCCACAGGCCGTCTGAAGCCCAAAACAGCATGCCCAACATCAAGGGCAGCAAAACCAGGGCCGTGATAACGCGTTGTTTCAGCATCATTCGCTCCGTTGCTGTTCGGGGGGGAGCTGGTCGCTGGTGCGGCCGAAGCGCCTTTCGCGGGTTTGGAAAGAACGTATGGCCTTATCCAGCTCGGCATCGTCGAAATCCGGCCACAGGGTGTCGGTGAAATACAGCTCGGTATAAGCTATCTGCCACAGCAGGAAATTGCTGATGCGGGTTTCCCCCGCAGTGCGGATAAACAGATCCGGCTCGGGCGCCCCGGCCAGCATCAGGTGTTTGGCCAGAGCATCTTCGGTTACTTCGGCCGCACCTTCAGCCACCAGCTTGCCGACGGCCTGCAGGATATCCCAGCGGCCGCCGTAATCGGCCGCCACGGTGATGGTGAGGCCGGTGTTGGCCGCAGTCAGCGCCTCGGCCGCCTCGATACCCTGCCGTATCGGTTCGCTGAAGCGGCTGCGGTTGCCGATCACTTTTACGCGCATATTGTTTTCATGCAGGCGCTGCACCTGTTTTTGCAGGGCCTGCAGAAACAGCCCCATCAGAAACGACACTTCGTCTTCTGGGCGGCGCCAGTTTTCGGTAGAAAAAGCAAACACGGTTAAATATTGCACCCCCAGTTCCGCACAGCGCCTAACCATGTTTTCCAGCGCATCAAGACCGCGTTTGTGCCCCATCACGCGGGGCAGGAGGCGCTTTTTCGCCCAGCGGCCGTTGCCGTCCATAATCACGGCGATATGGCGCGGGATGCGGGTGTATTCCAAGACGGTTTGCGTGCTGCTTTTCATGTGCATTCCTTGCGGCAGGCCGTCTGAAAATAAGGCAAAAGGCTTCGCCCGGCTTTCAGACGGCCTTGGGGCATTAAATCGCCATCAGGTCTTCTTCTTTGGCCGAGAGCATTTTATCGGCTTCGGCAATGTATTTGTCGGTAAGCTTCTGGATCTGCTCCTCGCCGCGGCGCGCATCGTCTTCGGAGATTTCTTTGTCTTTCAGCAGGCGTTTGAAGTCGTTGTTGGCATCGCGGCGCACGTTGCGGATGGCCACACGGCCTTCTTCGGCTTCGCCGCGCACCACTTTGATTAAATCTTTGCGGCGCTCTTCGGTAAGCATGGGCATGGGCACGCGGATAACGTCGCCCATGGCGGCGGGGTTCAGGCCCAGGTTGGAATCGCGGATGGCTTTTTCTACCGCGGCGGCCATATTGCTCTCATATACCTTCACACCGATGGTGCGCGCGTCGATCAGCGTAACATTGGCCACCTGGCTCACGGGCACGGGGCTGCCGTAGTATTCCACTTCCACTTGGTCGAGCAGGCCGGTATGGGCGCGGCCGGTGCGCACCTTGGCCAGGTTTTCGCGCAAAACTTCAAGCGAACGCTGCATTTTGCCTTCGGCGGTTTTTTGAATGTCGTTAATCATTGTTTCACTTTCAAATATAATAAAATCAATCAGATAAAGGCAAAGGCCGTCTGAAAGCCCCAGCCGGGGCGGCCTGTGTTTGAGAATAACGGGTCATAGTACCGCGCTTGGCGGTTTCCGACAAGTTTGCCGGGCGGCGGGCAGGGGGGCGCCGGTTTGAACCGAAGGGGGAGGCCGGATATTGAAAGGCCGCCTGAATATGTTTTTTCAGACGGCCTTTGCGGTTTTATTTCGGCAATGCTTCAATCAACCGCTTTAATGCCGCAATTTCATTGTCTTTCTGGATGATGATTTGATCTTTGTAGCCCACCACTTCGAGGGTGTGTTTCAATTCGAGTTTTACCTTTTCGATCTCAAGCATCAGATTTTCAGAAGCGGTGTTTATATAGTAACTGGCATGATTGCCGCTGTTTTCCCCATTCAGGCAAATCAAACCCTTGCCGTCTGAAGCGACCAGTTCGCCGATGTCTATTTTAAAAATAGCGGCCAGTTTTTCCAATTTGGCCAAATCCAGCCTGCTTTCCCCACGCTCCAAACGCGAGTAGCTGCTTTCCGAAATATTCATCCGCTCCGCCATTTCTTCCTGCGACCAATTATTTAATTCGCGCAAAGCGCGCACCTTGTCGTTGACTGCCATAATTTAAACATCTCATGTGCCGAATACCGGTTATTAAAACCGCAAAAAGAGATTTATAACCGGTTTTCATAATGGAATTCCTAAACTTCGACGGATATTATCCCAGCTGCCGATTCTTGGCAAACACCCTTTCTTTTTCCATGGTAAAGGAAATATTATGGCAGTCAGTCAAACAGGTAACTCTAACCCCAATCGGCCGGGCAAAACAGGCAATTTTTCAGGAGGCGGGAAAAAATGAAAAAACTTATCATGTTCTCCTTGATGCTGTTTGTTTTGCAAGGCTGCGTTATTCACGCTCCGACTATTTCATCGAATTTTATCGAAACAAATGAGAAAGGTGATCTGGTTCAAATCACCGGCAACTATTGCGGTATGATGTGTGAAAGAATGGCGATACAAAAGGCCCAGGAAGTTTGCCCGTCCGGATACGTTACCCACAATACCAGTACCCCGGATTTTCGTACCATCAGCATGATAGTCCGCTGCCAAAAAGCAAATTAACCTAACCGAATATAAAGCCGTCTGAAAATCTTTCAGACGGCTTTTGCTTTATCTCAAACTGAATCTCAAACTCAAAATCAGCAATGCACCAGCGTGCCTTCGTCTTCGCCGGCAATCACGCGTTTGAGGGCGCCTTCTTTGGCGATGGCGAACACGACGATGTTCAGCTTCTGCTCGCGGCAGAGGGCGAAAGCGGTGGCGTCCATCACGCGCAGGTTTTTGCTGATGGCTTCGTCGAAGGTGATGGTTTGATAGCGGGTGGCGGAGGGGTCTTTTTTCGGATCGGCGGTATATACGCCGTCGACATTGGTGGCTTTGAGCATGATGTCGCAGTTCATTTCGGCGCCGCGCAGCGAGGCGGCGGTGTCGGTGGTGAAGAAGGGGTTGCCGGTGCCGGCGGCGAAAATCACCACTTTGCCTTCTTCGAGATATTGGATGGCTTTGGGGCGTGCGTAGGTTTCGGCGATTTGCTGCATGGAAAGGGCGGATTGCACGCGGGCTTTGATACCGAGCGATTCGAAGGCGTCTTTCAGGGCCAGCGCGTTCATCACGGTGGCCATCATGCCCATATAGTCGGCGGTGGCGCGGTCCATGCCCTGCGCCTGGGTGGCCACGCCGCGGAAGATGTTGCCGCCGCCGATAACCACGGCCACCTGCACGCCCATATCGGCCACTTCTTTCACTTGGCCGACAATCTGCATGATGGTGTCGCGGTTGATGCCGAAGGCGTCTTTGCCCATCAGGGCTTCGCCGGAAAGTTTCAATAAAACGCGCTTGTATTTGGTGGTTTGCTGTGTCATGGGATACCTTGCTTTCTTCGGGTTTGGGGAGGCCGTCCGAACGGTTTCAGACGGCCTTTTCGATATTCGGCGGCAACGTTTTCCGCAAACAATGTGATTGTAGTGTGTTCTTATTGGTTTTCAAAGTGTTGTGCAAAACTGCTTTCAAAAAAAAGCACCCCGATTCTGCATGAATCCGAGTGCTTTTTTGTTACGCGGCGGTTTACACCTTGGCGGCGGCGGCTACTTCGGCGGCGTAGTCGACTTCTTTTTTCTCGATGCCGTCGCCCACTTTATAACGCACGAAACGCACAACTTCGGTGCCGTTCTCTTTCAGGAACTGGGAAACGGTTTGGTCGGGGTTCATCACGAACGCTTGGCCGTTGAGGGTGATTTCGGCCAGGAATTTTTTGATGCGGCCTTCAACCATTTTGGCCGCGATATCGGCGGGTTTGCCGGATTCGATGGCTTGCTGGGTGTAGATGTGGCGTTCTTTTTCAACGGTTTCGGCATCTACTTCGGCTTCGCTCACGCATTGCGGTTTGGCGGCAACGATGTGCATGCCTACTTTGCGGGCGATGTCTTCGGATCCTTTGTATTCGACCAAAACGCCTTCGGTAGCCAGCGCGCCGTGGATATAGGCGGTGAGGCTGTTGGGGGTTTCGATAACTTCGAAACGGCGCACGGACATATTTTCGCCCAGTTTGGCGATGATGGCTTTGCGTTCTTCTTCAACCAGCGCGCTCAGCTCTTCAACGGTGGCCGGTTTTTTGGCGGCGGCGGTTTTGGCTACGGAGTTGGCGAAAGCCACGAAGCCGGCGTCTTTGGCAACGAAGTCGGTTTCGCAGTTCACTTCCACCAGCGCGCCGGTGCTGCCTTCGATGGCGAACGCCAACACGCCTTCGGCGGCGGTGCGGCCTGCCAGTTTGCCGGCTTTGGCGCCGGATTTGATGCGCAGGATTTCTTCGGCTTTTTCCATGTTGCCTTCGGCTTCAACCAGCGCTTTTTTGCATTCCATCATACCTAAACCGGTGGCGGCGCGCAGGTCGGCAACCATTTTTGCAGTAATTTCTGCCATTTTGAATCTCCTAGAATTTTTGAGGGCGCGGCAATCGGGCCGCGTTTGGGAACCTTGGGGCCGTCTGAAAAAGTTTGCGGTGTTTCTGAAAGCATGTTCAGGCGGCCTGTTTCAGAAAAAGGGGCATGCCGCCCCTTGTTTCAATGAGCCTTATTCGGCAGCGGCTTGGGCGGCTGCCACGGTTTCCTGCAAGGCCTGGTTTTTGCCTTCCAAAACGGCATCGGCGATGCCGCGGCAGTAGAGGCGGATGGCTTTGGCAGAGTCGTCGTTGCCGGGGATAACGTATTTCACGCCGTCGGGGCTGTTGTTGGTATCTACCACGGCAATCACGGGGATGCCCAGTTTTTCGGCTTCTACCAGCGTGCCTTTCTGATAGCCGGTGTCAATCACGAAAATGGCGTCGGGCAGGCCTTTCATGTTTTTGATACCGCCCAAAGAGCGCTCCAGTTTTTCAACGTCGCGCTGCATTTCGAGGATTTCTTTTTTGCTGTAACCGCTCTCGGCAGCGTTTTCCAAGGCTGCGGTTTTTTCTTCGAGGCGTTTGATCGACTGCTTCACGGTTTTGTAGTTGGTGAGCATGCCGCCCAGCCAGCGCTGGTCGACGAAAGGCATACCGGCGCGGACGGCTTCTTCGCGCACGATTTCGCGGGCCTGGCGCTTGGTGCCCACAAACAGCACGGTGCCTTTGTTGGCAACCAGACGGCGAACGGCTTCTTGGGCCTCTTGGAACAGCGGCAGGGTTTTTTCAAGGTTGACGATATGGATTTTGTTGCGCGCGCCGAAAATGTATTGCTCCATTTTCGGGTTCCAGTAGCGGGTTTGGTGGCCGAAGTGGACGCCTGCTTCGAGCATCTGGCGCATGGTGATTTGAGACATGTTTTTCCTTTAAAGGGTTAAGGCATACACTTTCACGCATAGAACCGCCTTGCGGCGGCACCCTTTCGCGTAAAGTGCGGGCGTTGTTGAAAATAAAAAAGTGTTTTCAAAAACGAAAACCTGCGGATTATATAGCAACGGAGGCCGTCTGAAAAGGGTAATCAGGAATGGGGCGGGCTGCCGGATTCGGGTGGCTGCTTCTGCTTTTCCTGCAGTTTCGCCAAACGGTTGCGGCGGCTGATTTTAACCGCCCAAAATGCAAACAGTGTGGGCAGCACCGACCAAAACACGAGATAAACCAGTGCCCGCGCCATATCCGGCTGGGCGGCAGAAAACAGGACGGTAACGAATAAGTAGCCGATAAATATGATGTAGCGCACGGGTGCCTCCTTCGAAACGGGCGGTTCTGCTGTCCGGGCGGCCTTCGGGGCGGGGCTTTCCTGTGCCGCCGCTTTTTCGGCTACAATGCCGGAACGGTTTGATTTTACACCATTGCCGCATGCCGTCTGAAACGGCGTTTCCGCAAATTGCCGAAGGAGAAAAACATGAATATCCGCCCTTATTTGGAACACCGCCCCGTTATTGATGAAAGCTGCTATATCGACCCGGCCGCCGCCGTTATCGGCGAAGTGTCGCTGGCCGGGAGCGTGTCGGTGTGGCCGTTTGCGGTGCTGCGCGGTGATGTGAACAGCATCACCATCGGTGCGCGCAGCAATGTGCAGGATTTGAGTATGCTGCACGTTTCGCACAAAACTGCCGCCAAGCCCGAAGGCTCTCCGCTGGTTATCGGCGAAGACGTTACCGTCGGCCACAAGGTGATGCTGCACGGCTGCACCATCGGCAACCGCGTGCTGGTGGGTATGGGCACGATTATTCTTGACGACGCGGTAATCGAAGACGATGTGATGATAGGCGCGGGCAGCCTGGTTCCGCCGCGCAAACGGCTTGAAAGCGGTTATCTTTATGTGGGTTCGCCGGTGAAGCAGGTGAGGGCGCTCACCGATGAAGAAAAGGCATTTTTGGTGTATTCGGCCGAACATTATATGCGGGTGTCGGCCAACCATAAAAAAACGCTGCGGGAAGCCGTCTGAAAGCGGGCGGCAAACGCAATGATGGCAGGATTTTTTTACGCAATCCGTATCCGATATATTAGAATGCGCCTTTTCAGACGGCCTTATAATTGGCTAACTTGCTGAAAAAACAGTTAAAACATATGAAAGAGAGAGCTTTTTTATGACCGAAACTCTGCACGAATGGGTTAATGCCGTCAGCGGCCCGCTGTGGGACATATTGATTTTCCTGCTGCTCGGCACAGGTTTGTTTTTTACGCTGGCAACAGGCTGCGTGCAACTGCGCCTGTTCGGCCAAAGTGTGCGGACCATGCTGGGCGGCCGCCGTTCGGGCGACGACCCCCACGGCATCACGCCGTTTCAGGCCTTTGTTACCGGGCTGGCCAGCCGCGTGGGCGTGGGCAATATTGCCGGGGTGGCGATTGCCGTTTCGGTGGGCGGCCCCGGTGCGGTGTTCTGGATGTGGGTAACCGCGCTTATCGGCATGAGTTCGGCCTTCGCCGAATCTTCGCTGGCGCAGCTTTTTAAAATCCGCGACCGCGAAAACGGCCATTTCCGCGGCGGCCCCGCTTATTACATCACGCAGGGTTTGGGGCAGAAATGGATGGGCGTGCTGTTTGCGCTCAGCCTGGTGTTCTGTTTCGGCCTGGTTTACGAGGCCGTTCAGGCCAATTCGATTGTGGCGGCCGCCGAAACGGCCTGGGGGTGGAACAAACACGCCATCGGCGTGGCGCTGGTTATTTTGACCGCGCCGGTTATTTTCGGCGGCATCCGACGCGTGTCGAGGGTGGCCGAAACGGTGGTGCCGGTTATGGCGGTGCTCTACCTGCTGATGACGGTTTACATAATGGCGGCGAATATCGGCGAAGTGCCGCGCGTGTTCGGCCTGATTTTCCAATCGGCATTCGACTTTAAAGCCGCAGGCGGCGGCCTGCTCGGCTCGATGATTTCTGCGGCGATGATGAACGGCATCAAACGCGGCCTGTATTCCAACGAAGCGGGTCAGGGTTCCGCGCCGAATGCGGCGGCGGCGGCCGATGTGAAACACCCCGTGTCGCAGGGCATGATTCAGATGCTGGGCGTGTTTATCGACACCTTGGTGGTATGTTCGTGCACGGCGTTTGTTTTGCTGCTCTCCGATGTGCACACGGCAGAATCCGCACTCAGCGGCGTGCAGCTTACCCAGGCGGCGCTGGTGCACCATGTCGGCACCTGGGGGGCCGATTTCCTGGCCGTTTTGCTGTTTATGTTTGCGTTTTCTTCGATTATCGGCAACTATGCCTATGCCGAATCGAATGTCCAATACCTCAACAACCACTGGCTGGTGATGGCCGTTTTCCGTATGGCCGTGCTGGGCATGGTGTATTTCGGCGCGGTGGCCAAAGTGCCGCTGGTGTGGGATATGGCCGATTTGTCTATGGGCATGATGGCCCTAATCAACCTGATAGCGATTCTGGTGCTCAGCCCGCTGGTGTTTTTAATGCTGAAAGATTATCTGGCTAAACTGAAAATGGGCAGGGAGCCCGAATTCAAATTATCCGAACATCCCGGCCTCAAACGCCGCATCAAATCCGATATCTGGTAAGGCGGCGGTGTAATGCCGCTGCGTTGAATACCCCCTAAGGGTTTCAGCCTGAAAACCGCCCGCAAACGGGCGGTTTTTTTAATCCGTATCGGGTTTTTAACGCCCGCCGGACCTTTCAAAGGCCTCAGGCCGTCTGAAACGTTCAGACGGCCTTTTTTATTTCGGAAAAACCGTCCGCACGCTTCGGATTACGGCTGTAGGGTGCAACTTGTTGCACCAGCTAGTGCGAATCTGAAAACGGTGCATCAAGATGCACCCTACGGAACTGAAATGTTCAGACGGCCTTTTTTATTTCGGAAAAACCGTCCGCACGCTTCGGATTACGGCTGTAGGGTGCAACTTGTTGCACCAGCTAGTGTGAATCTGAAAACGGTGCATCAAGATGCACCCTACGGAACTGGCCAAACTGAAAATGGGCAGGGAGCCCGAATTCAAATTATCCGAACATCCCGGCCTCAAACGCCGCATCAAATCCGATATCTGGTAAGGCGGCGGTGTAATGCCGCTGCGTTGAATACCCCCTAAGGGTTTCAGCCTGAAAACCGCCCGCAAACGGGCGGTTTTTTTAATCCGTATCGGGTTTTTAACGCCCGCCGGACCTTTCAAAGGCCTCAGGCCGTCTGAAACGTTCAGACGGCCTTTTTTATTTCGGAAAAACCGTCCGCACGCTTCGGATTACGGCTGTAGGGTGCAACTTGTTGCACCAGCTAGTGCTGAAAACGGTGCATCAAGATGCACCCTACGGAACTTGTTGCACCGGTTAGTGCGAATCTGAAAACGGTGCATCAAGATGCACCCTACGGAACGATATTTCAGACGGCCTTTTTTGTTAAAAATAAGCAAGTCATTTTTCATATGGCACGCTAATTGCATGGATAGTGTTTATATTTGAAAAGATATGAAAAAAAAAGCTGATTTTTGATAGCAGCGGTTTTTATAATCGGCTGATTTATATTGCAATATTAAAAAATATCAACCTCAATACTATAAATTAAGATATAGATTGGGTTTGTGTATTTTGCCAATAAGTGACAATAAATGTCAGCTTTATTTTCTTATAGATGGGGTGCTGCCCGAGCATCGGCCCGGGGAGTATTTAACAGTTTGAATCCACAGGAATAAAACTTATGAACAAAAGTTACCGCAGTATTTGGAACGAAGCATTGGGCGCATGGGTTGCCGTGTCTGAAATCGAGAAGGCCAAAGGCAAGCCGGCGGGGAGCAGCGTGCAGAAGGCAGGGGAAATGTCTTCGCGCGTGCGGTTGCTGCTGCGCGTGATTCCGCTGATGCTCGGGGCGGCATTCGGCCTGAGCAGCCAGGTGGCGTATGCGCAGGCGGATACCTGCACCAACAGCCGTTCGGATCGATTTACCAATATCACGTGCGGCTTCGGTGCCACCGCAGCCAACAACCAGTCGATCGCCATCGGTGCGACGGCTCAGGCTACCGGTGCGCAAGCCGTAGCGTTAGGTGCTGATGCGGATGCTCTCGGTGCTTCGTCTATTGCCATCGGTGGTGATGATTTGGTTCAGACTGCGGTTAGCACAAAAGAGCTCTATAAAGCACTGACAGGCGATGATTTGGTTGGGCCTGCGGGCAGTGCCAACAGATATATGAGAACCACTGCCCTAGAAGGCTCGGTAGCGGTGGGTGTTGCTTCGCAGGCCACCGGCGTGCTGTCGACGGCGTTCGGCTCGCGTGCCGCTGCAATGGGAGCCGTTTCCGTTGCCTTGGGCGTGGGTGCAACCGCCGACAAACAAAACTCCGTGGCCATCGGTGCGGGCTCTTCTACTGCGGGCATCAGTGCCGAAGATATGACCGGCACGCCGCTGAACGCATCCAAACAAACCGTGGGTGCAGGAGAAGAAGTTGCCTATTACCGCGTTACCGCCAACGGGGTGGATTTTGATTTCAAAGCGGGCAACAGCGTAGAGGCGGGAGACATCGTATCGTTCGGCAGCCCCGGCTTCGAACGCCAACTGAAAAACGTTGCGCCCGGCAAAGTATCGGAAGACAGCACTGATGCTGTGAACGGCAGCCAGCTTTATTCTGTGATCGATGCTTTAACCGCAGTGAGCAGTGAAGTAAACACGCTTGAAGCGGAAAAAACTCGTTATTTCAGCGTCAACAGTTCTGCAACGGGTAACCGCAACAACGACGGTGCCAGTGGTAATGAGGCTTTGGCGGTGGGTGCAGGTGCGAATGCTACCCATCTGCATTCGGTAGCCATGGGTTACAACACCAGTGCTGCTGCCGACGGCGCCCTTGCTGCCGGCGACAGGAGCACCGCATCCGGTGGTGCGGCGGTTGCCTTGGGCATGCAGGCTTCGGCATCCGGCGGCCAATCTATTGCAATAGGCCAAAGTGCCAAAGCCGATTCGGCTTGGGATATTTCTATCGGCCGCAATGCCGGCGCCACCAACGCGAGCGCCAACGGCCGCAACCTGGCCATCGGCGACGGCGCGCTGAACACGGCAACCGGAACCGGAGTAACCAACAACGTCGCCTTCGGTACCAACGCGCTTTACGGTACCACGGGCGGCAACAATGTGGCCATCGGCGCCTATGCGGGCAGCCCCACTGCCGGCGGGGCGGCCACAACCGCCAGCTACACCGTTGCCATCGGCGAGCGCGCCTATGCCAGCGGCCAGTCGAGCAATGCCATCGGTAACAGATCCTCGGCTTCGGGTATATCGGCCGTTGCCATCGGCAGCAATGCCGCTTCTTCTTCAACCGCAACGGTTGCCATAGGTTCTCAGGCAACCGCCAGCGGCAGCCAGGGCATAGCCATCGGCGGTGCAACGGCAGCCGCCGCGCGGGCATTGGCCAGCGGTGCCAACAGTATTGCCATCGGCAATTCCGCCAACGCCATTACTACCCGCACCACCGCCGTGGGCAATAACGCCAAAGCAACCGGTCAGGATTCGGCCGCTTTCGGTGCCAACAGCACCGCATCAAACACCAATGCCGTGGCGGTAGGCAACGGTTCGCAGGCCTCTGCACAAAACACCATCGCCGTCGGCCATAATGCGCAGGCTTCAACCAGCAGCGGCGCGATTGCCGTAGGCGTGGATACCGCTTCTACCGGCACCAGCAGCGTGGCCGTCGGCACACGCAATGTCGGCTCGGGCCAAAGCGTGGTGGTGCTCGGCACCGACAGCAGCGCCACGGCGCAAAACGGCGTGGCCATCGGCAACAAGGCCGTTTCTGCCAATTCGGGCAATATTGCCATCGGTGAAAATGCAGGCAAAGCCCATGCTTCGCAGGCACAAGGGCAGAATACCGTGGTTGTCGGCGTTCAGGCGGGTGCAGAATCTGCAAACAACCAAGGCCAGGTGGCCGTGGGCTGGCAGGCAGGCCAAGGCTCGCTCGGTGCCTATAATGTGGCCTCGGGCTATCAGGCGGGGCAGTATGTCAACGGCACCAACAACGTAGCCATCGGCTATCAGGCAGGCCAAGGCACAGGCGCATCATCGCGCGCGGCCATCAATAATACCGTGGCCATCGGCGCCAATGCGGCCACCACTAAAGACAACGCCATCGCCATCGGCACGGGCGCGCAGGCCACTGCAGAAAAATCCATCTCCATCGGCTACGGCAATGTGGTCAGCGGCGAAGGATCCGGCGCGTTCGGCGACCCCAACACCGTTTCGGGCAGCGGCTCGTATGCTTTCGGTAACGACAATACCGTGGCGCAAAACAACACGTTTGTATTGGGCAGCAGTGTAACAACCACCCAGGCCAACAGCGTGGTGTTGGGCAACGGCTCGGCAGACCGTGAGGCTTCGGCGGTAAACAGTGCCGAAGTGGGCAGCATCACCTATTCGGGCTTTGCCGGAACGGGCAGTGCCGCCAACGGCGTGGTAAGCGTGGGAGCGGCGGGCAAAGAGCGCCAGATTATCAATGTGGCGCCGGGCGAGGTTTCCGCTTCCAGCACCGATGCGATTAACGGCAGCCAGCTTTACGCAGCGCAGGCCGCTACCGGAAACCTGGCCGGTTCGGTGGCTGCTGCTTTGGGCGGTACCTCGGCCGTAGAGGCCGACGGCTCCCTGAGTGCCCCCGTTTACAGCATCAACGGCAACACTTATACGAATGTGGGTGATGCCTTAACCGCCCTTGCATCTTCTTCGTCTTCAGGCGGCGTAAACTATTTCAGCGCAAACAGTACGAAAGCAGGCAACAGAGACAATAACGGCGCCACCGGATCGGATTCTTTGGCCGTCGGCCCTGATGCTGTCGCAACGGCACCTGAAGCCGTGGCTTTGGGCAGTGATGCAGAAGCTTCGGGCAACCAGTCGTTGGCGGTGGGCAATAAAGTTGCCGCCTCAGGTTTGGGTGCTACGGCAGTGGGCAATAATGCCAAAGCCACAACGGAAGGCGCGCAGGCATTCGGCCAAAGCTCGGAGGCTACGGCGAAAAATGCCGCCGCAATGGGACGCTACGCGCGTGCTACTGCCGAGCGCGCTACGGCATTGGGCGTGGGCGTGCTGGCGTCAGGAACTTCGTCTCTTGCCGCAGGTGACGGCAGTACCGCCTCAGGTTCTTACAGTTTGGCTGTGGGCCGTTCGGCTCAGGCGCAAGGCAGCGAATCCGGCGCAATCGGCAATAATGCCAGAGTGTTGTCTTCATACACGGATACCAATACAAATACCGCCTACACGGGTACCGACGGCAGCTCCAATTCGCTGGCCGTAGGCCGCAATGCTTTGGTGGTGGGCAAATCTTCGACCGCCCTCGGTGTGAATGCCTCCAGTTTGGCAGACAATGCGTTTGCTGCCGGTGTGAATTCTTTGGTTACCGGTGCAAGTTCCATCGCCATCGGCGTGAACAGCCGCTCTACCAACACCAATTCGGTTTCTTTGGGCAGCTCTGCGGTTTCTTCCGGCCAAAACAGCACGGCTTTGGGCCAAAGCTCGCAGGCTTTGGGCAAATCTGCCGTGGCATTGGGCGACGGTGCCGTATCGAATAACGACCAGACCGTTGCAGTGGGTGCGTCTGCACGTGCGGCCGGCTCCACCGCCGTGGCGGTGGGCGTGAATTCCGCCGCTTCTGCAGACAATGCCGTTGCCTTGGGCAACACGGCCAAAGCCGAAACAGAAAAAGGTATGGCTTTGGGCAATGAGAGCCTTGTAACCAGCCTGAGCGGTATCGCTATCGGCTCTGCCGCCCAAGCGTTGGGCGGAACCGGTGCAACCACCAAAGAAGGCAATATCGCCATCGGTAATGCCGCCAAAACCGAATCTAACGATTCTGTGGTTATCGGCACCGCCGCGCAAGCTTCGGAGAGCGCGGAAAACGCCGTGGTTATCGGCAAAGATGCCCAAGCTAACGAGGGAGGCGGAAATAATTCGGTTGCCATCGGTAAAGGAGCAGTCGTTACTGCCGACGGCAGCATCGCCTTGGGCGAAGATGCCAAAGCCACTGCAATTACCGTCGGCGGCACGAGTGTGCCCGCAGCAGGCATGATTACCGCCATCGGCTATAAGGCTGATGCAGGCGGCATGGGCTCTGTAGCCTTGGGCGGCACGGCCTCCACAGCGCACAGTGCCATATACAGCACGGCACTCGGCTACGGCGCGATCACCGGGCAGGACGGCAGCGGCGGCAGACATGCCGTAGCCGTAGGCAGTAAAGCGCAGGCTTGGGCTGATAATTCGGCCGCTGTCGGCGCAAGTGCGCAGGCGCAAAACACCGGCTCTCTGGCGCTCGGCAATTCTGCAACCGCCAAGGTTGACAACGGCGTGGCCTTGGGCTCTAACAGCACGGCTGTCAGGACAGGCGGCGTAACCGGAGCCGACCCCCTCTCTGCCGCTGCCGACAAAGACAACAACACTTGGACTTCCAGTGCGTTATACGGTGCCGTTTCCGTAGGCAGCGATGAGCACGGCATCACCCGCCAAATCACCAACCTTGCCGCCGGTTCGGAAGATACCGACGCGGTAAACGTTGCCCAGTTGAAAGCAGCAGGCTTCAACCTGACCACTTCGGCTTCTGAAGGCGAAGCGGCCGACAGCAGCGTGGAAAAAGTGCAAAACGGTGCCACCGTAACCGTTGATGCGGGCAAAAACATCAAGCTTACCCAAGACGGCGGCAAAATCACCGTGGCCACTCAAGACGAGGTTGAGTTTGCTTCTGTTACCGCAGGCAACACCGTTTTGAACGGCAGCGGCGTAACCGTGCAGGAACCGGGCAGGGAAGCCGTGAGCCTCACTTCAAGCGGCCTCGATAACGGCGGCAATGTGATCAGCAATGTGGCCAACGGCCAAGTGGCCGAAGGCAGCAAAGAAGCCGTTACCGGCGACCAGCTTTATGCCGTGCAGCAGCAGATTGAAGACAGCGCGGGAGCGGTGGCCAAAGGTTTGGATTTCGCCGGCAACAGCGGCAACTTCAACCGCAAACTGGGTCAGACCGTAACCGTGAAGGGCGGTTTGGAAAACACTGAGGCGGCTTCTTCCGACAATATCCGCACCGTGGCCGACAGCAGCGGCAATATTGAGATTCTGCTTGCCGACGCGCCTGTTTTTAAAGGTAAAGTATCTGCCCAAGGGCTGGATGCGGGCGGCCGGAAAATTACCAACGTGCTCCAGGGCGACGATGATGCCGATGCCGTTAACGTGCAGCAGTTGAGAGATGCGATTCAGAATGTGGCGGTTACCACCCAAAATGTGATTGACGCCAATTCGCCCGTGTCTTATGTGGGCGCTAACGGCGAAATGCTCCACCGTTCGGTAGAAGCTGACGGCACCGTGAAGTTCTATAAATCTTCAGACGGCACAGAATACACCGGAGGCGGTGTCCATATTGCCGCGCTGAATGCTGCCGATCCGCAGTCGGCCGTGCCCGTGCGCATGAGCAATATCGCCGCAGGCACCGACGGCAGCGATGCCGTTAATGTGAGCCAGTTGCAAAGCACGTTGAACGCATTGGGCGGCGGCGCGGCCGTGAATGACGACGGCACGCTGAAAGCCCCGTCTTACAGCATCACCGGCACAAGCGGCGCGGTAAGCACGGCGGGCAATGTGGGCGATGCCTTGACGGCGCTGAACAATGAAGTGCTGAAACCGCTGAGCTTCAGCGGCGACAACGGCGATACCGTCGGGCGCAAGCTGGGTGAAGAGCTGGCCATTACCGGCGGTGCCCAAGGTAATTTAACCGAAGGCAATATCGGCGTAACCGGCAGTGCGGCTGACAACAGCTTAACAATCAAACTGGCCGAAAACGTCGATTTGGGCGAATCGGGCAGCGTAACCGCGGGCAACACCGTTGTGAACAACGGCGGCGTAACCGTGCAGGAGCAGGGCAAACAGGCCGTAAGCCTCACTTCAGACGGCCTCAACAACGGCGGCAACGTGATTGCCAATATCGCTGCAGGCAAAGATGCCGCCGATGCCGTTAACGTGTCGCAGCTGACCCCGCTGGCACAGGCATTGGGCGCAAGCGTCGATCCCGCAAGCGGAACCGTGGCCGCACCGCTCTTTACCGTAACCAAAGCCGACGGCAGCCAATATGCAGGCGCAACCACCATGCAGGGCGCGCTCGACAATATCGGTGTTGAAATCCAGAAACCGATTACCTTTGCAGGCAACGAAGGCAGCGTGGCCAAACGCCTGAGCGAAATGCTCACCATCAAAGGCGGGCTGGACACTGCCGCCGCCGCTTCCGGTAAAAACATCCGCACCAAAGTTGAAGACGGCGTGATGAACATCGAGCTGGCCGAAAGCCCGGTGTTCGGCAACATCGCCATTAACGACAACGGCAAAATCAGCGGCGTAGAAGCCGGCGAAAACGAAAAAGACGCCGTTAACAAAGGCCAGTTGGATGCCGTGCAGAACGTTGCCGCAGTGAAAACCGCAGTGAGTGCGGGCGAAGGCATCAGCGTTGCCAACAAAGGCACCGCCGAAGCGCCTGATTACGAAGTGGCGTTGAACGGCGCAACCCAAGCCAGCCTGGCCAAAGCCGACAGCGCACTGCAGGGCTTTACTGCCAGCGTTAACGGCACGGTTGCCGAAACCATTAACCAAGACAACAACGATGTGAACTTTGTTAACGGCACCGGCACCACCGCCCGCGCTTCAGACAGCGGCATCACCTTCGACGTGAACAAAACCGGCCTGACCGTTGCCGGAGGCACGGTAAGCGCCGACGAAGCGGGCGACAACTTCGCCACTGCCGAAAACGTGGCAGCAGCCATCAACAGCGCCGCCGCCGCCGCAACCAACAAAGTGGCAGCGGGCGACAACATCGAAGTTGGCGAAACGCAGAACGACGACGGCAGCACCACCTACACCGTGGCCACCGCCAAAGACCTGAAAGTTGACAGCGTAACTGCGGGCAATACCGTGCTGAACGCCGACGGCGTAAAAGCGGGCGACAGCGTGGCGCTGACTTCAGACGGCCTCAAAGCGGGCAACGTAACCGTTGACGCCGCCAGCGGCAAGATCAGCGGCGTAACCGACGGCACCGTAGCCCAAGGCAGCAAAGAAGCCGTCAACG
>NZ_JAUMUI010000037.1 GCF_030530745.1 Neisseria sp. | reverse complement strand
CAATATACAAAGTGCAAAACCCCGTAAAAATACGGGGTTTAGGGTAACTGTTGCCAGCCGTTTAATATAATGGCATTGACAGTTCAATACACTATCTTTGTTTTTAAAAGTTAAATCTTATCAAACCCCTGTGCCTTCGACCGCCTTTTGGCGCAGGCGCAGGCTTAATTCGCGCAGCTGTTTGTCATCCACCGCATTGGGGGCGTTGGTGAGCAGGCATTGGGCGCGCTGGGTTTTCGGGAAAGCGATTACGTCGCGGATAGATTCGGCACCGGCCATCAGTGTTACCAAACGGTCGAGGCCGAAGGCCAGACCGCCGTGCGGCGGCGCGCCGTATTTCAGGTTGTCGAGCAGGAAGCCGAATTTTTCCTGCTGCTCTTCAGGGCCGATTTTCAGTGCGGCAAACACTTTTTCCTGAATGTCTGCACGGTGGATGCGGATGGAGCCGCCGCCGATTTCCCAGCCGTTGAGCACCATATCGTAGGCGCGGGCCAGGCAGTTTTCGGGCTCGCTTTCCATCAGGTCTTCATGGCCGGGTTTGGGCGAGGTGAAGGGGTGGTGCATGGCGGCGTAACGGCCGTTTTCTTCGTCGTATTCGAACATCGGGAAATCGACTACCCACAGCGGGCGCCATTCGTCGGTGAAATAACCGTTTTCGGCGCCGTGTTCGTGGCCGATTTTGATGCGCAGCGCGCCGATGGCTTCGTTGACGATTTTGGCTTTGTCGGCGCCGAAGAAGATGATGTCGCCGTTTTGCGCGCCGGTTCGGGCGATGATTTCTCTCAGAGCGTTTTCAGACAGGAATTTCACAATCGGCGATTGCAGGCCGCTGTCTTCGCCGTTGGAAAGGTTGGTAACGTCGTTCACTTTGATGTAGGCCAAGCCTTTGGCGCCGTAGATGCCGACAAATTTGGTGTATTCGTCGATGTCTTTGCGGGAAAGTTTGGCGCCGCCGGGCACACGCAGGGCGACCACGCGGCCGCCTTTCATATCGGCGGCGGCGCGGAACACTTTGAATTCTTCCGACTTCATCAAATCAGTCAGTTCGGTAAATTTCAGGCTTACGCGCATATCGGGTTTGTCGGAACCGTAATAAAACATGGCTTCGGAATAGGGCATGCGCGGAAAATCGCCGAGTTCCACGCCCAAGGCATCTTTAAACACCTGTTTGGCCATGCCTTCGGTGATGTCCATGATTTCGTTTTCGCTTAAAAACGAAGTTTCGATATCGATCTGGGTGAATTCGGGCTGACGGTCGGCGCGCAAATCTTCGTCGCGGAAGCATTTGGTGATTTGGTAGTAGCGGTCGAAGCCGGCCACCATCAACAGTTGTTTGAACAGTTGCGGCGATTGCGGCAGCGCGAAAAATTCGCCCGGGTGCACGCGGCTGGGCACGAGATAGTCGCGCGCGCCCTCGGGGGTGGAGCGGGTAAGCATCGGGGTTTCGATGTCGATGAAGCCCTGTTCGTCGAGATAGCGTCGCACGCCCATCGCCACTTGGTAGCGCAGTTTCAGGTTGTTTTGCATCACAGGGCGGCGCAAATCAATCACGCGGTTTGTCAGGCGCACGTTTTCGCTGATGTTTTCATCGTCGATTTGGAACGGGGGCGTGGCGGCGGTGTTCAACACTTCGATTTCTTTGGCCAGAATTTCGATTTTGCCGGAAATCATCTTATCGTTGGTGGTGCCCTCGGGACGGTTGCGCACGCGGCCGCTGATGCTCAAAACGTATTCGTTGCGCGCGGAATCGGCCGTTTGAAAAGCCTCGGGCGTATCGGGGTCGATAACCACCTGAACGATGCCCTCGCGGTCGCGCAGGTCGATGAAAATCACGCCGCCGTGGTCGCGCCGGCGGTGCACCCAGCCTTTGACGGTAACGGTTTGATCTAGGTATTGCTCGTTAATCAAGCCACAATAATTGGTACGCATCTTTTAGGAATTTCCTTGCTGATTTTTCAATAGAGTAGAAAAATTTTAAATAATTTTCAGATTGCCTGAAATACTTGTTTTAAATTATTTCAAACCAACCGGATTATTCTAATTCAATATTTTTCATTTTATTCAGTGGCAGGTTAATATTGCCAATTGCAAAATTTTGCTGATTTAAAATTTCGTTCAACTTATCTTCGCTTAGTCCGGCTTGCAATAAACTTTGGCGCAATTGCTGTATTTGTTGGATAAATGCTGTTCGTGCCGCTTCTACTCCATCCACGATAAATTGTGCATCCAAATCCGCTTCTAAACGATAAAATTTTACGTTTGATACACATTTGGCAAACCAGTCGTATAATGCGGCCACTTCTTGTAAGGCAAGTGTACCGTGTGCTTCGCTGATATCGTCCCGCATGCTGATATACACACTACCCTGAATGTTATTAAAACCGTGTTTTTTTAAAACAGTGGCGATATTGTAATAGGCATTATTGGGCGAATTAGCATGATAATGCGCTCTTAAGCAATCTTGGCTTAAATCAAATGCAATTAGATATTTACTCATAAAAACTTTCAGTCTGCCTGGATACTTATTCCCAGTCATTCGGGATTTTCAGACGGCCTCTGCGCATCGGCCGGGGCTTTTACGGGCAGCTCGTCCGGCATCACCATGCCCAGCGAAATCACATATTTGAGCGCGTCGTCCACGCTCATGTCCAGTTCGCGCACATCGCTTTTTTTCACCATCACATAGTAGCCGCCGGTGGGGTTGGGCGTGGTCGGCACATAAACGGAAAGGTATTTTTCGCCGTTATCGAGGCTGCGCGCCACCGCGCCTGCCAAACTGCCCGACACGAAAGCGACGGTCCAGATACCCGGTTGAGGAAACGGCACCAAAACGGGGGTTTTGAACGAACGGCTGTTGTCTGAAAACAGCGATTCGGAAACTTTTTTTACGCTGGAATAAATCGATTTCACCACAGGAATGCGGCCGAGCAGGTTGTCCCATGCAGCGATAATCTGTTTGCCCAATACGTTGGCGCCGAACAGGCCGGTTGCAAACAGCACCACCACGGCCACAATCACGCCCAAACCGGGAATATTGAAGCCCATCAGGCTGGCCGGCTGCCACTTTTCGGGCAAAAGCTGGAAGAGTTGGTCGGATGCGGAAACGATGTAGGTAATCACCCACACCGTTACGGCTATCGGCAGCCACACCAAAACGCCCGTAATCAGGTATTTTTTCAATGCCTTAGAGATGCCGCCGCTTTCAGCCGCATTTTTTGCCATATCGGTATTCCATATGTGGTGAACGGTAAATACTGCCCGAACGCGCCATTATACGCGCTCGGGCAGTAAGAAACGAGTGTTTGCCGCGAATAGGGTGTTCAAAAACCATCCCAATCATTGAGCATCACGCCGAATCCTATGCTGTTGTGTTTGTGGTTGTAGTCGAGCAGGCTTTCGCCATAGCCGTGGTAGCCCTGCACATAGGCTTTGAGCTTGCCTTTAATCGGAAAAGTATAGTCGGCCTGCACACCGCCTTTGCCGGTTTTGGGGTTGTAGCGCATGGTGGCTGCAACGGTTTGTTTGTCGTTGAAGCGGTATTGCAGTTTCAAATCGCCGTGGCCCATATAATCAGTGATATCGGGGTTGTCGTCGTCATCGCCGCTTTGGTCGAACGCGCGCACCCACAACCGCGGAATCACGGTCAGCCTGCCCCATTCCATACCCGCCATGCCGTACACGCGGTTCCACGAGCGCGACATCGGGCGGCTTTGGCCGTTGGACTGGTGCACCAGGCCCAAACCGAGCATGCGCAGCTTGCCGCCGCCGGGCAGGCCGGCTTTTACGGGCTGGGTGATGAAAATTTCGGGCGAATAATCGTTGTTGCGGAACGGAGCGGATTTTTCGCCCTGGTTCCATAACTGCCAGTGCGCGGTTTGGGTGTAACCGAACCACACGTCGGAGCGGGTGCGGAACAAATCTTCCAGCAGTTTGGTTTTGAACGACACCTGCATTTTCGCTTCCAGCCGTTTCTGGTCTTTGGCGCGGACGTCGTCGGTTACACCGCGCGTAGATGTTTCAGGGTAGCGGTTGGGGCTGCTGTTATACCAAGCGGGCAGCAGATACATGGGATTGTGTTCGCGCACCGACAAAATGCCGCGCCCGTCGTTTTGATCCAAATCGTACATCAAACTCAGCGGCGTATAGGCATCGGCCGCATCAAGCAGGGTTTCGGTAGGTTCGCCGCCGGCACCGCTTTTGCTGAACACAACCGTAGGCTCTTTTTTGGCCAAACTCGTATCCACCGATTTCACCAAATCCACCGCCTTGGGCGGCTGCTTTTCGGCTGCCGGCGGTGTTTGCGGCGGAAATTGGGCGGCGTAGATTTTGTCGAAACAGGCCAGCCGCAGGGCATTGTCCTGTATCAGCGTGCATTGCAGCGCGGCATTGCTGTTTTCGGCAAGGGCGGCGGAAGAAAAGGCCGCCAAACCGGCTCCGGCTGCAACGAAATGTTTCCAGTTCATACGGGTTACCTTTGGGCGTGTCGGGTATGTTCAGGCCGTCTGAAATCATTGGTGCTCAAATGGTTAAGGCGGATTGCGCACCGGTTTCAATGCCGTCCGGCGGTCTAATTTACCCCCGCGCCAAACAAAAAGCAAATGCCCCGAAAGGCTCGATTCCGCTCTTCGGGGGCATTGGATTCAGTGCGGCATCGCGCATTCCGACATGGCGGAAACAGCAGCCGCTCCGCAACCGGTCTAAGCCAAAGCTTTGATTTTGGCTGATAAACGGCTTTTGTGTCGGGCCGCTTTGTTTTTGTGGTAAACGCCTTTGTCGGCGATTCGGTCGATTACTTTCACCGACTCTTGGTAAACTGCCTGTGCGGCGGCTTTGTCGCCGGCTGCAACCGCTTTCAGCACTTTCTTAACCGCAGTGCGGAATGCGGTGCGCAGGCTGGCGTTGTGGGCACGTTGTTTAACCGACTGGCGGGCACGCTTGCGGGCTTGTGCGCTGTTGGCCATATTGAATGTCTCCTGATAAAAATCAAAATTTAATTTCGTAAACGCGTAATTTTAAATACTTAGCCTTATCTGCGCAAGTGTTTTCACCGGCTGCCGACTGCCGCTTGCAGAAGCCTGTCCGAAAAACGACAGCCCCGCTGCCGCCTGCCGTTTTCAGACGGTCTTTGCAACTTCAATGGGGCAGTATGGAGAAAGCAGTTATATCACTTTGATTTTTATTAGGCATTCCTTTACAATACCCCGCGCCGCAGCCGGGGTTTTTATGGGGGCGGCGGTTTTTCGTCCATTCAACCTTGTTCATTAGGAAACCAACCCGTATGAAAAAATCTGTATTAGCCGTTATCGCAGCCTTGTCTTTGGCGGCCTGCGGCGGCCAAAGCGAGCAAAAACCCGCCCAATCTCAAGCAGATGCAGGTTCTGCCGCTGCTGCCGGCGGCCTGCCCGCTACCGATACGCTCAATATCTACAACTGGTCGAACTATGTTGACGAGAGCACTGTTGCAGACTTTAAAAAAGCCAACAACCTGAAACTCACTTACGATCTGTATGAAAACAATGAAACGCTGGAAGCCAAAGTGCTGACCGGCAAATCGGGCTACGATCTGGCCGTGCCCGGTATCGCCTTCCTGCCGCGCCAAATCCAGGCGGGTGCATACCAGAAAGTGAATAAGGATTTAATCCCCAACTATAAAAACATTGATCCCGAGCTTTTGAAAATGCTCGAAACCGCCGATCCGGGCAATGAATATGCCGTGCCTTATTTCTCGGGCGTGAACACGCTGGCCATCACCGCCAAAGGTAAAGAAGTTTTGGGCGGCCGACTGCCTGAAAACGGTTGGGACCTGCTGTTCAAACCCGAATACACCAACAAACTGAAATCCTGCGGCATCGCGCTGTGGGATACGCCGTCTGAAATGTTCCCGATTGTGTTGAACTATCTGGGTAAAGATCCGAAAGGCAGCAATGCCGAAGATATTAAAGAAGCCGCCGGCGTGCTGCAGGCCGTCCGCCCCGACGTAAAACGCTTCAGCCCCTCGGTAATCGACGAACTGGCGCGCGGCGACGTGTGTTTGGCGGCCGGTAACGGCGGCGATCTGAACATGGCCAAAGCGCGCTCGGAAGAAGTGAAAAACAATGTGGGCATCGAAGTGCTCACGCCCAAAGGCATGGGGTTCTGGATTGAATCCTGGCTGATTCCCGCCGATGCGAAAAATGTGGCCAACGCACACAAATACATCAACTACACACTGGATCCTGAAATTGCGGCCAAAAATGGCAATGCGGTAACGTTCGCCCCCGCCAGCCTGCCCGCGCGCGAGAAAATGGATCCCAAGCTGGTGGCCACCCGTTCGATTTTCCCGACCGCCGACGATATGAAAAACGGCTTCGTGATGCCTCAGATGGAAGGCGACGCGAAAAAACTCACCGTAAATCTGTGGCAGAAAATCAAAGTCGGTTCAAACTGATAAACTGGGTATGGTGAAATCCAAGGTAACGGCTGCGTTTGTGCGCAGCCGTTTTATTTTGATTCACCATATTTTCAGAACATTGACCTTGCAAAAAAAATGCTGCCGTCTGCACTGCCTACAGGCTCCTTTTTACATTTTCCGGTTCCTTGTCGGGGTCAGGCAGCTCGGATGTTTCGCCTGCCGCTTTTTCCGCCAGGCTTTTTTCAAGTTGCTTGGTGGCTTTCACACCCAGTTTGCGCAGTTTTTCGGCACGGCCGACCAAATTGCCGCGGCCTTCGTAAAGCTGTTTGTAGGCGGCCTGGTATTGGCTTTGCGCCTGCTCGATGTTTTTGCCCACGCCTTCGAGCGTGGTAACGAAGCCGACGAATTTATCATAGAGTTTGCCGCCCTCTTCGGCGATGGCGAGTGCGTTTTGGTTTTGCTGTTCGTTGCGCCAGATATTTGCCACCGTGCGCAGGGTTGCCAACAGCGTGCTGGGGCCGACGGGCATGATGCGCTTGTCGAAGCATTCTTGAAACAGGCTGTCGTCGTGCTGCAAGGCCAATAAATAGGCCGGCTCGACGGGGATAAACATAAACACGAAATCCAGCGTGTTCACCCCTTCCAAATCGCTGTATTGCTTGAGCGACAGGCTTTTGATGTGGGCGCGCACGCTGGCGGTGTGGGCGGCCAGCTCGCGCTCGGCCTCTTCGGGCGTTTGCGCTTGGGTGTAGCGCACATAGGCGGTGAGCGACACTTTGCTGTCGATGATGATTTGTTTGTTGTCGGGCAGGTTAACGAGCACGTCGGGTTGCAGGCGGCGGACGCTGCCGTCTTCTTCGGTGCGGGTGGAGGCCGTCTGAACGAAATATTCGCGCCCTTTAACCAGGCCGGAATTCTCCAGCACGGTTTCCAAAATCATCTCGCCCCAGTTGCCTTGGGTTTTGTTTTGCGTGCCGGTGAGTGCGTCGGTGAGCGCTTTGGCATCGGCGTGAAGCCGGTTGTTGAGGCTTTGCAGGCGTTTGAGTTCGTTTTCCAGAGTCAGCCGCTCTTTAGCTTCTTTTTCATAAGTGTTCTGCACCAGCTCGCTGAATTTGCCCATGCGCTCGTTGAGCGGGGTGAGCAGGCGGCTGATGCTTTCTGCGTTGTGTTCGGTGAAGCGCTTTGTTTTTTCTTCGAGGATATTGTTGGCAAGGTTTTGAAACTGGTCGGTCAAACTTTGGCGGGCTTCGGCCAGCAGGGCGATTTTTTCTTCATGGGCAAGGCGCTCCTGCCCGATTTGGGTGTTCAAACGCTCGTAATCGATCCGGCTTTCGGCCAGCTCCTGCTGCAGATCGCGGTAATCGTTTTTCAGACGGCCCAATTCGTTTTCGCGCTCTTGCAGGCTTTCGATATGCTGGCGGGCGGCGGCGAAACGGCTTGATATTTCTTGCAGCTCGGCACGGATTTCCTGTTCGCGGCGGCGGCTTTCACCCAACTCGTTTTGCAGCGGTTCAATCTGCGCGGCGCGGCTTTCGGCGGCGGCCAGCCCGGTGTGCAGACGGTGCGCTTGGGCTTGGTGTTTGGCACGCAGAAACAACCAGGCAAACAAAACGCCCAAACCAATACCGGCAAACGCGGCAAACAACAGATAAAGCAGAGTGTCGTTCATACTATATAATATATGTTTCAATATCCGATTAAAGCCGAAGCAGGCGCAAACACCGTTGAGGCCGTCTGAAAACCCTCTTGCAGGGCAGGCCGAATATACCACGTTTCAGACGGCCGCAAACCTCCGCCAAACCGTTATCTATATATAATGAAAGCCGTTGCCCGCTAATCAACCGTTTTCCGAACTATTCATGCAGAATTTTACCGACGCCGTTTTGTTTGCCATCAATGTAACCCTGCCCAGCACCCTGCTGCTGGGCTTCGGCATATTTTTGCGCCGCACGGCGCAAATCAACGAGCACTTTATCGCGCAGGCCTCCAAACTGGTTTACCACTACGGCCTGCCGTGCCTATTGTTTGCCAATCTTGCCGAAAGCAAAATCAACTATGGCGAACAAGCCCTGCTGTTGGCGGCCGGAGCCGCATCCGTGCTGGTTTGTTTTGCCGCCGCCGAACTTTACGCATGGAAATTCGTTGCCGACCCGCGCGACAAAGGCGTGTTCGTACAAGGCGTATTCCGTGGCAATCTGGGCATTATGGGGTTGGCATTTGTTTTCAATGCCTACGGAGAAAGCGGCTTGGCCGCCGGCGCGGTTTATACCGGCGTGATAACCATATTGTTCAACATCTTGGCGGTTATCACCCTCAGCAGGGCAGAAGGCAGCGCATGGCACAAAAAAGCAGGCAACATTCTCAAAAAAATCTTCACCAACCCATTGATTCTCGCCATCGTGGCCGCTTTGTTGCTGCAACACTTCCATATTCCCGTACCCAAACCCATTATGAAAACCGCAGGGTATGTAGCCAACATCTCATTGCCGCTGGCGCTGATTTGCGCCGGCGCCGCATTCGATATCCGCTCCATGCTGAAAATGTCGGATATCTCCCTGCAAGCCAGCATCGGAAGATTGTTTGCCGCCCCCGTTATCGCCGTTATCACAGGCTTGGCTTTCGGCCTGAGCGGCGTAGCGTTCGGCGTATTGTTCCTGATGACGGCCACGCCCGTAGCCGCAGCAGCTTATGTGATGGCCACCGCCATGGGCGGCAACGGCACCGCAGCCGCCAACATCACCGGCATCACCACGTTCGGCGCCATGTTTACCGCCGCCGCAGGCATTGTGGCGTTAAGAAGTTTGGGTTTGATGTAGCCCCAACCGCTACCGTTCAGGCAGTTTAAAAACCGATAAACCCCCGCAGTGCCGAAAAACAACACAAACTGACAATTTGTTGCAAATGTGCCGAACCCTGTTTATTTTTTCATATTCTATTGATTTTAAAATAATTTTATTTTTAATGTGGAATAAACCCCACACATTCTGCCAAGGTTGTAGCCGATAAAGTTTGTTTTTTTGCAACGAAGCAATTATATTAGGAGGCATGAAATCGCTCTCCTTGCGATGAATGCAAAAGCTTGGATGGTTTCATGCCCATTTGAGTTTGTTTTCTTAAACGATAGAAAAGGAATACAGCAATGAAAAAATCTCTGATCGCCTTGAGCATGGCTGCCCTGCCTGTTGCCGCTTTCGCCGACGTAACCCTCTACGGCCAAATCAAAGCCGGTGTTGAAGTTTCCCAAACCAAAACAAAACGCAACGGTGTAGAAACCAAGAGCGCCACCACTTCCGAAATCGCCGATTTCGGTTCGCGCATCGGCTTCAAAGGCCACGAGCACTTGGGCAACAACCTGAACGCCATCTGGAAAGTGGAGCAGAAAACTTCCGTAGCAGGCACCGATTCAGGTTGGGGTAACCGTGAAGCCTACATCGGTTTGGAAAGCGGTGCAGGTACCATCCGTGCCGGTAAAATCGGTACCCAGCTGGATAACATGGATACCATTGATCCGTGGGAATACAACAACCACGCCTTGGGCTTGGATATGTTCACCCGCACTGGCAAAAAAGTGGTTTCTGCCCGTTACGATACCCCCGTATTCGGCGGTTTCAGCGCCAACGTTCAATACTCTCCGCGCGATAACAAAACCGTTGAGGTTCGCGGTGTAGGCAACCCCACCGACGGCCGTACCGATAACGCCAGCGACACTTCTGCCTACTACGGTGGTTTGAACTATGAAAACGCCGGCTTCTTTGCCCAATACGGTTTGGGTTACAAAAAATCTTCTTATGTAACTGCTGCCGGCCAAAGCAAATCAGGCCAGGCCCACCAAGTACAGGCCGGTTACGATGCCAACAACCTGTTTGTAGGTTTGGGTTACCAATACACCGACGGTTGGGACAGCGAAAACAGCTACTTGGCCAAACTGCGTAACGAGGATTACACCAGTGCCGATGCAGCTGCCGACACTTCAGCCGGCCTGAAAACCCATGAAGCCGCCATTACCGGTGCTTACCGCTTCGGCAACGTAACTCCCCGCGTTTCTTACGCCCACGGCTTCAAACCCAAAGCCAACGGCACCAAACTGGATAACGGCCAATACAACCAAGTTGTAGTAGGTGCGGATTACGACTTCTCTAAACGCACTACCGCTATGGTTTCTGCCGGCTGGCTGCGTGCCGGTAAGAGCGACAACAAAACCGAAACTACCGCCGGTTTGGTTGGCTTGCGCCACAAATTCTAATCTTACGGTTAGAAACACAAAAGAGCCTGCATTCGCAGGCTCTTTTTGTATTGTATCAGTAGGATGCAACTTGTTGCACCAAAACCGTTCGAGTCCATGTGCAGTCAGTAGGGTGCAACTTGTTGCACCATAACCGTTCGAATCTATGTGGCAGCAGGCAGTACGGAACCGCTTCAGCGGCTTACAAAATTGTTCTCTTTGAGCTAAGGCGGGGTAACGCAGTGAAAGTTAAGTATCTGCTATATTGATTCTAAAACCACCTGCCGCCGTTATTGGCCTTGCAAGCTTCGCTGCGCCGATGAATCTGATAACGGCAGGGAAGGGTTTGTTGGGTATTGGAACGGTTTTGCAAAGATTCAGGCTTTGCTCGGGTTGGTTGCAAGCCTGATTTTTGATGGTGCAAGGAACCGGGTTTGCCGGCTCCCTGTGATTACAGGTTTATGCCGAAAAAAATTTCTTATTAGCTTTAAATTTTAAAAATTTTTGTTTTTATCCGATATTTTGTTTTTATTGCCTGTTTGTAAGTTAGAGCACTTGCACTTTCAATTTAAATGAATTACATTGCCTTTCATAAAGTGATTTCAATCACCACGCCAAGTACACAAAGGCTCCTAATAAATAGAGAGAGAATTTCCGGCATTATCAAAACAGGCTGCTTGAAAAGGCAGCCTGTTTTTTGCGTGGTTGTAAATTGCCAGTAGCTCCCGGCCCTAGGGTCTGTTGACAATTAGCGCAACGGCGGTATTTTGGTCAAAAATCCCCGTCTGCGGCGTTAAAAATGCTCGCAAGGTGTCCAACCTTGCTGAGCTTTTTGCCTGGCATACGCGGTTTTTGCCTCAAAAAACCGCTTCGCCGGCCAATTGTCGACAGCCCCTAGCGGTGCAGAATGATTTCCAGCACGAATTTGCTGCCCACATAAGCCAGCATCAGGCTGATGAAACCGATAATCGTCCACACGGCGGCTTTTTTGCCGCGCCATGCCGTCATGCCGTGTTTCAACAGCAGGCCGCCGTAAATCAGCCACGAGATTATGCCGAACACTGATTTGTGGGTAAGGGCAAACGGTTTGCCGAACACGGTTTCGGCGAAAAACGTGCCGCTTATTACGGAATAGGTCAGCAGCAGAAAACCCGCCCATATGCCTTGGAACATCAGTTTTTCAAGGCTCAGCAGGGGGGGCAGAAACGATACAAGGGGTGAGAATTTTTTCTGGTGCAGGCTGCGGTTCAGCAGCAAAACCAGCACTGCCAGCAGGGTTACGATGCCGAACAGCCCGTAGGCCAGCAGCGATGAGCCCACATGCAGCATAAACGGCCAGTCGCTGATTTGGTAGCCGGCAAATTTGCCGGGAAACACCGCCGCAAGCAGCAGCGACAACGCTGCACACGGATAAAGCAGCAGTTGCAGCCCGCGCAGGTTATAGAAGAAGCTGCCCAAGCAATACATCATCAGCATCAGCCACACAATCAGGCTCACCGAATAGCCGAAACCCATTATCAGCACCCTGTCGTGCAGCACGGGCAGAAACAGCACTGCACCCTGCAACAGCAGTGCCGGGGCGAGCACCGCCAGTTCCGTTTTCAGCGGATAAGGCCTGCCGTCGCGTTTTTTGTGGTGCAGCCATACGAACACCGCCATTCCCGCATACAGCAGCATCAGGCAAATCAATACTATCGGCATGACAAACTTTCTTTTGCACGCATACTCACGAAGCTGCGTGTGGTGTAAAATAAGCCGATTTTATCAAAAACGGCGGCGCCTATTGAAACTTTAATGCGGTTTTGCCGTTTTCAGACGGCCTCAAGCCCCCGCCGCCCGCCCCGATTCTAAGGACACCCATGTTAGACAACTTAACCAGCCGCTTTGGCAATGTGCTGAAAAACATCCGCGGCCAAGCCAAGCTCACCGAAGACAATATAAAAGAAGCCCTGCGCGAAGTGCGCCTGGCCCTGCTCGAGGCCGACGTTGCCCTGCCTGTGGTGAAAGGGTTTATCAACAACGTTAAAGAAAAAGCGCTCGGCCGCGAAATCACCGGCAGCCTCACGCCCGACCAAGCCTTTATCGGTGTGGTAAACGATGCCCTGATCGAATTGATGGGCAAAGAAAACAGCACGCTCAACCTTGCCGTTTCGCCGCCCGCCGTGGTGCTGATGGCCGGTTTGCAGGGCGCGGGTAAAACCACCACCGTGGGCAAGCTTTCGCGCCTGCTGAAAAACGGCCACAAAAAGAAAATCCTTGTGGTTTCCGCCGACGTTTACCGCCCTGCCGCCATCGAACAGCTGAAGCTTTTGGCCGAACAAGTGGGCGTGGATTTCTTTCCTTCCGACACCAGCCAGCAGCCCGTCGATATCGCCAAGGCGGCCGTGGACTATGCCAAAAAGCATTTCTACGACGTATTGATGGTCGATACCGCCGGCCGCCTGGCAATCGACGAAGAAATGATGAACGAAATCAAAGCCCTCCACGCAGCGGTTAACCCTATCGAAACCCTGTTTGTGGTGGACGCCATGCTCGGCCAAGATGCGGTGAACACCGCCCAAGCCTTTAACGAAGCCCTGCCCCTGACCGGCGTGATTCTCACCAAGATGGACGGCGATTCGCGCGGCGGCGCGGCCTTGTCGGTGCGGCAGGTAACCGGCAAGCCGATTAAATTCATCGGTATCGGCGAAAAAGTAACCGGCCTCGAGCCGTTTTACCCCGACCGCATCGCCAGCCGCATTCTCGGCATGGGCGACGTGTTGAGCCTGATCGAAGAAGTGCAGAAAGGCATCGACGAAGAAGCCGCCGCCAAAATGGCGAAAAAGCTGCACAAAGGCAAGGGCTTCGATTTGAACGATTTTAAAGAACAAATCCAGCAGATGCGCAATATGGGCGGCTTGGAAAACCTGATGTCGAAAATGCCGGGCGAACTCGGCCAGCTTTCCAAACAGATTCCCGAAGGCACCGCCGAAAAAGCCATGGGGCATGTGGAAGCCATCATCAACTCGATGACGCCGAAAGAACGTGCCAACCCGGCCTTAATCAAGGCCAGCCGCAAGCGCCGCATCGCGGCCGGCTCGGGCACTTCGGTGCAGGAAGTAAACAAAATGCTCAAGCAGTTCGAGCAGTCGCAGCAGATGATGAAGATGTTCAGCGGCAAGGGTATGGCCAAGCTGATGCGCATGGCCAAAGGCATGAAGGGAATGAAAGGGATGTTTCCCGGCATGTAGCCGCAAAGGTTGTTTTTAAAACGGCCCTGATAAAGAAAGGCAGCCGTTAATCATGACGGCGTGTGATGATTTCGGCCAGCCTGCCCAGATAATGGGCATCGGTGCCGTCGAAGCAGCCTGCAGTTTCGGCATCGGCATCGAGCACGGCGGCCAAGCGGCGGGTTTTGTCCCATACGGGCACAACGATTTCGGATTGCGACAGCGGCGAGCAGGTGATGTGGCCGGGGTGGCGGGTTACGTCTTCCACCACGATGGTGGTGCCTTTTTCCCACGCTTGGCCGCACACACCGCGCCCGTAGGGAATGCGCGTGCAGGCCGTCGGCCCTTGAAACGGCCCCAGCACCAGCTCGCGGCGGTTATGATCGGCCAGATAAAAACCCACCCACAGCCAGCCGAATGCTGATTTCAACACCGCGCTGATGTTGGCGAGATTGGCGGTCAGGTCGGGTTCTCCCCGGATAAGGCTTTCGATTTGCGGCAGGATTTCCTGATAAATTTCCACTTTGGTGGTGCCGCCGGTTTGAACGGTGTGCATGGTGCGGGCTGCTTATGGTAAATAAAACAGCCGTCATTGTTGCCACAGCTGCCCGGCAGGTCAAGCATTGCAGGAAAATTTAACGGTAATTAAACTTTTTGCATATTGTTTTTCAGGCGGCCTGCTTTTTTTGGAACTTCAGGCCGTCTGAAAAACAACCCGTTCCGCGTTACAATACGTTTTTTCTTTTCTATCTTTCTCCCCGTTTCATGTCTGCCAAAATCCGAACCCGCCCGTTCAATCAAACCGTTTGCCAAAGCCTGATCGAAGCGGGCGCCGACCCTTTGCTGGCGCGCCTGTGTGCCGCACGCGATGTGGCTGCGCCTGCCGAACTCGAAGACAGACTGGCCGCGCTGCTGCCCTATCAGGGGCTGAAAAACTGCACGGCGGCGGCGGCGAGGTTGGCCGATGCGGTGCAGCGTCGTGAAAAAATCCTGATTGTGGCCGATTACGATGCCGACGGCGCCACCGCCTGTGCTGTGGGCATGAAAGGTTTGGCCGCAATGGGCGCGGCGGTGGATTTTCTCGTGCCCAACCGTTTCGAGCACGGCTACGGCCTCACGCCCGAGCTGGCCGAAACTGCCGCCGCGCGAGGCACAGATTTGCTGGTTACGGTGGATAACGGCATCGCCAGCCTCGCCGGCGTGGCGCGCGCGCAGGAATTGGGCATCGACGTTGTGATTACCGACCACCACCTGCCCGCCGAGCGTGTACCCGACTGCATTATCGTCAACCCCAACCAAGCGGGCTGCACGTTCGCCAGCAAAAGTCTGGCGGGCGTGGGCGTGATTTTTTATGTGTTGACGGCGTTGCGTGCCGAATTGCGCGGGCGCGGTTATTTCAGGCCGTCTGAAAACGCCGGCCCGGTTTCAGACGGCCTGCCCGAACCCAATCTGGGCGAACTGCTGGATTTGGTGGCGCTGGGCACGGTGGCCGACGTGGTGCCGCTCGACCACAACAACCGCATTTTAGTATCGCAAGGTTTGAAGCGTATGCGTTCGGGTAAAATGCGCCCCGGCATCCGCGCCCTGTTTGACGTGGCGCGGCGCGACTGGCGCAAAGCGCAGCCTTTCGACATGGGCTTCGCGTTGGGGCCGCGCATTAATGCGGCAGGGCGGCTCGACGATATGTCGGTGGGCATCGCCTGCCTGCTGGCCGACAGCGACGCCGAAGCGCAAACCCTCGCCGCACACCTGAACGATTTGAACACCGAACGGCGCGAAATCGAACAATCTATGCTGCAAGACGCACTTGATGCCTTTCCCGACGAGCTGCCTGCCGGACAAACTACGCTGGTGGCTTACCGCGGCGATTTCCACCAAGGCGTTATCGGCATCGTTGCCGGCCGCTTGAAAGACCGCTTCTACCGCCCCGCCATTGTGTTCGCCCCTGCCGGCAACGGTGAAGTGCGCGGTTCCGGCCGCTCCATTCCCAACCTGCACCTGCGCGACGCTTTAGACTTGGTGAGCAAACGCTGCCCTGATTTGATTTTAAAGTTCGGCGGTCATGCCATGGCGGCCGGTTTGAGCATACGCGAAACCGACATCGGCGCGTTTCAGACGGCCTTTGAAAACGTGGTGCGCGAACTGGTTTGCGAAGACGATTTGTCGCAAACCTATGTTACCGACGGCAGCCTGCCTGCCGCCGACATCACCCTTGCCCAAGCGCAGAACCTTGCCCGCCAAGTGTGGGGGCAGGGTTTCGCGCCGCCGAGCTTTACCGACGAATTCGCCGTTGTCCGCCAGCAGAGCATGGGCGTTAACCACAAAAAAGTGTGGCTGCAAAAAGACGGCCTCGAATTCGAAGCCATGTTTTGGCGCTGCACCGAAGAAATCCCTGCGCGTGTGCGCACGGTTTACCGCCCCGTGGCCAACGAATGGCGCAACCATATCGAATTGCAGCTTTATATCGATTATTGGGAAGCGGCTTGAATCAAACCGGCCGGTTTTCAGTGATGTTTTTCAGACGGCCTTTCCATGAAGACGGCTATCGTTGCACTGTAATGATTTTTTTGCCATATATGTTTGATATATAACTTGAAAGATTAAGGGGAATCCATTATGCCGGCACCTGAAATAAAACACCTGACGTTTGCCGACATCGCGGTGTTGTCGCTTATCTTCTTCGGCACCTCCGCTTATTCTTCCCTAACGGGTTATTGGCAGCTGCGGCAAGCGGGGCTGGTTGAGCCCGTGGGGCTTGCCATTAACGATATGGCTACCTACCGGGTTATTGTCATGGAAGCGGTTTTGTTGGTTATCGCGTGGCTGTATCTGCGTTGGCGCCGGTTTGATTTTGGTGTATTGAATTTTAGGATAGACCGCTACACCCTGCCTTTAACCGCCTTGTTGGTGCTTGGGGCGGGGTTGGCCGCCGACCTTTATCAGTATCTGCACGCTTTTTTGGTTCCCGAACATTACCCCGAAACAGAGGCTTTTTATCCGGGTACGCGCTACACCCTCGAGTTGGTATCGGCCTCGCTGTTTAACGGTTTTTTTGAAGAAATCTTCTTTATGGGGCTGGTGTTTGCCGTCAAGCCGAAAATCCTGCCCCAAGCGGTGGCGTTCAGCCTTTTCGCCCGTTTCATCTTCCACACTTATCAAGGTTTGGCAGGGGCGCTGACTGTTACCACCTTGGGCGTGTCGTTCTGGCTGTTCCGCCGTAAAATCAATGTGCTGGTGCCGTTTTTTCTGGCGCACGGTATATTCGATATGTTTGGCTTGAGTGCGTTGGGGCTGCTGTTCCTAGGGTCTGTTGACAATTAACGCAACGGCGGTGTTTTTGGTCAAAAATCCCCG
>NZ_JAUMUI010000007.1 GCF_030530745.1 Neisseria sp. | reverse complement strand
GGATATTGATTTGCTGTTTCGAACCTGTATCGATTATTAAGTTGATTAGCTATAGGGTTTAATCCAAGCATCTTATTGTTTCAAAAGAAATAGAGATACCCGGACCAAGCCCGGGTATGACGGAAGCGGTTTTATAACGGCAGGGATTTGAACAAGCTGCCAGAAGACTTTAGCTGATATTTTCCGGATACGGGTTATTGATCGACAAATGCGCGCTCGATCAAATAATCGCCACGCTGCCCCATTTTCGGTGATACTTTCAGGCCGAAACTGTCCAACACTCCGCTGGTGTCTTTCAGCATGGCCGGGCTGCCGCACAACATAGCACGATCGTGTTCGGAGTTCATCACCGGCAGGCCGATGTCTTCAAACATTTTACCGCTGGTCATCAAATCGGTGATATGGCCGCGGTGCGGATATTCTTCGCGGGAAACCACGGGATAGTAAATCAGTTTTTCTTTGACCAGTTCGCCCAGATATTCGTGTTCGGGCAGCTCTTTGGTAAAACGGTCGTAATAGGCCAAATCTTTTTTGTAGCGCACGCCGTGAACCAGAATCACTTTTTCAAACTGATCGTAAACTTCCGGGTCCTTGGTGATACTCAGAAACGGGGCGATGCCGGTACCGGTGGAGAGCAGGTAGAGGTTTTTGCCGGGATTCAAATCACCGCAAATCAGGGTACCGGTGGGCTTTTTGCTGATTAACACTTCGTCGCCGACTTTCAAATGCTGCAAACGGCTGGTTAAGGGGCCGTCCTGAACTTTGATACTGAAAAATTCGAGGTGTTCTTCCCAGTTTGCACTGGCAACACTGTATGCGCGCATCAGCGGTTTGCCGTCTACCATCAGCCCCACCATCACAAACTGGCCGTTTTCAAAACGCAGTGAATCGTCTCGGGTGCAGGTAAAGGTGAAATAAGCATCGGTCCAGTGGTGGACGGAAAGAACGGTTTGGGTATTGAACGCTGCCATTCGGATACTTTCTTTTGAGAATGATAAAAATTAAATACGGTTTCAGACGGCCTTAAGGCCGTCTGAAAAATCATTGCTTGATTAAAACTACGGCATTCTAAACAAAAACATTTCTCATCACAATGTTTGCCCGGCAGAGCATTTCTTCAGACGGCCTAATCCAGAGTTATGCGGATAATGTTTTTCACCGCTTCCACATCATTGGGCACCACGGTTACGCGCTGGGGCAGTTGCTCCAAGCCTGCAAGCGCAGCGGGGCGCGGTACGGCTATGCTGCCTACGGCTTCGTGTATGGTTTCTTCAAATTTGGCGGCCAGGGCGGTTTCAAGGCAGACGATGGTTTCTCCCGCTTCGCGCATTTCGCGCGCCACTTTAACGCCGTCGGCGGTGTGCGGGTCGATTAATTCGCCGTCGGTGCGGTAAACTTCGGCGATGGTGTCCAAGCGGTTGCGGTGGCTGCTTTTGCCGGATGCAAAGCCGTATTTTTCGCGTGCTTCTTGCAGTTTCGCCGCCAAGTCGAAACCTTTGCCGCTGCCGACTTCTACCCATAATGTTTGGATTTCCGCTGCGTTTCTGCCCATCAAATCGAACACGAAACGTTCGAAGTTGGAGGCTTTGGAAATGTCCATCGAGGGGCTGGAGGTAACATAGGTGTGCTCGGCAGTGCGCGGGCGGTAGGCGCCGGTTTTGAAAAATTCGTCGAGCACGTCGTTTTCGTTGGTGGCGACAATCAGGCGGCGGATGGGCAGGCCCATTTGGCGGGCGATGTGGCCGGCGCAGATGTTGCCGAAGTTGCCGCTGGGTACGCAGAAACTCACTTTCTGAGCGTTGTTTTCGGTGGCTTTGAAATAGCCGGCGAAGTAATACACCACTTGCGCCACGATGCGCCCCCAGTTGATGGAGTTGACGGTGCCGATGTGGTATTGCGCTTTGAAACCGGCATCGTTTTGTACGGCTTTTACGATGTCTTGGCAGTCGTCGAACATGCCTTCAACGGCGATGTTGTGAATGTTTGCGTCTTGCAGGCTGAACATCTGCGCGCGCTGGAAGCTGCTCATTTTGCCGTTTGGCGAGAGCATGAACACGTTGACGCCTTTTTTGCCGCGAAGGGCGTATTCGGCGGCGGAGCCGGTGTCGCCGCTGGTGGCGCCGAGAATGTTGAGCTGCCTGCCTTCTTTGGCCAGCACGTATTCAAATGCGTTGCCCAAAAACTGCATGGCCATGTCTTTAAACGCCAGCGTGGGGCCGTTGGAAAGCGCTTGGATTTTGATGCCGTCCGAAAGTGTGCGCACGGGCGTGATTTCGGCGCTGCCGAAAGTTTCGGCGGTGTAGGTGCGGTTGACGATATCGCGCAAGTCGGCGGCGGGAATATCGGTAACAAACAGGCTCATGATTTCAAACGCCAGTTCGGGATAGCTCAGGCCGCGCCATTTTTGCAGGGTCGCCCCGTCGATTTGCGGGTAGTGTTCGGGCAGCATCAGGCCGCCGTCGGGCGCAAGCCCCATCAATAATACTTCGCTGAACGGTTTGGGTGCGGTGGCTCCGCGGGTGCTGATATATTTCATGGTTCGGTTTTATTCAGATGGTTAAAGATTGAAACGAGATTAGGCGGAACTTCACAACGGTGAGGCTCTCAGCCACCGTAGCCATATACGGCGGCAAAAACATCAATTGCAGGATTCTTCTGCCATACGTATTCCGTATGCACGGCAATCTCTTCGGCCTGTTCAATGCCGTAACGGTCGGCGATAAAGCCCAAAGTCATGTCCATTCCGGCAGAAACACCCGAAGAAGTATAAAATTTTCCGTCGCGTGTCCAACGGGCAACAGGCTGCCATTTTACTTCGGGGCGGATGCTTTTCACCCACTCAAAGGCGCGTTTGTTGGAAGTGGCCGCAATACTGTCCAAACAGCCGGCTGCCGCCAGCAATGCCGAGCCGGTACACACCGCCAAACAGGTTTCCGCCTGCCCTGCCCACGAGGCCAAATTGTTTAGAAAAGCCGGACTATGAACCAATTGCCGCGTGCCCTGTCCGCCGGGAACCAGTAAAACACTGTTTGGAAGCAACCGCTCCAACAATTGTGTTTCAATAGCAAACCCCTGCCGGCTGTGCACCATGCCGCCTTTGGGGGAAACATAGTGCAGGCGCGCATCGGGAATGCGGTGGAGAAATTCGACAGGCCCCATCAAATCCAGCGTTTCGTATCCGTCAAACAACAGGCAGTAAATATCCATACAGGCAGTTGTCCGGCAATGTTTTCAGACGGCCTGTTGTGCATACGAACAGGCCGTCTGAAAAGGTTAACGGTATAAACGCTTCATGCAGGCGGTTACGGTTTTGGCGGTTACCGAGGCCACGGCCTGCGTGCGGGTAGCGGGGTTGACGATCTGCACCATTTCGTTGGCGGTCATCTGGTTGGGGGCTTCTTCGCTGGCGCAGCCGCAGATTTTGTCTTCCCATTCCTGCTGTTTTTCGGCCGTCATCGCCAGCGCGATCATGCGCCATTCGTTGCGTTTGTTCAGCTCGGTGCGGCATTGGTTGTCCACCGCTGCGGTGATCAAAGAGTTGCCCACCCCAAAACCGCTGTTCATATTGCCGTCGGCGGTACAGGCGGCGAGCAGCAAAACAACCGGCAATGCAATGATTTTCTTCATGATTTCCCTTTTTCAAACAAGTGGTAAAAATTCTTATCCGGCTGCCCGGATTCTGGCCAGATAGGCTGCCCTGTCTTCTTCGGTGATTTCCCGCACCGCACGGCAGGGTGCGCCCATTGCCAAAACGTTGGCGGGAAGGTCTTTGCAAACCAGGCTGCCCGCGGCCACCACGGTGTTGCTGCCGATGGTTACGCCGCCGAGAATAATGCTCTGTGCGCCTATCCATACATTGTCGCCGATTACAATCGGCTTGGCGTCTTCATAGGCTTGGGCGCGCAAATCCGCATCCAGCGGGTGGCCCACAGTATAGAGCCCCACATTCGGCGCCAGCAGGACGCCGTTACCGATGGTGATGCCGCCCGCATCAAGCATAGTGCAGTTGAAATTGGTGTAAAAACCGTCGCCCACTTCGATATAGGTGCCGTAGTCGCAATAAAACGGCTGGGTGATGAAAACATCTTTACCCGCCTTGCCGAACAGGCGGCGGATAATCGTTTCGCGCGCGGCCGTATCGCCCGGACGGGTGCAGATATTATAGTCGTGCAGCAGCTCTTTGGTGCGGTCGCGCTCGGCAGCCAAACCGGCGTCCAAAGCATTGTGAGGCATACCCGCCAGCATTTTTTCGCGTTCGGTTTTCATCATCGGTAGGCCGTCTGAAACAAAACAGGCGCTATTGTACCGCATCGGGCTTATAATGCGGGGAAACTTTGTAACGGAAAAACGCCCATGCCAGACCTCTTCTCCCGCCGGCCCGATGCCCCGCTCGCCGAACGCCTGCGCCCGCATTCGCTCGACGACGTTATCGGCCAGCAGCACTTAATCGGCGAAGGCAAACCGCTGCGGGTGGCGGTGGAAGGCGGTAAGCCGCATTCCATGCTGCTGTGGGGGCCGCCGGGCGTGGGCAAAACCACGCTGGCGAGGATTCTGGCGCAGAGTTTTAACGCCCAGTTTCTGCCCGTGTCGGCCGTGTTTTCGGGCGTGAAAGACATCCGCGAAGCCATTCTGAAAGCCGAAACTGCCCTGCAACAGGGGCGCGCAACGATTTTGTTTGTCGACGAAGTACACCGCTTCAACAAAGCCCAGCAGGATGCGTTTCTGCCCCATGTGGAAAGCGGCCTGCTCACCTTTATCGGCGCCACCACCGAAAACCCTTCGTTCGAAGTCAACCCCGCCCTGTTGAGCCGCGCGCAAGTGTATGTGTTGCAGGCTTTGGGCGAACAGGATTTGCAGACGCTGGCCGATAAAGTGCTTGCCCTGCCCGATTATCAAGGTTTTGCGTTTGACGAAGAAGCGCGTCAGCTTTTAGTTCAGACGGCCGACGGAGATGCGCGCCGTATGCTCAATCTGATGGAACAATTATTGCGCGCTGCCGCCACACGCGGCATCCACGCGCTCGATGCTGCTTTTCTGGCCGACAGTTTGGGCGCGCAAATCCGCCGCTTCGACAAGGGCGGCGAAAGTTTCTACAACCAAATCTCCGCGCTGCACAAATCCGTGCGCGGCTCCCACCCCAACGCCGCACTGTATTGGTTCTGCCGTATGCTCGACGGCGGTGCCGACCCGCGCTACCTTGCCCGCCGCATTGTACGCATGGCTTGGGAAGACATCGGCCTGGCCGACCCGCGCGCCATGCAGATTGCCAATGAAGCCGCCGACACCTACGAGCGCTTGGGCCCGCCCGAAGGCGAACTCGCGCTGGCGCAGGCCGTGCTCTATCTGGCCGCCGCCGCCAAATCCAACGCAGGCTACACGGCCTACAACCAAATGCGCGATTTCGTGAAAAACAACGCTAGCGACGAAGTGCCCGTGCATCTGCGCAACGCCCCCACCAAACTGATGAAAGAGTTGGGCTACGGCCGCGAATACCGTTACGCCCACGACGAGCCGCACGCCTACGCTGCCGGCGAAAGCTATATGCCCGACGGCCTGGCCGAGCCGGATTTCTACCAACCCGCGCCGCGCGGCCTCGAAATCAAAATCGGCGAAAAGCTTGCCTGGCTCAAACAGCTTGATGACGAGGCAGGCGGCACCCGGTAATGCCGAAGGCCGCCTTCCGGAACCGGCAGGATTTTTCAAAAATTTCAGACAATCCCCAATACCTTAATGGCCATCTGAAACGCGCCAACCCCGTCATTCCCATACATGAGAAAATAACGGGGTTCGTTTTTTTAAGGGCATGCTTTGATTTTTGCAAAGCCCCCCCGGCCGTCTGAATAATATTTTCAGACGGCATAGCAGACTTGTTTACAGATTCTTTACAGCTACATCGGCTTACACTTATACTGCCGACCGAATCCAACACCCGGCAGGTGCCCTGCCTGCCGTTTTTCCACCATACAGGAAACAAGCCATGACTCCCGACAAAAACCGGCCGGAATATATCGAACTGCTCAGTGCCCAGGCACCGATAACCGATTTTAAAGGCCTGATTACCGCCGTTATCGCAGCCCTTATCGGCTTTTGCGTCTATCATATCCTGCCCTACGAGCCCACTGCCAACAAAGGCATTGCCGTGTTGGTGTTTGTGGCCATCATGTGGTTTACCGAAGCGGTGCACATCACCGTAACCGCATTGATGGTGCCGCTCTTGGCTGCTGTTTTAGGCTTCCCCGACATGGACATTAAAAAAGCCATGTCGAGTTTTTCCGATCCGATTATCTATATTTTCTTCGGCGGCTTCGCCTTGGCGGCAGGCCTGCACATGCAGCGGCTCGACCGCAAAATCGCCGTATGGCTGCTGTCGCTGTCGGGCGGCAATATGAAGGTGGCGGTATTGCTGCTGTTTGCCGCCACTGCGGTTTTATCGATGTTCATCAGCAACACCGCCACCGCCGCCATGATGCTGCCGTTGGCCATAGGTATGATGGATCACCTCGACCGTGAAAAAGAACGCAATACTTTTGTGTTTGTCCTCCTCGGCATCGCCTACTGCGCCAGCATCGGCGGGCTGGGCACCATCGTAGGCTCGCCCCCCAACGCCATTGCCGCCAAAGCTTTGGATTTGGGTTTTGCCGACTGGATGAAAATGGGTCTGCCCATGATGCTGCTGATCCTGCCGCTGATGCTGGTTTCACTCTATGTTATCCTGCGCCCCAACCTCAACCAGCGCGTAGAAATAAAATCCGAGCATATTCCTTGGACGCTGCACCGTATACTGGCCCTGCTGATTTTTTTCTCTGCGGCCCTGGCATGGGTGCTCAGCTCTAAAATCAAAGACGCTTTCGGCATTTCAAACCCTGACACCGTTATTGCAATCGCGGCTGCCGTTTCCGTGGTGGTTTTCGGCGTGGCCCGCTGGAAAGAAGTCGCCCGCAACACCGACTGGGGCGTGCTGATGCTCTTCGGCGGCGGCATAGCCCTGAGCAGCCTTTTGCAGGTATCCGGCGCATCGGAAGCATTGGGGCAGCAGCTTGCCACCACCTTCGTGCAAGCCCATCCTTTAGTGGTGATTATTGCTTTGGCGGCATTTATTGTTTTTCTCACCGAGTTCACCAGCAATACCGCCTCGGCCGCACTTTTGGTTCCCATTTTTGCCAGTGTCGCCACTCAAATGGGGCTGCCGAAAGAAGTTTTGGTGTTCGTTATCGGCATCGGCGCTTCCTGTGCCTTTATGCTGCCGGTGGCCACCCCGCCCAACGCCATCGTATTCGGCACGGGTTTGGTGAAACAGAAAGATATGATGCGTGTGGGAATGCTGCTGAACATCCTCTGTATATTCCTTGTTGCTTTTTGGGCCTATGCGTTTTACGCTTGAGTTCTTGAATAAATTGGTATAACGGCAGGCCGTCTGAAAGCTTTCAGACGGCCTGCCGCATTTAAATTGAAGCAAGGCGGAGGACTGTAGGCGGTGCAAATATAACGGCTTAAATTTAAAACGGTACGGCATTACCCCGCCTTAACTCAAAGAGAACGGTTTTGTGAGCCGCTGAAGCGGCAACAGAACCGGTTCCGTACCATCTGTACTGCCTACAGCTTCGCCGCCTTGTCCTCTTTTAAATTTAAGCCGCTATTTGCACTGCCTGCGGCCCGCCTTGTATCGAAGCAATTGAATCCGCTATATAACAATGTCGGCTTGACTTAACCGTCGCAGTATTGCCCCATCAGCCGTGCTTCCACCACGCTCCCAGCCGCCGTGCGCCGCTGTCGAGCGCCCAGCCGATCAAGCCGATTAACACGATGGCGGCCATCAGCTCCGAATAAGCCAAGCGGTCGCGGGTGTCGAGAATAAAATAGCCCAAACCCTCGTTTACGCCCAGCATCTCACACGGCACCAGCACCACCCATACGATGCCGATGGCCAGCCGCAGGCCGTTGAGAATATCGCCCGTTACCGCAGGCAGCATGATTTTAAACAGCATTTCACCTTTGGTTGCCGAGAGCGATCGCCCCAGCTCCAACCACTGTTTGTTAATGTTTTTCACGCCCGATGCGGTGTTGAGGATAATCGGCCACACGGCGGCAAAAGCAAGCAGGAAATAGACGGGCGCATCACCGATGCCGAACAGCATCACCACCACCGGCATCCACGACAAAGGGGAAATCATGCGCAGAAACTGAAACGACGGGCCGGAAGCCTGCTCTGTTTTCGGCGACAGACCCAGCGCAAAACCCACCGGCACACCGATCAGCAGTGCGAAAAACAGCCCCACAAACACGCGCTGCAAACTGGCCCAGATATGCGGCCACAACTGGCCGTCTGCCAGCAGTGTGCCGAGGTTGCCCAATGCGGGCGCAGGCGCGAGCAGGTTGGCCAGCGGCATATTCTGCGCCAGCAGCAGCGTGCCGGCCTGCCACAGGCCGAACAAAAGCAGCAGCCCCAAGCTGCCTGGAAGGTAGTTGTTTGTTTTCATAAGGTTCCTTTATGGTTTCAAACCCGCCGTTTGCAGCGGGAAATTCGATTTTATCAAGAAATTGAACAAGAGCCCCGCCTAATCAGAACAGCATAATTGCAAAATTTCATTATCATTTTCTTAGAACAAAACGACTGCCCGACAATGATAAGAAAATTTAGACTGCCAATCCCCTCTCTCAACGATTTTATGATTTTATTGTTACGCAGGCTGATTTATGCTTGTTTCATTTCATTAAAAATATAGAGATAAAAATCCTTGCTCACTTCAAAAAAGCCATAACGAAGCCGGCTTGCATAGCTTTTCCATTCGGGATGCAGGCGGGCGTATTCGATGGGGCAGGGTTTTACAGGCTGATAATAAAGAACATCACGCCGGTAAGGAATAAAATCGGGCGACATTTCGAACTGATAGACTCGCTCATCAGTCATTTTGCCTGCGGCGGTAAAGGCTTGCAGTTTTTCACTGCCGTGCAAGTCGGTTTTGGGGCTGTAATACAGGAGATAATCCCCCTGTTTCATGCGCTTGAGCGGGGCGGCTTTGCCGTGGCAGGCTTGGCAGAAGCCTGCGGCCACACCGACGGCAACATGGTTTGCCGAAACAACGGCAACCCAATAGCGGGGGAGGTTTTGGCGGGATGCGGTCATGTTTTTCCTCCTTATTTTCGATGCTCTTCCGAATTCTGCTTGGTCAGCGGTTTAAAGTAGCGTGCCACCGGCCAGCGTTCAAAACCGAAAAATTCATAGGCTTGGCGTGCCGCAATGCCGCCAAGCGTTTTTGCGGGTCTAACAGCGGATCGGTAATGTGCTTCACCATATCTTCGGCGGATTGGCGCACATCGGCTTCTGAAGCCCCTACCGCACCGTGAAAAACAAAGGCGGGCAGGAATTTGGTTTGAATCAGGTTGGCAGTTTGTTGCAAGGGTTTGAGAAATTCGCTCATAGAATAGCCGTTATAGCCGCATGCCTGATAGGAATGTGCCGGCCCGCCCGTGGAAATCGCCGATACCCATTCTTTTCCCACCAAGGCTTTCCCCTGCGGGCCGTACGCCCAGTTGTAGGTCAGCACGTCGTCCAGCCACTGCTTCATCAAAGGCGGTATGGAATACCAGTAAAACGGATGCTGGAATACCAAGCGGTCATGTTCCAACAGCACCGCTTGTTCGGCAGCGACGTCGATTTTGCCGTCGGGGTAAAGTTCGTAGAGCTTGCGGACCGTAACATTGGGTTCGCCCGCTAAACGCTCCGCCCACAGGCGGTTTACAAGTGTCCAGTTTGGGGTGGAAGATATTAACCAGGATTTTCATCGTGTGTTCTCCATCGGTTGGTTGTTTTTTAAAGGGAGGGCAGTATGCTACCGCATACTGGCCTTTTCTGTTGATAGAAAGTTGCACTTGTCAGGCGAATGTGCGCTGAGACCTTATCTTTCAGACGGCATTGTTTGATCAGGGTTTACTTTTTCTTTTCGGCGGAACGGAGATGTTAATCATCGTTCCGCCTCCGTAAACAGGATACAGGGTAACAGGGTGGCTGCGTTGTCCACCGCAGCCCTGCACCGTCCATAATTCTTCTATTTTGAGTTCGCCTTTGGTGCGGATGTTTTTGATTTCGGCGTGAACGCTGTCGATACGGGTACAACCGTCCACTATTTTAATGTTTCTCAATACGTCGTTACGCAAGGCATTGTTGCCGCCGAAAGTCGTACTTTCGCCACTAAACGTTGTACCGCCGTCGAGTAAGGCGCAGCCGTCGAGCAGCAGACAGCAGCCTAGCAGCCCCAAGTGTTTTTTGAATACAAAATTGACCGGATACATAGAAATACTCCATCAGATATCTGTGAGAATCCTCAATATATCATGCAAATGGATGTTTTCAGTTACTTTTTCCAATCCCCGGCTACCCGCCGGATATCCGCTCCGTTTCAGGCTGCCGCCACACCCACACGCTGCTGTCGGCCAGCAGCCAGTAGCTGCGGCTTCCCTGCACCGCGCTGCGGACAATCCGTGCGGGCAGTTCGGGTTCGAGGCGGTGCAGGCGGCCTGTTTTGTCCAGCGCATAAAGGCGGCGGTAGCCTGCCTGCGGGATAAGGGCATAGGCGGGCAGCACCGCGCCGATATTTGTATCGCGCGAACCCATGGCGTGGTTGCTCAGGCCGCCGCCCAGTTCCCGCTCCGAAAGCCTGCCCCCCGCCGCTGCGGTGTAACGCACCAGCCTGCCCGCCAGATGCGGCATCTGCACCGCATACAGCGCGCCGTCAAACACAAAGGGCGACTGCCAGCGGTTTTCAGGCAGCGGCGTGCTTTGCGATTCGATCTGCCAGCGGCCGTTTTGCAGCGCCAGCACCACCGTGCGTGCGCCCGCGCCGCTGCCCGAAACGACTGCGGCGATTTTGCCGCCGTATGCGGCCACGGTATTGTTTTCAAACACCAGCCCCGCAGGCAGGGTAAACGGTTCGGCTGCATCGCGCAGGGTTTGCGTGTCGAGAAGGTAGAGCGTTTTCGCCTCGATGCCGTCGCCCAACACGCCGTGGCGGTAGCTGTGCGCATCGGGGCTGCCCAATACGGCCGCCCTGCCCTGCCACAGCACGGGGCGGCTGTCGGGCAGCAGCGTGATGTCGCGGCGTTCGGCACGGATGTTCAGGGTTTCCTTCTGAGGACAGGCTCGCACGGGGTAGGCCGCCCCGCCCGCTTCGGCAGCGGCAATCAGGCAGCCTGAATGCCACACGGATGCGGCATGTGCGGCGGCGGGGAAATAGCCGTAGGCCTGATGCCCCTCTGCCCGCCACGCATTGAGCCGGAGCAGGCCGCCGTTATCGCGCCAACCTCCTACCGCCAGGCCTTCTTCCGCCCCCAACAAAACATCGGGCGCAAAGCCTTCCGCCAAGGCTTCCGTCTGCCCGTTTGAGCCGAGACGGAACAGTTTTCCCGCCTCATCAACCAGATACAGGCCGTCTTCGGCGGCGGCAATCTGGCGCACGGGCGCGGCGTTGCCCACCTCCGCCCGCACCAGAGACGGCAGGGCGGTTTCAGGGGCAGCGGGCGCGCTTTCGGCACGGCAGGCGGCCAACAGCAGCGCGGCAGTCAGGGCGGGCAGGGATCGGAGGAGCGGCATTTTCAGGCTGTGCACAGGGTTTTCCTTTAAACCATTGCGTTTCAGGCGGCCTTTCAGGCTGCGGGCTCACACGGTTTCACATTCGGATGGAGGGGGATTTTAACGCAAACAGAGATACGGTTTGAAACCGTGATGCCGTCTGAAAGCATGTTCAGACGGCGTTTCCTTTCATGCGCCCTTGCTGCGGAAATTTTCCACCGCCTGCAACACTTGCGGCAATGTGTCAAACCCGTCCGAAGCCAGAAAATGCCCTGCGTCCGGCACGGTAATCACACGCGCCTGCAAAGCATTTGCCAGTTTCAGGCTGGCTTCGGGTGCGACGATGCTGTCGTTGCCGCTGACGATGCAGGCGGTATTGGCGGTCATTGCGCGGATTGCAGGCAGGTCCGGCCGGGCCTGCACCACATAATCATCAATCGAATAGCCTTCGATTTCAGGCAGCGCGGGCAGCTTTTCGGCAAATGCCGACACCAGCACCAAACCGCCTATTTCTTTCGGGCGGGTTTGCGACAGATAATGCAGCAGCGTGATGCCGCCCAAACTGTGGGCGACAAACAGGTCATCCGGCTGCGGCGTGCCGATATGCCGGGCAAGCGTGTGCTGCCAGTCGCTAAAAACAGGAGCAGTCGGATTGGGCAGTGCCGGCACATCCACCCTATAGCCCCGTGCTTTCAGGCTGCCTGCAAGCCACGGAAACCAATGATCCTTCGGTGTTGCCCCCCAGCCGTGGATGATAAAGGCGCGTTTCATCTTTGAGCTTTTTCCAAATGGCGGTTTTGCGGTACAGGCCGAAACGGCCAGTGCGGCGGTGCCAAGACAGAATTGACGGCGGTTCATACTTCACTCCCTTCGGTATAAAATCCGCACTTTAAACCATGACACAATGAAAGGGTCAAACATGAAAATCGGCGAACTCGCCCGCGCCTGCGGCATCAGCGTGCGCATGGTGCGCTTTTACGAAACGCTCAACCTGGTCGAACCCAAACGCAGTGCAAACGGCTACCGGCAATACAGCTCCGACGACATCGCCACGGTCCGAAAAATCGTCCTGCTCAACCAAACGGGCGTGCCGCTCAAAGACCTGGCACTCATGCGCGACTGCCTGCGCGACGAACCGCAGGATTTCTGCACCGAATTACGCGGCAGGCTGACGGAACGGCTCAACGCCATAGACAGGCAGATTGACGGGCTGAAACAAAGCAAGACCCTGTTACGCGGGCTGCTTGCCCGATGATTTCAGGCAGCCTGAAACGGAAATCCGATCCGTAACAGCCTGTTTTGGGATACGGGAGCGTTCTCCGGCAGAATTCTAGGACGTGTCGTCAGAAGGCTTGTGAAGCGGATTTTAACCAAACATACCGCCGAAACAACGCCCTCGGCGACACCTCCCTAGCCAAACAGCCTCCGACCGAAGAAAAACAGCACCAGCCCCGCCGCCATAACCAGCAACCCTAAAAGCTGCCACACCTGCACCGGCCTGGCAGCCATGCCGATTAAGCCGAAATGGTCGATTACTGCGGCCGTGATCAGCTGGCCGATAATGATGAAAAACAGCATATTGGTGATGCCGAGTTTGGGGGCGAGAAATACGCTGGTAAACACAAACCCCGCACCCAGCACACCGCCCAGATATTTCCATGCAGGCTGCTGCGGCACCTGCTGCCACGCGCCTGCCAAATCCGCTTTCCAGAAACACAAAGCCAGCAACACAACCGTACCTACCGCAAACGATATCATTGCGGCCACCAACGGCTGCACCAGCAAGCCTTTAGCCAATTGGCTGTTAATTGCAGCCTGCGAAGCCAAAGCCGCACCGGCGGCCAAGGCTATTAAAATAAAAACCGACATAACGCTCCTCCGACATAGCAAACCAACTTAAAAATACTCACGCCATACTCGGGTTTGCCCCGAATATTTAAGAAACTTGCCGAAACTCAAGATACTCAGGCCAAATCCGAGTATGGCGGAACGGTTACGAAGTAAGTTGATTGGCTATACTGTTTAAAATCCGATTGAAATTCAGTGGTTTGCTGATTGCCCGCATCAAATCTCAAACACTTCTTCCCTGTCAAAGCCCTGCAAACCGAAAGCCTGCATGGTTTCGGGCTGCTTCAGTGCCGCTTCGACAAAGCGGGTGTCGAACAGCTCCCGTGCGGCTTGGACGGGATCCAGCTCCTGCAAAAACGTGTTTACGCCCGCCAGGCGGGTTTCCTTCAGCAGCTTCACCAGCATTTCATTATACGATTGAAACGGGTAAGGTTGGAAGTCGATGCGCTTCTGATGCCAGTCAAGATGCTTAACCGCGCCGTCGCGCTCATATCTGCCCCACGCCACCGGTTCGGGCTGCAACACGCTGCGCAACACGGCGGCATCGTGCGGGGTGTATTTCTGAACGCCCTGTTTGGCCAGCAGGTTGGCGGTTTCGATACGGTGGCTTTTCGCCCATGCGGCAGCCTGAACCAGCGAAGTAACCACTTTTTGCACCCATTGGGGGCGGTTTTGAATATCGTGATCGTGCATCATTGAGAGGCAGCAGGCGTGGTCTTTCCAGATGTCTCCCGAAAAGCGCAGGATTTTGCCCGCGCCTTTGGCCTCGGCCAGCGCATTAAACGGCTCGGCCACGATAAAGCCGGCAATCTGCCCGGAGGCCAGGCCCGGCACCATATCCGAAGGCGGCATTACCGTAAGTTTCACCTGTCCTGCCTGCGGTTTTTTCTCCACCACTTCCAAGCCCGCGCGGCGGATCACCTGTTGCACAATCACGTTGTGTATCGAATACCAAAACGGTATCGCCACCGTCTGCCCCTGCAAATCCCGCACGCTTTGAACCTCGTGGCGCACGGTCAGCGCCGAGCCGCAGGTGTGGTTCCACATCAGCGCGCGCACGGGGGCTTTGCTGCCGTAGCGCATCCACACACTCATGGGCGAGAGCACGTGAATCAGGTTGACCTGCCCGCTTAAAAACGCTTCTACCAGGCTTGCCCAAGAGCGGAACAAAACGGGCTTCACGGCTTCCACACCGTTTTTTTGAAACAGCCCCCGGCCGTGCGCCACCAACAGCGGGGCGGCATCAAGGATGGGCAGGTAGCCGATGATAAGCGGTGCGTTTGGATCGGCAGCGGCGCGTTTGGAACAGGCCTGCAGCAGCGGCAGCGCGGCAGCGCCGAATAAGGCGGAAAGTTTGAGGAAATCGCGGCGGGTGTGCATGATCTTTTATTCTCCGTTAAAACAGAAGCCGTGAAGGTTTCAACACATGGGACGGCACATCAAGCTCCACCCTGCGTGTCATCCTGCCTCGGAAGGGGAAAGCTTCCCAAATAAAACCAAATCCTAACGCTACAAACGGCAAGGATTTGGTCATTAAGGAAAAGGAAACAGGACAATTTTGATAAAAACAGGCCGTAAAACCAATACCGCCCTTTCAGACGGCCTTATTCTGAAATATTGCCGTAAAAAGAAACCGCCGCACTGTATGCCATCAACATGATGCCGGATACACCGAGGCAGGCGGTTACCACCACTACCAGCAGGGCAGCATAAAAGCGGCGGCGCACCTTCACGGCATAAGCCCGCGCCTGCCCGTACTGTTTGCGGCGGCGCAGGCGGCGGATGTGGGCAACAGCCTCCGCATTAATCTTCTGCACCGATTTTCGGTAGAAAACCGCCACACAGGTTAGTGCCGCATACAGAAACAGCAGCCCGAACGGCAGCGCCGTCAAGACAATTTGCAGGTTGTCCCAGCCGCTGTACTGCCGCTCCATTTGGAACAGGATTACGGTAAACAGCGACAGCAATACGATTAGAGGTGAAAAATTTCTGACAAATTCCAAATACTCTTCTTTAATCAGCCAGATAACCTTGAAAATATCTTTAATCATGTTTTTCGGTTTTCATCTCCGAATACCGTATGTTCTGATGCATACGCCGCCTTATTACAGCAGCGTGATTCCGAATTTTACCAACATCGGCACATGTGTCTCAGCCGGATATTCATTTTTCAGGGCCATCTGAATAATGGTTGTTTACGCTGCCTGAAAGCGGCTGTGCCGTTTCAGACGGCCTGATGACATACTGCATCAAAAGCTTTACTTTTCTGCCCGAACGGAAAACGGGTTATGCATGCAGGCAATCCCCAAAACAACCAGTGCTGCCCCCGCCCAAAAATGGGGGGTCGGATATTCCCGCAGAAACAGCCAGGCCAGCATGGCGGCAAACAGCGGCTCCGACAGTTCGGTTACCTGCACTTTGGCGGCACTGAGGTACTGCAAAGCCTTGGTGGTGCAGTAAAACCCCAAAACCGTCGGCAGCAGGGCCAGTATGCACAACCCCAAAAGGCTGTAACCGTTCAGCGGGATGCCGTGGTAGGTTTGCGCAAACGGCACGGCCAGGTAAATCATGCCGAAAAACAGCAGGAAACGGGTGAGGTACAGCCCGCCGTTGAAACCGAACTTTTTCACCAGCACCGAAAACAGCCCGTAGCCCACGCCTGCCAACATGCTGTTTGCCACCAGCAGCAGATCGTTGCCGCCCGACCAGGAAATCACAAAAATGCCCGCAACCGCCAGCAGCGTTCCCGCCACGGCAGGAAAAGAAAGCCGCTCTTTCAATACCACGATGCCGGAGAGCAAGGCCGAAACGGCTGCCGAAGCCATCAGTATCACAACCACGTCGGAAGCATTGCCGTAGCGGTAGGCAAGGGTTTCAAAATAAAACAAAACAAAAATGCCCAAAAAAGCGCACAACGCCGCTTTAAACCAGAAAAAATCCCGCTTCAGCGTGCGGATAAAGTCAAGCTGCCGTTCTAAAGGGGTTTTCGCCAGCAGCAGGCTTAAAAAAACCACGGCTATCGCGGTTCTTAAAAAGGCAATATCGTTGCTGTTCAGGCCGCTGTCCATCAACAGCTTGCTGACCACCCCGATCGAGCCGTTTAACGCGGCTGCCGACAAGGCTGCCGAAATTCCGACAACCAGATTGTTATTTAACAGTTTTTTCAATCGTTGCCTCCATAAGCAGCCAAACCGGGTATGCTGTCCGTCTGTTTGCGGCCGACGGGCCCGGGTTCGGCAATACGGGCCTTCAAAACAGCAAAACCTGTTGCGGGACCAGCTTCTTCCAAACCAAGGCCGCCGGTGCATACACCGATAACGGCTGTCTGTATTGCTTTTTACGCCTGCTGTTTGCCTGACGGCAGCAAACGGCAGCGGTGCAACCGGATCAAATCACAAAATCCACAGTTTTCGTTTGGGTTCCGTATTGCTGCGCATGATGCAGCGACTGCAGGATTTCACCGCGCATGGTATTCATCTCCCACAGTTTGTCGTGGCGCGGGAAGGCGTGCTGCGGCTGCCAGGTGCCGAGGATGCGGCCGGGGGTTTGGCCGATCAGCACAATGCGGTCGGATACCAGCAGGGCTTCGTCGATGTCGTGCGTTACCATCACGGCGGCGGTTTGGTGGTTGCAGACGACTTGGCGCAGCAAATCCTGCATTTGCGCACGGATTACTTCGTCGAGCGCGGAAAAAGGTTCGTCGAGCAGAAGCACCTGCGGCTGGCGTGCCAATGCGCGGGCAAGAGATACGCGCTGCGCCATGCCACCGGAAAGTTCTGAGGGGAACTTTTCTGCCGCATGGCTCAGGCCCACTTCGGCCAGTGCGTCGTCTACACGTCGCTTTAATTCGGCTTTGCCGGTATGCGGTTGTTTTTTGAAATCCAAACCGAAGGCGACATTGTCGCGCACGTTCAACCACGGCAGCAGAGAGGCCGTCTGAAACACGAAGCCTACGCGCGGGTGTGGTTTTTCGACGGTTTCACCAAGCAGTGAAACGCTTCCCTGCAGCGGGCGGGCAAGCCCTGCCAAAACCCGCAGCAGCGAGGATTTGCCTACACCGCTGGGGCCGAGCAGGCTCACTAGCTCGCCCTGTGCCACGGTTAGGGAAAAATCTTGCAGAATGGTTTTCAGGCGGCCCTGCTCTTGGTAGCCGAGCGAAAGGTTTTGAACGGAAAGTGCGGCGGTCATGTTTTATCTTTATCGTGTGTGCTTTATTATCAAACTAATTGACTTTATCTCTGCTTTGCAGGAAAGGGTTTTTGCAGGAAAGGCCGTCTGAAAAACATGGTTTATTGTTTTCAGACGGCCTGTTTTGGTTGGTTTAAATCGAAAATTCGTCGCCGCCCATAAATTCCAAATCGCTGATTTCTTTACGCAGGTGTTTCAATGCGGGGGTAACGATGGCGACGAACATGGCTTCGCGCAGGCGGCGCTGCACGGGGCTGGACATCAAATAGCCTTTTGCGCCGGCGTGCAGGGCGGCCGATTGCGATGCGTCGAGGCACAGTTGCGAAGCGTCGGCGCGGGTTTGCAGGGTTTCGAGCATATTAGCCTGGTTGAGGTAGGCTTCGTCGGCCAGTTTCATGGTTTTCGCCAGCAGGGCCTGATGGCGCTGTTGCAGCGCGTCGCGGCCGTGGTCCAAGAAACAATTGGTTTCGCTGCCCACGTCGGCCAGCCCGATCTCGTGCAGGCAGCCGTCGATAATGCCCGCACCGATACCGATTTGCAGCAGAATAAAGCCCGCTTTGATGCTTTTGATGAAATCGAAAAACTGATCAGGTGTTGCCAGAACGTCTTCATGCGGCACGAAAACGTTGTCGAACTTAATCGCAAACGTGCGTGTGCCCTCCAGCGCGCAAAATTCCGGGCAGGCTGCCAGCGATACACCTTCACGCGCCGCACCGGTGATAAACATCACATAACCGCCGCCGGTTTGAGCGGTGTTCGCCCAGATATGGTCTTCACCGAGGTTGGACACCCACGGCAGCATGCCGTTTACGGTGTAGCCGCCTTCGGTTTCCGCCGCCTGAAGCAGGTGCTCTTCGATGCCTGCCAAATGTTTGACGGTGTTCGACATTCCCGTTCCCGCCAACACTTTGCCGCTTAACACGTCGGGCAGGTAGCGTTTTACCGCCTGGTTGGGCGTTTGGTGCAGATACCAGGCGCAGGCGGCCTGGCACCATGCCGAAAAGGCGGTGGCGCCGCAAACCCTGCCGATTTCGCGCAACACGGCAATCTGTGCGCCCAAACCCAAACCGCTGCCGCCTTCGGCCTCGCTGCCCACGCAGGCAAAACCGCCCGTTTCCCCCACTTTGCGCAGGAATGCTTCGGGGTAAAGCCCTTTGCGGTCGATGTCTTCCACTAAAGGAACAAGGTCGGTTTGTACGAGATCGGCGATGTTTTGCAGCAGGGTTTCGCGGGACATGGATATTCTCCGAAAAAGGAAACATAGAAACGAAGTAGCGGACAGGCCGTCTGAAAAACATTTCAGACGGCCCGCCATATCAGTTTTTTTAAGCGAAATCTTTCAATTCGGGATTGATTTCTGTTTTGGCCAGATTGTTGGTGTAGTTGCACAAAGTGGCCAGCGCCACGCCCAATACCACTTCCACCGCCTGCTGCTGGTTATAGCCCGCATCAAAGAAGGCCTGCAGTTCGGCATCGGAAACCGCGCCTTTGTTGGCCATCACGGCCACGGTAAATGCAGCCAGCGCGGAAAGTTTGGCATCATCAAACGCGGTGGGGTCAACCGCGCGGCTGGCGGCAATCGCGTTTTCGGAAAGCAGTTTTTTCAAAGTGGCCAATTTGGTGTGGCCCGCCACGCAGAAACCGCATTCGTTGGTTCTGGCGGCGATAATCTGCACCACCTCCACTTCGCCGGCCGTCAGGCTGGTGGCTGCGTTCAGTTTGCCCACTTCCTGATAAAATGCCAACGCCTCGGGCGAATTGGCCAAAACGCCGATCAGGTTCGGCAGAAAGCCGTTGTTTTTCAGCGCAGCTTCCACGCGTGGTTTGGCGGCTTCGGGAGCGGTTTCGACGGTGTGTACGGTTAAACGTGCCATGATTTTTCCTTCTGATATTGATAAGCAAGGCAGCACAGTAGCAGAAAGCGGCAGCAAAGGGAAATAAACAGAAAAACTTTAGATAGCACGAAAAGTTATAAAGTTTTTCAAAGGCCTCCGGCCGTCTGAAAAGCCAGTAATAAACGCGGGGGCGGATTTGATTACCACCCCCGCGTTTATTACGGGCTTTTATTGTTGCTCGGGGTTCACCTTCTGCGCCCCTTGGGTTTGCTTGATTCTGCCACCCAGATAACTTACCAATGCGCTGAAAGAAGCATTGCTTTGACTTTCCGCCAATGCCAGTTTGGCCGGCTTTAATTGTTCCGTTATGTTTTCAGGTGTTTTAACAGCCTGCACCTCCACCAACACCGGCGCAGGCAGATTAGACAGCAACACATAAGCCGGCTTGCCGTTTTCAGGCCGGGCTTTAATCAGACGGGCATAATCCTCCGGCGGCATGGACTGGCGCGCCTGGTCGGCAGTCAGCTGTGAAACCGGCGACCATTTCAAATCAGCCGTTTTGCCTTTTTGCACGTCTGCCAGCGCCTGTTTGGCTTTGGCCTCCGCCAAGCGGGTTGCTTCTGTGCGCAGGTAGTCTGCTTTCACGAAATTTTTCGCTTCTTCAAACGGCTGAGTTTTTTGCTCGCGGACTTCTTTCGCACGCACCACCCACACCAGGCCTTCATTAACGGTAACCGGTTCCGAGTTGTGTTTTTTCTTCGTTACGTCATCGCTGAAAATGGCGTTAATCAGATTCTCGGGCATACCTGCGGCCTTACCGTTTTCCTTGGTGAGCCAGTCTTCGGGCGCCTGCAGTGTCAAACCGGTTTTTTTGGCTACTTCCGCAAGGCTGCCCGGGTTGTTAAATGCCTCTTCGGCCAGTTTTTCTTTGGCTTCATTAAAGGCTGCTGTGGCTTTTTTCTGTTTCAATTCCGCTTCCAGGCGGGCTTTTTCCTGTTCGAACGAAGGTTTGTCCTGAATATTCAGAACGGTGATGATATGGTAGCCTGCGGCCGTCTGAACCACTTCGCTGATTTCGCCTTTTTTCAGCGCAAAGGCACGATCTTCAAACTCTTTCAGCAACCCGCCGTCTTGGGGAAGATAGCCCAGATTACCGCCGTTGTCGGCAGATGCTTCGTCGCGGGAATGCCGTTTGGCCAGCGCGGCGAATTTAGACGGATCGGCTTTAAGCTGTGCCGACACTTTTTCGGCTTCTTCTTTTGCCGCCGCCTTCACGTTTTCAGGGGCATCTTGAGGCACGGTAAACAGAATATGGGCGATTTCACGCTTGGGTTTGGCTGATGCGCTTTCCTGTTCGAAAGCTTTTTTCAACTCTTCTTCGCTCACAGTTTGCTGTTTGGCCACATCTTGAATATTCAAAGCCACATGCTCCACTTTAACCGCTTGCGGAATCACATAGTCTTTTTTGTTGGCATCATAATATTTTTTCAGTGCCGCATCGTCTGCTTTCACTTGCTGCGCAAACGCTTCGGGGCTGAACGATACCGAACGCACGGTGCGCTCGGCCTGAGTGGCTACAATCAGCCGCTCAGCCTGAGTATCGCTGACCAGATTGCCGTTGTTAACCAGGCTGACCAAGTTGTTTACCGCAAATTCGTTGCGGATCTCTTCAATCAGCTGGTCTTCCGACATTTGACGCTGGTTCAGGTATTGGTTGAAGATGTTTTGGCTGAATTTACCGTTTTGATCGTGAAAGCTGGGTTCGTCTACGATAATCTGCTTAAGCTGCTCCTGCGAAACGGTAATACCCATTTCACGCGCACCTTCGGTCAGCAAAGCACGCTGCACCAGGGCATTGAATACCGCATCGCGCGATTCGCCGCCACCGGCGGCCTGCATATTCTGCACAGCCATATTCAACTGGTGCTCGCTAATCTTCTGGCTACCCACTTTAACAATATAATCCGAACCTGGTGCGGCTGCGGTGCTGACACCGAAGCCGACGAAAGTCAGCGCAATCAAGCCCAATAAAATTTTAGCGGGTGTTTTGTATTTTTCTACGGCTACAAACATGGCATCTAAATCAAGTTAATAAGGCAAAGGCGGATTGTAACAGCGTTTGAGGGTACTGTGCAGTTTAAGAAAGCCCGGCAGCCTGAGGCCGTCTGAAAAAAGCATTGTTCTTGTTTTCAGACAGCCTTTTAATATTGCACCACTAATCTACACCTTATTTTTACTGCTGCGTTTGGTGCCCGCTTTACTGCTTTTCGTTACTACCGGCTTTTTCCTGCCCGAAGTATTTTTAGCGGCGGTTTTGGCGTTTTTTCCTGCTTTCGGCTTAATGGTTACGCTTTTGCTGCGGCTTTTGGCGGTTTCTTTGGCAGAGGCCGTCTGAACGTCGGCTTTTTTGCCGCGCTTTTTCGGCACTTCGCCGCCGCTGATTAAGGCAAGGTCGATTTTGCTGGTGTCCAAATCGGCACGCGCCACTTTAACGGTTACGCGGTCGCCCATATTAAAGCGCACACCGCTGCGTTCGCCCTCCATGGCCATGATTTCGGGACGGAAATTGAAATAATCTTCGCCCAAATCGCTGATGTGCACCATGCCTTCGATGTGGATGCCTTCGAGCGTAACGAAAATGCCGAAGTTGGCCATGCCTGAAATGCGGCCTTCAAACACTTCGCCCACTTTGTCGCGCATATAGTAGGTTTTCAGCCAATTTTCCACATCGCGGCCGGCGTCGTCGGCGCGGCGTTCGCAGAACGATGTGTGCACGCCCAGCGCCTGCCATGATTCGGGCTTGTATTTTTCCTGCTTCAACACGGCCTTGATGGCACGGTGGACGGTTAAATCGGGATAACGGCGGATAGGCGAAGTGAAATGGGTATAGGCTTCATAGGCCAGGCCGAAGTGGCCGTGGTTGTCCGGCTCGTAAACGGCCTGCTGCATCGAACGCAGCATCATCACTTGCAAGAGTTCGGCATCAGGACGGTCTTTAAATTGTTCGGCTAGTTTGGCGTAGTCTTTGGGGGCGGGGTTGTCGCCGCCGCCCAAGTGCAGGCCGAGCAGGCCGAGCTGTTCACGCAGAGTGATAAGTTTTTCGGGCGTGGGGCCTAAATGGTTGCGAAACAGCGAAGCGTGTTTGTTTTTCAATAAAAATTCTGCCGCGCACACGTTGGCCGCCAGCATACACTCTTCAATCAGTTTGTGGGCATCGTTGCGGACAACCGGCACGATGCGTTCGATTTTGCCGTTGTCGTTGAAAATCATCTGCGTTTCGATGCTTTCGAATTCCACCGCGCCGCGCTGATGGCGTTTTTTCTGCAAAATCTTAAACAGTTTGTATAGGGTGTCGATTTGCACTTTGTGCGGATAATCGCCGCCCTGCTCTATCCAATTCCAAACTTGGTTGTAGGTGAGGCGGGCGTGCGACTTCATCACGGCGGGATAAAATTTATACTCTTTGATATTGCCGGCATACGTTACTACCATGTCGCACACCATGCACAGGCGATCCACATCGGGGTTGAGCGAGCAGATACCGTTCGAGAGGTTTTCGGGCAGCATGGGAATCACGCGGCGCGGAAAATATACGCTGGTGGCGCGTTCGCGCGCATCTTTGTCGATGGCGTCGTCGGGGCGCACATAATGGCTCACGTCGGCAATCGCCACCACAAGGCGGAAATTGCGGCCTTGCTTTTCGGCATAAACGGCATCGTCGAAGTCGCGTGCGGTTTCACCGTCTATCGTTACCAGCGGCAGGCCGCGCAAATCGACGCGGCCTTTGGCATCCTGCGGGCGGACGCGGTTGGGAATTTTGGCGGCAGCCTGTTGGCAGGCTTCGCTGAAAATGTGCGGCAATTGGTGTTTGCGCACGGCGATTTCGATTTCCATGCCGCTGTCGGCATAATCTCCCAACACTTCGATTAATTTGGCCACGGCGGGGCGGTGGCCGTCGGGATAGCTTTCGATTTCGGCCACCACCACCTGCCCTGTTTCGGGCTTCATTTCGGCCAGCCCTTCGGGCTCAAGCACGATGCTTTGGGTGAGGCGGCGGTCTTCCGGCTCTAAAATGGCAATGCCGCGTTCCACATAAAAACGGCCCACCACTTGTTTTTGGGCCCGCTCGACGATATCCAGCACCTGCCCTTCGCGGCGGCCGCGGCGGTCGGTGCCGGCAGGGCGCACGGTAACGGTATCGCCGTGCATCAGCCCGCGCATCTGGCGCTCGTAGAGCACGAAGTCGCCCTCTCCGGTGGGAACCAGCGGCACGGCGAAACCGAAGCCGTCTTTATGCGCTTCGACACGGCATTTCACCAGCGCCAATTTGTCGGCCGCGCACACCGCGCCGCGGCGGTTGATCAGCACTTGACCGTCGCGCGCCATCGCTTTGATGCGGCGCTCGAAAAATTCGTATTCTTCGTCGGTTACCGACAGTTTTCCCGCCAATACGGCAATTTGAAGCGGCACGCCTTCATTTTCCAATAATTCGATAACCCACTCGCGGCTGGGCAGCGGGTGATCATAACGTTGGCGCTCGCGCGCTAAAAACGGGTCTTTCTCACGCAAACTGAGTAACTTAGTATTTTTCTTCATATTGATGATTGACAATCTTTTGTTTGAATATATAATGCACTTCTCTTTGCAGGCAGCACTTTAACCGAAAGCAAAGATTAAAGCAAAGCCCAGGTGGCGGAATTGGTAGACGCGCCAGCTTCAGGTGCTGGTATCTTCACAGGTGTGGAAGTTCGAGTCTTCTCCTGGGCACCATAAGTTTTAAATCCGTTTTGCTTTAAAAAAATAACAGATTGCCCAGGTGGCGGAATTGGTAGACGCGCCAGCTTCAGGTGCTGGTATCCTCACGGGTGTGGAAGTTCGAGTCTTCTCCTGGGCACCATTCGAATAAAAAAACCTCCGGCTTGATGCCGGTTTTTTTATTGCCCGCAGTTTGCAAAGGTTTCGGCACGCCGCTTGCCCGTATATTACAATACCGAGGCCGTCTGAACGTTTTCAGACGGCCTCGGTTATTTTCACAGGGAGCAACGCCATGAAAGTTTATACCGCCGCCGAAATGCGCCGCTACGAACAGGCCGCCGTGGATGCGGGCACGAGTTTCGAGCAACTGATGGAAAATGCCGGCTGCCGCGCCGCCGCCGATTTGCTGCGCCGCCTGCCGAAAGCCGGCCGTGCGCTGGTGGTGTGCGGCAAAGGCAATAACGGCGGCGACGGTTTGGTGGTGGCGCGCGTGTTGCAGCAGCACGGCTGGCAGGTTGATGTTGCGTTTGCGCTGGGCAGGAATTTGTCGCCGCTGGCCGAACTCAATCTCAACCGCTTAGCCGGTTTGAGCGGTATCGGATTTGTTGATGCCGAAATATCGGCAGGCCGTCTGAAAGCGGCCTATGATGTGGTTATCGAAGGCATTTTCGGCACGGGTTTTACCGGCACCCTGCCCGGTTCCGTTACCGCCGTCTGCCGCCTGCTTAATCTTTCAGACGGCCTGAAAGTGGCGTTGGACATACCCACGGGTTTGAACGGCGACACGGGCGAAGCGGACGGTTCGGCATTCCGCGCCGATATCACTTATACGTTTGCCGCTCTCAAACCCGCGCACATAAGCGAAACAGGCAAGGCTTTGTGCGGCGAAATTGTGTGCGTGGATATTATTTAGGCCGTCTGAAAAATTTTCCTGCCTGCGGTTTCAGGCGGATTCGCGCAAATAATCTTCTTTGCGGCTGCTTCTGCCGTACACCGCTTCGCGTGCCTGCCGAACGCACAAACGGTTGTAGGTAACGCGCTGGTGCCGGTTGCCGTCGAACACCGTGATTTCTGCGGTCGGCGGCGGCGGGATATTGCCGGCAAAATTTTGTGCCACCGCCTGCCAATGCTGCCGGGGTATATGCACCACCGCAAACATATCGGCGGCGATGCTCACCCCCACGGTGAACATTTGACCGGATGTTTGCAGGCAGAAACCGGTGTCGGCAAAGAAACAGCATTCCTGCCCGCCGCCATAGCGGAACAATTCGATTTTCACGGCATTCGGATCGGCAAATAAGGCTCCGGACAGCCGTTCAAACAAAGAAGGCCGCATCACGCCGTCGCTAAGCATACCGTAGAGGTTGGCCAACCAGCGGGTATAGCCTTCAGGAGAAAACGCAAACCTGTTCAATATCTGCTCCAACTGCGGCTGCGGCCTCTGTTCAATCAGGGTAACAAACCCGCCGCCTATTTCGGGCAGATTCGACAGCACGGCCTGATGCAGGCCGCAGACAAACGGGATATTGTGGTTATAGGGGTTGCGGAGAATGCCCAATAATTTCAACCGCAACACCTGCCATAATGCCTGCGGCGCCTTCTGCCTGCCGCCACGGACGGAACGCAGAAAGCTGCAGGCATCTTCATAGCCGCCTTCGTGGCGGCTGAACCAGTTTTCCAGATTGTATTGGCTGTTACTGCCTTCCACAAACGACAGCGTGTAGAGGTTGTCGGCTTCAAGGTTGTTTTCGATATTTACGCTTTCGGCCGAGCCTTTATAAGGTTTTTGAAACATAGAAAGCGCAAAGCGGTAAACATTTTGATTTTGCGGGTTAACGTGATGGTTGAAGGCATGCTGGCGCTGTTCGGTCTGGGCGATGAAGTGGTGGCCCTTGGTTACATTGGCGGTAAGCAGCGCATAAGGCTTTTCTTCACATTGCGGCAACCCGCAGTCGCTTAAAATAAACGCTTTTTTCATATTTTCAGACGGCTTGAATCAGCAGAATGCACCATGATAACCGCACGCAAACAATCTGCAAATATCCGGCCTGACAAAACGGCTTGTTCCGACAAAATGAAAAACAACAGCCGGTAATTTCAAACGGCCCGAACGGGTTTGCAAAAATCCTCAAGCCGTTTTTTATGTTCGGAAAGTTAATCAACCAGATTCACCGTACCGCGCATCACCGCCAACCGGCCGGGAAAAGTACAGAAAAACTCATATTTGCTGCCGGATGAGAATCTGCCGGTATCCACTTTAACCGCAGCTTCCTCACCGCTGCCGATCAGCTTGGTATTGGCGATAACACGTTCGTCGCCTGCTTTAATAAAATCGTTTTCAACGCCTGCCTCCGCACCGTCTGCGGCCACACCGCCCACATCTTCAGACTCTGCAATCACAAAATTATGCCCCATCGCGGCTTTGGGCATGGTGCCCATATGTTTCAGCGTGATAGTGTATTCCTTACAGTTTTTGCTGATGTTGATTTCGGCTTTGTTATATTTCATATCATCCCCCGCTTCAATCACCGTTTCGCAGGATCGGGCAGCAGAAAAAGCAGAAGCGGCATCCGAGCCGCCCGATGTTGCCGGTTCTTGCCCGCAAGCCTGCAACATTAAAGCGGTAGAAATAATTACAGTCAGATAAATTTTCATTGTAGTTCCTTGAATTCAAGCCGTATGGCGGATAAACCTGATTCCGATACACGGCAGCAGGCAGAGCTGTAAATAAAAACGGTTTCATTACCGTTTCAACGGTCTGCACAACCGCCCTCATAAGCCAAGGCTCTTCGGTGGAACAGGTTCCGCCCTATTCCGCCCGTACCGGCATAGGAAATCCTCATCGGCATAAGGCAAATGTTTCAACACACAGGACGACACATAAAGCGCCGCCCTACGTGTTGCCCTGATTGGGAAGGGGTTACACCCCTACCCGATAAACCCAAATTCTACCGCCATAAATGGCGGGGTCTCAACCGAAAAGGAAACTTGATGAAAGCAGGCTAAACTCCCTACAACCGCCGTTTTTTTAGATTCGGGAATTTTTTCTGCATCATGCGCACCACTGCACAGCCTGCCGGTTACAGAGGCCTAACCTTGGGTGCGGAAAATATTGATTTACTGTATAGTTCCTAAAAACCGTTTAAACCTGCCTGCACAAAAAAAGCATGTCTGCATTCGCCCTCACCAATACTGTTTTAATTGCCTTCTGTGTCTTTCTGGCACTGCTTGCCCGATCACGCAGCAAAGCCCGTAACAAGGCCTATTTCGAGCAAATATGCCGACACACTGCCACCAAACCTTGGCTGGAGGCAAACCTTTCCGGAGCAGAATCAGCAGACAACATCCGCAAAACAGCCAAACATTTCAACATTTCCCGGACACAGGCCAAACAGCTGATCGGACGCTACCGCCAAAACCTCCTGTAACCGTTTCAATCAAACCGGTTCCGGGCAACCAAACCGAAAACGAAAGGCCGTCTGAAAATATTGTTTCAGACGGCCTTACATTCGCATTTCAAGTGCAACACTCAAATGCGAATGCAAGAGCCTATTATAGCGGCGAAGATGCATCCGCCACCAAGCAGGCAGTTTTTAAGCATTCCGTTTCCGGACAGCCAGGATGCGGCTTCCCAACCCGCTCCGCCGCAACAGGAAACGGTGCTAAAGCCTTCCGCAAACGGCGGTTTAAAGCCGGGGTTACCATTGTAGCCGCCTGTAATTTTACCTTGACTACACAGCACTACAACACGGTATAATCTTTCACGCGCAGGCAGTATTTCAGACGGCCTGCATATTTTCCAACCCCGCTATTCAATAAAAGGACTAAAAAATGGGCATTAAGGTTGCCATCAACGGCTACGGCCGTATCGGACGACAAGTATTGCGCGCAATCTATGATTACAAACTGGAAAAACAGCTCGAAGTCGTGGCGGTAAACGCCAGCGGCAGCCTTGAAACCAATGCCCACCTCACCAAGTTCGACACTGTCCACGGCCGCTTTGCCGCCGATGTTTCCCACGATGAAAACCACCTGATTATCAACGGCCGCAAAATCCCATTCTTTTCCACCCGCAACCCCGCCGAACTGCCTTGGGAGATTTTGGGCGTGGATTTGGTAATGGAATGCACCGGCGCGTTTACCAGCAAAGCCGCCGCCAAAATCCACCTTGAATCGGGCGCAAAAAAAGTGCTGATTTCGGCACCTGCCGACGAAGACGTCGACGCCACCGTGGTTTACGGCGTGAACCACGATGTGCTCACACCCGAAATGACCGTGGTTTCCAACGCTTCGTGCACCACCAACTGCCTCGCCCCCGTTGCCAAAGCCCTGCACGAAGGCATCGGCATCAACAAAGGCCTGATGACCACCATCCACGCCCTTACCAACGACCAAACCGTTACCGATGTGCGCCATAAAGACCTGCGCCGCGCCCGCAGCGGCGTGGAAAACATGATTCCCACCAAAACCGGCGCGGCAAAAGCGGTGGGCTTGGTGCTGCCCGAATTGAAAGGCCGTTTGGACGGCCTGGCCATCCGCGTGCCCACGGTAAACGTTTCTTTGGTTGATTTGAGTTTCGAAGCGGGCCGCGACACCGGCGTGGAAGAAATCAACAGCATCGTGAAAGCCGCTTCCGAAGGCGCAATGAAAGGCGTGCTCGGCTACAACACCCTGCCGCTGGTTTCTATGGATTTCAACCACACCACCCAAGCCAGCAATTTCGACAGCACGCTCACCAAAGTAACGGCGGGCAATATGGTGAAAGTTTTCTCGTGGTACGACAACGAATGGGGGTTCAGCTGCCAGATGCTCAACACCGCCCGCGCGATGTTCGGTTTGGAAGTAACCCCTTTCGAGTGAATACATATTTTTCTGCCACGATAAAAAACCTTGCGGTATTTCCGCAAGGTTTTTTTATTGAAGGCTTTTTAATTTTTTCAGACGGCCTCAGTCTTTTCAAGATCCGTTGAGGCCGTCTGAAACAGCCGATCACCGTCAGAACCGGGCAGTTCAAGCAGCCGCCGTTTATTTGCCGCCGCCAATCCGCTCGCATTTCCCCGTGGTGTTATAAGCTTTTGCAGAAGCCGCATCTTGGCACCTGTAAGCCTCACCGATGCTGTTCATCCACAGCGCCAAGGTATAACCGCTATTTGCTTTCGGCGTAACCACCAAGTTATAGCGCGAACTTGTGGCATTAGGCATAGCCACGGTTATATCGTAACGGGCAGCCAGCCCCGGTTCCCGAAACCGCTCGGAGGCTTCTCTTTGTAAATCTGCTTGTGCGGATAATGCCCCCGGGGTTCTTACACGTTCGGTTTTAATGGCATTATTAATATCCACCAATTCCGCATAAGCATCGGTTAAATGCCCGCGCTCGATATAGCGGGCGTATGAGGGGTAGGCGATGGCCGCAAGTATGCCGATAACGGCCACTACCACCATCATTTCTATCAGGCTAAAGCCTTTTTGGCCTATCGGTTTTCCCGTCATTGGTTTATGCCTCTTTATATATATTTATGCCGCCACATACGACTGCAATATCACAACGGTATTGGTGTTCCGCCCCCAAGCTTTGGCAGTTACGCGGTAGATAACCGTGCCGTCAGGCTGGGTGCTGATATATTCGATGATATAGCGGGGATTTCTGCGTGCACTGAGGTCGGTTACTTCTCTACCAGTGTTGATACAGAGATCTCCCCCGCATCTCCGTTCCCATGCTGCCGGTTCTCTTGCAGCAGCATTAACCGTGATATTGCCGAACCTGCCTGCCGTTGCACCGGCAGGGCTGCATAGGGCATTATCACACCCTTCTGTAAAGGTTATATCACGTTCAAACTCGTCGGTAGCAATCCTGCCCTCACCCGCGCGCAATGCGGCTTCTGCCAAAGCGAATGCGTATTTATGGTCGGCATCGTTGGTGCTGATACGCTGCTCGGTGTTATACGATTGCGTTACACTCACCACCAAAAAGGCCACTACAATCATCACCATCAGCACAATAAACAGTGAAAAACCCTGTTGTGCCAATTTGGGCGTAGAAGTTATGAAAGGCTGCGGTTGGCGCATGTGTTTCCTCCCCTTACTGCTGCATCAATGGTATAGATTTGATTGGCATCTTCCGCCCCGCCGGTCAGTTCGATACGGACAAGCGCGGGGATTCTGTTTAAATCTTCCGAATATTCAAATCTTTCAAGCGGGCTGTTGTCGGCGGGGCAATTGTTGACATAGATATACCTGAATCTTGCACCTGTAACACCTGCTACCAACAACTGCGGGCTGCCCCAGGTATTGTTATTGTTCAGTTGGAAACGGAACAGTCCGCGCTGCCCGCCTATTGTTCCTACAGCATAGGCATAAGCCGCATAGCGCAATACCGCAACTTCCCCGTTTCTTACCGCAGCACCGCCCAATGCAGTTACGGCATTCTCGGCAGTCGGAACCGTTCCGCCCGCACCCCGCACTAACGTGTCGCAGGCGCTCAATACAAAAGGATCATCATCAGCCGGGTTTTCAGCGCCGTAAAGGAACACCAAGGCGTTAGTATCGGGCGTGAAGCCGTCGGGGCGGAAATCAGCAACCTGCCTCACAGGCATCAGGCTGTTATCAGCACTCTCCCAAGTCAATCCGAATGCCGCATCATCCGTATCTCTGATGGTGCGGCTGCCTGTTACCGCCCTAGCCCCCATTGTTCCGCCACCGACATCAAACTGTTCGATATCGGCCGCCATATTAAAGCAGCCGAAGCTGCCTGCCATACGGGCATCGCGTACCACCATATTGGCGGCATTGCGCAAATCCTGCTGCACGCCCATGCGTACTCCTGCCGCTTCATTTAACTGGCGGGCGGTAAAATAGCCTTTACCCGCTGCCAGCAACACAATCATGCTCAGGGCACTGGCCACCAGAAATTCCAGCAGGCTGAAGCCTTTGATATTCTGCATACCCGTAATATGCGGATAATGTTTTTTGTTTTTCATCAATCCCTACCCCGATTAATCCGGCATACGTGCCTGATAGGTGTAAACCAAGTTGCTGCCGTTGCTGTTTAATGCCGGAGAAGCGGCATCGTTCTGTTCGGAATCCATCTGCCACAGCACTTTTATAACCAGTGTTTGGCCGTCATTTCCTGTGCAATTAGCCCGAACGGTTCCGTTTTCTACCGACATGTCCCTACCGCTTGTATCATTACAGATAACGTATTGAATCGTTGCATTAGGTAGTGCTCTGACCAAAGAGTCTTCAAAACGCCCAAGCTGATCTTCTAATATCTGTCTTTTGTTTAACGGCCCGTTTCCATGATTACACCATCTGTTTGCCGCACATGTACGTGCAGTAACCGGGTTACTTAAACGGTAGCTGATAGGGTTGCCGCCAACGCTCACTTGGTTATTATCATAACGTTTGATCACCCACCCTGTCGGTTCAGAGTTCGTTCCGGGGGCCTGCTCCGACAAAGTCGGATTAAGCTGCATTCCCTCCATCAGGTTCTGCACGGCTTGGGCGACAACAGTTTGGCTTTCAGCTTCGCGCACGCTGGATACGGTGCGCAATTGGGTGGCGAGCAATGCCAGCACGCCTATAGCCAATACGAACATGGCCACCACCACTTCAACCAGCGTCATGCCGCTTTGGTTTTGTTTCGGACGGCCTTTGCGGTTAGGCAAAACGAAACCGGAAAAATCTTTATCTGATTGTTTTGTCGATAAAATTTTTTGCATATCTTCCCCATGAGAGATATATTGTTCAGAATCGGGCTGTCGGCGGGGTGTATGGCGCGACCGCACGCGGCAATACACAGATTTGAGCCCCAACACCCAAACGCGTGCGTGCCTTCGGCACCCACCCTTGTATGTTGAAACCGATGTACCATAGCAGCCAAACAGGTTATCTGCCTCTGTACGCACCCTCGCATAAATTTAAAAAAACCTTTGCCTGCGTGCAGAATCCGCAAGGGGGTAATTTGTTGCGCCGGAATCATTGGTTTAAGGTTACGGTGCATCAAAGTGCATCCACGCTTATGATGAAGACGTATCGTATTTGCACAGTTTGTCGATAGTGCTGTTTTTATCTTCCCCATCTTTATCTTTTTTTTCTCTTCTTGAACAGGCCTGCACCCTGCCGCTGCTGTCTATCAGCAAAATCGAAGCCCGAGCGGCTGCTTTGGTGTTGTCGTCTTTTGCGGCGGCATCGGTAACGGCCACCCTGACAAAGCCGCCGCCAACCGTAAATGTGCCGTTTGCAGCGCCCGCATGACCGAATGTACCGTTGGGATAGAAAGCCCATACGAGATTTTTGCTTTGAGGTGAACCGTCAAAGTCATAAGTATCAAACTGGTAACTGGTACGTTCTTCGTTTTGTGCGTTCAAAATAACGGTGCGCAGGTCAATATCAGCGGTGTTGCGTTCGTAGATACGGTTGTTATCAGCATCGGCAAATGCTGCTATACCTTGGCCTGCATGTTGTAGGTTGCAATAGTCATTGGGTGTGCCGTCCACCCTGATTTGCACGGGGCAGACATAAACCGGCAGGTTCAAACGGACGGCTTCGCTGCGGGCGAAGCGCAGGAGATTGGCCACCTGCTCCGCCTGGCTTGCCGCGCGGCGGGAGGCTATCCAGTTGCTCATATTGGGAAAGGCGATGGCTGCCATAACGGCCACGATGGCAATCACTATCAGCAGCTCAGTTAAGGTGAAGCCTTGTTGCTTTGAACGCATGAGTAAAACCTGATAACGTTGTTTTGTAATGTGCAAGCCGTTTCAGACGGCCTGTTTTGCTTTGCTGCCATAAAAATACCCGGAGCAGGCTCCGGGGTTATGATGGTGTGGCGTGTTCCCGTTTTACCTGTTCTGCTGATTTTTGACAGTTTTGTTTATTTTCGTTGTTTATTGTAAACGATAACGCGGCTGCATACCTAATAAAATATGAAATCCGCCTACTTGGCGGCGGAAATCTGTATCAATCTTCCATCATTGCGGCATCGGGTACATAGGCGGCGTTTTCAAATTTGGTGAACTGGCCGATAAAGGTGAGAAATACTTTGCCCGTGGGGCCGTTGCGGTGTTTGCCGATGATACATTCTGCCAAACCTTTAAACTGGGTTTCGGCGTTGTAATATTCGTCGCGGTACATAAACATAATCAGGTCGGCGTCTTGCTCGATGGCGCCGGATTCGCGCAGGTCGGACATCATCGGCCGTTTGTCGGTGCGCTGTTCCACCGTGCGGCTCAATTGCGACAAAGCAATCACGGGCACTTGCAGCTCTTTGGCCAAGGCTTTGAGCGAGCGGGAAATTTCGCCCAGCTCGGATGCGCGGTTGTCGCTGCGGCCGGAGCCTGCCATCAGTTGCAGGTAGTCAATCACAATCAAGCCCAGTTTGCCGTTGAACTGGCGCGCCAAGCGGCGGGCGCGGGCGCGCAGTTCAAGCGCGGTTAAGCCCGGGGTTTCGTCGATAAACATGGGCGCATCGGAAAGTTTGACGACGGCGTCGTTCAGACGGCCCCAGTGTTCGTCTTCCAAACGGCCGGTTTTAAGAACGTGCTGGTCGAGCCTGCCCACCGAGCCGAGCATACGCATCACCAGCTGCGCACCGCCCATTTCCATAGAAAACACGGCCACGGGCAGTTTGGATTCCACCGCAACGTGCTCTGCGATATTGATGGAAAAAGCGGTTTTACCCATAGAGGGGCGGCCGGCCACGATAATCAGGTCGCCCGGTTGCAGGCCGGAGGTTTTTTTGTCTAAATCGATAAAACCGGTGGCAATGCCGGTTACTTCGTCGGGGTTGTCGCGCGAATAAAGCATATCGATGCGTTCGACCACTTCTTTCAAAAGTGCGGGCATCTCCAAAAAGCCCTGCTTGGATTTGGCCGTGCTCTCGGCAATCTGGAAAACCTTGTTTTCGGCTTCATCGAGAAGCTGCCCCGCATCGCGGCCTTGCGGGTTGTAGGCGCTGCGGGCGATTTCGGTGCCCACTTCGGCCAGCTGGCGCATAATCGAGCGTTCGCGCACGATTTCGGCATAGCGGCGGATATTGGCGGCCGAAGGGGTGTTTTGCGCCAAGGTAATCAGATAGTTGAACCCGCCCGCAGCCTCCAGCTCTTCGCTGCGCTCCAAAGCCTCCTGCACGGTAATCACGTCGGCGGGGCGGCTTTCGTTAATCAGGTTGGCGATGCTGCGGAAAATCAGGCGGTGTTCGTGGCGGTAAAAATCTTCGGTGCCGACCACATCGGCGATTCTGTCCCACGCGGCGTTTTCGAGCAGCAGGCCGCCCAACACCGATTGTTCCGCCTCCATAGAGTGCGGCGGCAGCGACAACGCGCTCACTTCGCGGTCTTCAGACGGCATCATATCGGTGTAGTCGTTCATGGGTTCGGCCTTATTAGCGTTTGGGAAAGCCGTTTATTATAGCCGAAGGCGCGGCGCGGCGGTTTGGATAGTTATTCAAAATAAAAAAGCGGCAAACGGCGGCTAAAGCAGTAAGGTTTCTTCGCTATAAACAGCCAAGCGGTGCTATACTCACGCCCGTTTTAACCGATTTGAACAAGGAAACATCATGGCTGATTTCAACAAAATCCTCACCCCCGGCGATGTGGACGGCGGCATCATCAATGTTGTGAACGAAATTCCCGCAGGCAGCAACCATAAAATCGAATGGAACCGCAAGCTGGCGGCTTTCCAGCTCGACCGCGTGGAACCCGCTATCTTCGCCAAACCCACCAACTACGGCTTTATTCCGCAAACACTCGATGAAGACGGCGACGAGCTGGATGTTTTGCTGGTTACCGAGCAGCCTTTGGCCACCGGCGTATTTTTAGAAGCGAAAATCATCGGTGTGATGAAGTTTGTCGACGATGGCGAAGTGGACGATAAAATCGTATGCGTGCCCGCCGACGACCGCAACAACGGCAACGCCTACAACAGCTTGGCCGATCTGCCGCAGCAGTTGATCAAGCAAATCGAGTTCCACTTCAACAATTATAAAGCCCTGAAAAAACCCGGCTCCACCAAAGTGGAACACTGGGGCGATGTGGAAGAAGCCAAAGCGGTGATCAAAGAATCTATCGAACGTTGGAACAAACAAGCTTAAAACCCATGCTGCGGCAGGCTCCGCAAAGAAAACCTTAATCTTAAAAAAAAGATACCCGGATTATCCGGGTATCTTTTTGTTTCTTGAATTGCCAAACCTACAATCCGCCCCAAACACCTCATTGTTTTGAAAGAAACCGCAGATACTCGGGTCAAGCCCGAGTATGACGGTGTTTTGGTATTTCAGACGGCCTAAGGTATTTTGCAAAGATCCCGCTCTCAAAATGCCCAAACAAATTTAGGCCGTCTGAAAGAATAAATCCGTAACGCCTTCAAGAAAACGCCGAGGCCAATTCCTGCCGCATTTTATCGATAACGGCTTTATAGTCGGCTTGGCCGAAAACCGCCGAGCCGGCCACAAACGTATCTGCACCTGCCGCCGCAACGGCGGCGATGTTATCGGTTTTAATGCCGCCGTCCACTTCGAGTGCAATTTTTCTGCCGCTTTCACCCTCATACATATCGAGCAAATCGCGCACTTGGCGGATTTTCACCAACGTTTGCGGAATAAAACTCTGCCCGCCGAAACCGGGGTTAACCGACATCAGCAACACCATATCCAGCCTGTCGAGCACGTTTTCCAACACATAAACCGGCGTGGCAGGGTTCAATACCAGCCCGGCCTGGCAGCCGGAGTCTTTAATTAGGCTCAGGCTGCGGTCAATATGGCGGCTCGCTTCGGGGTGAAACGTAATGATGTCGGCTCCGGCTTTGGCAAACGACAGTATCAAATCGTCCACCGGCTCAACCATCAGGTGCACGTCTACCGGCACGGTGCTGTAAGGTTTGAGGGCGGCGCACACCATCGGGCCGAAAGTCAGGTTGGGCACATAATGGTTATCCATCACATCGAAATGGATAAGGTCGGCGCCCGCTTCGATAACGCGTGTAACTTCTTCGCCCAAACGGGCGAAATCGGCCGATAAGATGCTCGGGGCAATGCGGAACTGTTTCATGATTGGTTTTCCTTTTTAAGTGTTTTGTTTTCAGACGGCCTCGGGTTTGAAAAGTTCAAATCACGCCGATTACAATATCTATAATTACAATACACTGTTTTAAAAACAGATTTTTAATAAAATTTCCTTGTCATTAGCAAATATTAACCGTGATTATACCGCGCTTCACATACATATCCGCTAACATTCCGCAAATATTGAAATTTGGGAAAACAATATGCTTATCACAATGAAGTTCAACCTGTTGCTGCAGGCTTCTGCGCTCGGCGGCTGCCTGCTGTTTTTAAGCGCAACCTATGCCCAGGCTTCCCCTGCAATCCGCCTTGACGATTTCCACCCCAATTGCGATGTGCGCCCGCTGGGGTTAAGCCGCGAGCAAAGCAAAGAATTGCACACCATCCGCAAAGAATACAAAAAAGCCATCGAAAAAACATTGCGTAAAAACGAACGGGTGAATAAAAACCGCCGCCGCGACATTATCAAAATCCTTTCCAGCACCAAATTCAATGCCGACGATGCACGCGATTATGTAGAAAACCGTTATCTTTCCAGCATGGATTTTGCGGTTGACGAATTATCCATACAGCACCGCTTCTATAAGCTGCTCACACCGTCGCAACGGCAGTATTGGCTGAATGCCTGCCTGAGGTAGAACCTGCTGCTTTTTTTGCCGGAATATTTTTCCCGGATAAAAATATATAACAGGCCGTCTGAAACCGAACCCGGAAATATGACGGCAAACGGTAAAAAACCGCCGCATCATTCAATGAAAGATGCGGCGGTTTGATTTTTCAGACAGCCGTTAGCGGCTTGCTGCCCCGTATCGGAGCAATTGAATCCGCATCCGCCATAGTAAAAAACCTTTTTTCAATGGCTTAATAACTTTCTATAGGCCGTCTGAAGCGGTGTGATTTTTTCCAAACGCGCTTTGTCGATGGCTGCGGCGGTTTTTTGCGGATTATCCGCGCAGACGGCGGCGATGGCGGCGGTGTCTGTTTCGTTGGCGGCGGCAAGCAGGGCCAGCCAGTGCGCGCGCTGCGGGTACGGTTCGTTTTCGCGGTGCAGGCGGCCCTGCGTGTCGGCCACGCATACGTTTAAGGCCGTCTGAAAGCGTTCGGGGCGGCGGAATGCGTCGGCTTTTTTCAAGGTATCCAGCGCGGTTTTCGGCCTCAGCCCGCCGACGCTGTGAAACATGATGTGCCAGCGGCACACCAGTTCGGCCAGCTCGGCGCAGGCTTTCGGCACTTTCCAGCGGGCGTTGACGGTGCGCACGGGCACCACGCCGGCAATGTCGTGGCCGTGGTGTTTGGGCAGGATGTCGGCCGGTGTGAGCGCCTTACCCAAATCGTGCAGCAGCGCGGCGTAGCGCTCCGGCAGCGTCAGCCCCATATCGGCGGCGCGTTGCAGCACCATCAGCGTGTGGATGCCGCTGTCGATTTCGGGGTGGTAGTCGGCACGCTGCGGCACGCCGAACAACGCATCCACTTCGGGCAGCAACACTTTCAAAGCGCCGCATTCGCGCAGGATTTCCATCATGCGGCGCGGCTGCGGCTCCATCAGCCCTTTCGCCAGTTCCTGCCACACCCGTTCGGCCACCAGTGCGTCGGCTTCGCCGTTTTCCACCATTTGTTTCATCAGCGCCATGGTTTCGGGCGCAACCTCGAAGCCGTAGCGGGCGGCAAAGCGGGCGGTGCGCAAAATCCGCACGGGGTCTTCGGCAAAAGCGGGCGAAACGTGGCGCAGGATTTTATCGTGCAAATCCTGCCGTCCGCCGAAAGGGTCGATAATCAGGCCGTCTGAATCTTGCGCCATGGCATTGATGGTTAAATCGCGGCGCTGCAGGTCCTGCTCCAGCGTAACGTTTTTGTCGGCATAAAAGGCAAAGCCCGCGTAGCCTTTGGCGGTTTTGCGCTCGGTGCGCGCCAGCGCGTATTCTTCGTGGGTTTCGGGGTGCAGAAACACGGGAAAATCTTTGCCCACAGGCTGGAAACCGCGCTTGGTCATGGTTTCGGCATCCGCCCCCACCACCACCCAATCGCGGTCGGTAACGGGCAGGTTGAGCAAAGTATCGCGGACTGCGCCGCCGACAAGATAAATCTGCATGGTGTTTGTGAGGCCGTCTGAAAAATAAAACCGATTGTATAACAAACCGCCCTGCTTTTCAGACGGCCTGTGTGCAAACCCTGTATAATGCCGCCTCTAATCTTTAGTAAAAGCAGAGCCATGGCCAATCAGCGACTTATCTACGGTTTTCACGCCGTTAACGCCCGTTTGTGGCAAAACCCCAAAAGCATCACCGAACTTTATATACAGGAAGGCCGGCAAGATGTGCGCACACGGGAAGTGTTGGAAAAAGCCGCCGCCGAAAACGTGCGCGTGCACTTCGCCGCCGCCGAGCGCCTCAACACCATCGCCAAAGGCGCACGCCATCAAGGGGTGGCCGGCTTTATCGACGCATCCAAAAACCACGTTCATCTGGAAGACGTTTTGGAAAACCTGCGCGAACCCGCCCTGCTGCTGGTGCTCGACGGCATCACCGATCCGCACAACCTCGGCGCCTGCCTGCGCACTGCGGATGCCATGGGCGTGCACGCCGTGATTGCGCCGAAAGACAAAAGCGCCGGGCTGAACGCCACTGTGAGCAAAGTGGCCTGCGGTGCCGCCGAAACCGTGCCCTACATCACCGTTACCAATCTCGCCCGCACCCTGCGCGAGCTGAAGGAATACGGCATCTGGGTGGTCGGCACCGATATGGGCGGCGAAGCCGATCTGTATCACGCCGAGCTGCCCGAAAGCATCGCCTGGGTGATGGGCAACGAAGGCGAAGGCATGCGCCGCCTCACCCGCGAGCATTGCGATATGCTGGTTTCCGTGCCCATGTTCGGCACGGTGGAAAGTATGAACGTGTCGGTAACCGCCGGCATGGTGTTGAGCGAAACCCGCCGCCGCCGCGTGTCGGCCGCCGGATAAACCGGCCTGTTGCGTTTACCAACCGAATACAAGGCCGTCTGAAAGCCGTTTTGTTTTCAGGCGGCCTTTTATTTGCCCTTAGGGTCTGTCGACATTCAATGCAACGGCGGTATTTTTGGCCAAAATACCCCGTCTGCGGCGTTAAAAATGCTCGCAAGGTATCCAACCTTGCTGCGCTTTTTGCCTTGCATACGCGGTTTTTGCCTCAAAAAACCGCTTCGTCGGTTAAATGTCGACAGCCCTTAGGCCGTCTGAAAAAACTTATCGTGAATAAACTTAATAAAAAGCACATATGTCATAATCTTGTCTGACCCGATTATGACGGAACGGTTGTTAAACAAATGGTTTTGCTATATTTACGTTTGGTCGATAGCCAAGTAAACTTTTAACGAATCACCCGCCCTCCCGTTGCAACAGCATTGATTTTTATTGCAGGCAGGCTTATTTTCAACACGAATCCCAACCACAGAAAGGCAACCTCATGACATATTGGTTTATCGCTGCGGCATTGGTGCTGATTCTCGAACTGTTCGTCAGCACGATTTACCTGTTGGTGGTCAGCGCCGCCCTATTCGGCGCAGGCTTGGCTGCCCTTCTGTTTAACAACCTGACCGTCAGCATCATCACCGCCGCCGTGCTGGCCTCCGTGGGTATCGCTTGGGCAAACCGCTGGATCAAGCGCCACCGCCGCCCCGGCAACGGCGACGCATCGCTTAACGATTTGGACATCGGCCAAACCGTACGCATCAGCCGCCGCTTGCACGGCAATGTGTATGAAGTACACTACCGCGGCGCCGTTTGGCAGGCCGAAGCCGCCAATACCCAAACTGCCTCCCAACCGCAAACTGCCGTCATCACCGGTAAAAAAGGCAATATCCTATTGATTAACCTGCATTAACTTAAGCCAAAGGAAAAACTATGGATTTCAGCATCTTCGTCAGCTTTCCCATCCTGATTTTTATCGCCGTTATCGTATTCGGCTTCAAGGCCTTTACCGTGGTACCGCAGCAAGAAGCCTATGTGGTCGAACGGTTGGGGCGTTTTTATAAAGTCCTAAACCCCGGCCTTAATATTTTGATACCGTTTGTCGACCGTGTAGCCTACCGCCATACGTTAAAAGAAATCCCCCTCGACGTGCCCAGCCAAGTGTGCATTACCCGCGACAATACCCAGCTCACGGTAGACGGCATCATTTATTTTCAGGTTACCGACCCCAAACTGGCCTCATACGGATCGAGCAACTACATCATGGCCATCACCCAATTGGCACAAACCACTCTGCGCTCAATCATCGGCCGCATGGAATTGGACAAAACCTTTGAAGAACGGGACGAAATCAACTCAACCGTCGTTTCTTCGCTCGATCAGGCCGCAGTATCATGGGGTGTAAAAGTCTTACGCTACGAAATCAAAGATTTGGTTCCCCCGCAAGAAATTCTTCGCGCCATGCAGGCACAAATTACTGCCGAACGCGAAAAGCGTGCCCGCATCGCCGAATCGGAAGGCCGGAAAATCGAACAAATCAACCTGGCCAGCGGCCAGCGAGAAGCGGAAATCCAACAGTCGGAAGGCGAAATGCAGGCCGCCATCAACGAATCAAACGGCCAGAAAATCGCCCAAATCAACCGTGCCCAAGGTGAAGCCGAAGCCCTGCGGCTAGTGGCCGAAGCCAACGCCGATGCCATCCGCGCGGTGGCTGCAGCCCTGCAAAACCCGGGCGGCAGCGAAGCCGTCAACCTGAAAGTGGCCGAGCAATATGTAGAAGCCTTCGGTAAACTGGCCAAAGAAAACAACACTTTGATTATGCCCGCCAACATTGCCGATATCGGCGGTTTGGTTGCATCCGGTTTGAAAATCGTTGAGGGCGGTAAAACAGCGGCCAAATAACGCCGTACTGCCGAACGGCAGCCGGTAAAAAATACAGCCGAAGCAAACCGGGCTGTTGATCCCGTTTGCTTCGGCTGTTTTTATAGTGGCTTACATATTTTCAGAAACCTTTGCAAAATCGTTTTCTTTGAACCAAGACAAAAACCAAGCGAATCCCCTATACCGCCTGAAAACATTTGCTTGCCGCCATATTCAGGTTAAACCTGAAAAACAGGTGCTCAAAACGATACGCAAAAACCAATCGGAATTTTGAAAAAAAACCGATACTCGAAACCTGATGCCTTTGATTTCAATATCAAAACATGTTTCAACGCACAGGACGACACATAGAGCGCCGCCCTACGTACTGCCTTGATTGTAAAGGGTTAGACCCCTACCCGATAAACCCACACTCTACCGCCACAAATAGCGGAAGCTCAACCAAAAAGGAAACTTGATAAAAAAAGCAAGCGGCCTTAACGGCCGCTTTTCAATCGGATGGATTCTATACTTTATCGGCTGAGCTGCGTGTTTCTTCCGACACACCTGCTTCCGCTGCAATTGCCTGACTGTTTGCATCACCTTCGGATGGGGCTCCGTTAATTTGAGACTCCGCCTCATCCGCATATTCTGCCCGAGATTGAGCCGCCGTATCGTTCTCTTTAAGGATATTATGGCTGTAATCTTTCGGCGGGCTGGGTTGTTTGCCTTCCATAATTTCCAACACTTGATCGCGGTCTATGGTTTCCCATTCCATCAGCGCTTTGCACATGGTTTCCATCTTATCGCGGTTTTCGTCCAAAATTTTATAGGCTACGGCATATTGTTCGTCAAGAATGCGGCGGATTTCGGCATCCACCTCCTGCTGGGTTTTCTCAGAAATATGCTGCGAGCGGGTTACGCTGCGGCCGAGGAACACTTCGCCTTCATTTTCAGCATAAACCATCTGCCCCATTTTGTCGCTCATACCAAAGCGGGTAACCATTTCGCGGGCGATTTGAGTGGCGCGCTCGAAGTCGTTGGAGGCGCCGGTCGAAATACGGCCGACAAAAATATCTTCAGCGATGCGGCCGCCATACAGAATCGAAATCTGGCTCAGCATTTGATCTTTATACATACTGATACGGTCGCGCTCGGGAAGCTGCCAAGTCAGACCCAGCGCACGGCCGCGCGGCATGATGGTTACTTTATGAACAGGATCCGTGTATTCCAAGCTTTCCGCCACAATCGCATGACCGGCTTCGTGATAAGCGGTGGCGCGTTTTTCGTCTTCGTGCATCACCATCGAGCGGCGTTCGGGACCCATATAGATTTTGTCTTTGGCATCTTCAAAGTCGCTTTGATCCACTTTCACTTTGTTGCGGCGGCCCGCAAACAGCGCCGCTTCGTTCACCAGGTTCGCCAGATCTGCACCTGAAAACCCCGGAGTGCCGCGTGCCAGTGAAACCAAATCCACCGATTCGTCGAGCGGCACTTTTTGCGCATGCACTTTCAGAATCTGCTCCCGGCCTCGGATATCGGGCAGCGGCACCACCACCTGGCGGTCGAAACGGCCCGGGCGCTGCAAAGCGGGATCAAGCACGTCGGGACGGTTGGTAGCGGCAATCACAATAACGGTTTGGTTGCTCTCAAAACCGTCCATTTCAACCAAAAGCTGGTTGAGTGTTTGTTCGCGCTCGTCGTTACCGCCGCCCAAACCTGCACCGCGCTGGCGGCCTACGGCGTCGATTTCGTCGATAAAGATAATGCAGGGGGCGTTTTTCTTGGCCTGCTCGAACATATCTCTCACACGGCTGGCACCCACCCCTACAAACATTTCAACGAAATCGGAACCGGAAATGCTGAAAAACGGCACTTGCGCTTCGCCTGCGATGGCTTTGGCCAGCAGGGTTTTACCCGTACCGGGGCTGCCCGCCAGCAGGATACCGCGCGGCACGCGTCCGCCCAAACTCTGATAGCGGTTGGGGGCTTTCAGATAATCGACGATTTCCTGCACTTCTTCTTTGGCTTCGTCGCAGCCGGCCACATCGGCAAAAGTTACTTTGTTGGTGTCTTTATCCAGCAGTTTGGCACGGCTTTTGCCGAATGAAAAAGCACCGCCTTTGCCACCGCCGCCCGACTGCATACGCATGAAATAGAACCATGCGCCGATCAGGAGCATAACCGGCAACAGGCTGAACAGCAGGCTGGTAAACATGCTCGGTTTTTCTTCAGGAGTAACCTTCACGCGCACTTTTTTATCCAACAGCGTCGGAACCAGTTTTTCGTCTAACGGCGCGTTAGTGAAGAATTCGGTTTTGTCGGTACGCGTGCCTTTAATCAGGTAGCCGCTGACCACCGAGCCTTCAATGTTCACATTGGCGATTTCGCCTTTGTTTACTTGTTCGATAAACTGCGAATATTCGATCTGCTGTTTGTTTTCTTTGCTGTCGCTGATGGCGTTGAACGCCATCAGCATGGCAACAATCAACACCAGCCAAACCAACACATTTTTTAACATATTCCCCACTGAAACAGGCTCCATATAAGGGTCAAAAATAAGGACGGATTGTAAATCAGGCTATACGCATTGTCAGCGTTTATTTTTGCCCAATAAATAAATCTCACTGGAACGATTGCGGGAGGCATTCGGTTTTCTGGTCTGCACCGAAGCGAACACTTCGCGCATAGTGGCGGCATATTCTTGGTATCCCGCCCCCTGGAACACTTTAACCAGAAAATTACCGCCTGTTTTCAGATGGTTGGCGGCAAAATCCAAAGCCAGCTCACACAAATAAAAGCTGCGCGCCTGATCCGTTACAGCATTGCCCGACATATTGGGTGCCATATCGCAAATTACAAGGTCTAACGGGCGGCCGCCCAGCAGCCGCTCAAATTCGGCCAATACGGCTTCTTCGCGGAAATCACCCTGAATAAACGATACGCCTTCCACCGCCTCCATCGGCAGAATATCCAAGGCAAACACCTGCCCGCTGCTGCCGGCCAGCTGCGCCGCCACCTGCGACCAACTGCCGGGGGCGCTGCCCAAATCGGCCAATACGGTACCGGGGCGGATAAGCTTGTCTTTGTCGTTGATTTCCAAAAGCTTGTAGGCCGCGCGCGCGCGGTAGCCTTCTTTTTGAGCCAGATGCACATAATGATCGTTAACGTGTTCGTTAAGCCATGCTTTGGAAGATTTCGAACGCACCGACATACCGTAGCCACACAACAATAAAGCCGCTATTGTACGTTATTTTCTCCCTTAAAGGCGCCGCTTCGCGTAGAATAACGCATTTAACCGATTTTAATATTTGAGCAGAGAATATGGCCGACAAACTCACCACTCGGGAAATTTTAGAACTCAAAGCCCGCGCCCATCATTTAAACCCCGTTGTGATGGTAGGTCAGCACGGCTTAACCGAATCCGTTATCAAAGAAACCGATGCGGCGCTGACGGCGCACGGGCTGATCAAGGTGCGCGTATTGGGAGACGACCGCGCCGAACGCATCGCCATTTGCGAAGCCTTATGCAGAGCGGTGGACGCGCAATTGGTGCAGCATATCGGCAAGCTGCTGGTTTTATGGCGTGAAAAAACCGAAAACTAAAACAAGACGGCAAAACAATCAAACAGGCCGTCTGAAAAGGTTATTTAAAGTAGAAACCTTTTCAGACGGCCTGCTTTATAACGGTTACCGCCACTCCATTCTAACCAAACGAAACACCAAGCCCAGCCCCAGCATGCTGCATACCATATAAATAACGGATGAAATGCCGTGCCATCTGCCGAACGAACCGCCCAGAAGCGTCAGCAGCCAATTGGCCGCTCCCGTTTTGTGCGCTTCGATCACGGGGGTAACCAGGAACTGGTTAGCCGCCAGCAAAACCAACAGCAGCAATACCCATTTGCCCGTGTGCGGGCGTGCATAAGCCCGTTTTTCTTCCAATCTGCCCGTGAAATAAACCAGCAGCCAAACGGCCAAGCCGATATAGGCTGTTACAGTAAACAATACACCGGCCAACGCGCCCGCCTCTATCCGTTCCAAATTTTGAAACAACACCGGTGCAACCAGATAACCCACACCCAACTGCAAACCCAGCCACGCTCCGGCCAATATGCCGGCCAATTTTTTCATCATCTGCCCCTCGCGTTGAGATTCACGCACAATACCATTTCCGACCCGGGCACATCAAGCGCGGCAACGGCGCAATACTATCGGATGCCGTTTAAATACCCCGTTCAATCAAAGACAAGCACCATAAAAAATGCTATGCTTCGCGCTTTCCGTTTATTGTGTGATGCAATGAAAAAGCTATTGGTTTCCTTGGCATTCGCCCTTTCCGCCGTATTGGTTCTCGTATTCGGCGCACTGCCTTATTATTTCGGCATCAAGGCTGAAGAAAGCTTGGCCGACCAGCAGAAACTGTTGTCGCAATCCGGCTTTCTCACCGTCGAATCGCACCAATACCAACGCGGCTGGTTCGGCGCCACCGAAACCACCGTCGTGCGGCTGAAACCCACCCTGCTCCACAACGCCGGAAAATACCTGCCCGACAATCTTAAAACCGTTTTGAAAGAACCGGTTACAGTTATCAACCATGTTAAGCACGGCCCGTTTGCCGGCGGATTTCCGCCTGTGCGCGCCCGCGTGGAAACCGAATTCAAATACCACCCCGAAACAGCCAAAGTGCTGGCCCGCTTCTTCGGCACGCAGGCGCCCGTGAACCTCACCAACACTGTTCACCTCGGCGGCGGCGGCGAGCTGGCCTTAAACGTGCCCGCATTCGATTACGAAGAGCTTTCGGGCATCAAACTCAACTGGAAAGGCTTGGGCGGCACCACTGTTTACCAACCCGAATTTACTGCCTACACCCACGATTACACCGCTCCTTCGCTGCAGGCCAAGCTGGCCGACAAAGGCAGCGTTGCGCTGGAAAACCTGCATATCCGCACCGAAACCACCGACGGCGGCAACCGATTGGCTCTGGGCAGCAGCAGCTTTAAGCTCGATAAGTTTTCCATGCAGTGGAAAGAAGGCTTCGACTACAACATCAAAATCAACGAGCTGGTGAACTTGGTTACTGATTTGCAAATCGGCGCGTTTATCAACCCTACCGGCACCGTCGCCCCTTCCAAAATCGCCGTTGAAAAGCTCGGCTTCGACACCCGGACCGGTGAAAACGGCGAATGGGTAAACAGCGAAGGCCGCTTCCGCTTCGAAACCCTCGCCTACGGCGACGAGCGCTACGGCCCGCTTGACATCAATGTGGCGGCCGATCATCTGCACGCCGAGAGCCTTTTGGCCGTTAAAAACAAAATGGCCGAACTCTCGTCGAAAGAAATGACAGAAGAGCAGATTCAAAGCGAGCTGTTAAAAACCGCCCGCAACGAAGCCGCCGGCCTGTTCACCCAAAATCCCGTGCTGCACATCAAAAACTTCACTTTCAAAATGCCGCAAGGTTTGGTCGATGTGAAAGGCCGTCTGAGCTTCAACGGCCTCACCCGGGCCGAAATGGACGACTTTAGCGCCATGCTTAAAAAAACCCATGCCCGTTTCGATATGCAGGTGCCGCAAAAACTACTCGAGCAACTGGCCGTCAACCAGGCCGGCAATATCTTCAGCGTCAATGCCGAAGACCTTGCCGAAGGCCGTGCCAGCCTCGACGACATCAACGAAACCCTGCGCCTGATGGTGGAGGGCACCGTCAACTCGATGGCGCGCGAGCAATACCTCACCGTTGACAACGGTAACATCAAAACACTAGTCGAGCTGGACAACAGCCATTTGAAACTCAACGGTAAAATATTCGAAACCGCACCCGAACCGGAATTCACCGAGGCGGATATGCTGCCCGAGGCCGAAACCGCCGCTTCCGTGCCTTAAGGCTGCAGGTTAAAACCCAAACGCCGTCATGCAACAGGCAACAGGCCGTCTGAAAATGTCAGACGGCCTGTTTCGGTTTAAACCCGGCACGGTTAAGGATAGGCGATATAGGCATAAGCCGAATGATTGTGTATCGACTCGAAGTTTTCACTTTCGACCGTAAAACCGCAGATACGGCCGTCAGCGATTAAGCGGGTGGCGACGTCGCGCACCATGTCTTCGACGAATTTCGGGTTTTCATATGCCTGCTCGGTAACGAATTTCTCGTCGGGGCGCTTGAGCAGGCCGTATAGCTGGCACGATGCCTGCGATTCCACGCAGTCTATTACTTCCTCAATGCCCACTTCGCTGCCGCAGGTGATGGTTACGGTAACGTGCGAGCGTTGGTTGTGGGCGCCGTATTGCGAGATTTCTTTCGAGCAGGGGCACAGGCTGGTTACCGGCACCAGCACTTTGAGCGTGTGGCTGTACTCGCCGTTTTTGATTTCGCCCGTCAACGTTACGTCGTAGTCGAGCAGCGACTGTATGCCCGACACCGGTGCGCTTTTTTTGCGGAAAAACGGAAACGACACGCTGATTCTGCCCGAATGCGAATCCAGCAGCGACACCATCTCTTCAGTGAGCGTTTTCAGGCGATCGAAACCCAGCGCTTCGGTTTGGCGCTCCATCAGGGCGACGAAGCGCGACATGTGCGTGCCTTTTTGGTCGGCGGGAAGAAAAACCGTCATAGTCAGGCGGGCAACGGTGGCCTGAGTGCCTTCGGCGGTGTTGAGCGTAACGGGGAAGCGTAAGTCTTTGATACCGACCTGGTTAATCGGCAGGTTGCGTAAATCGCGGGAGGATTGCACGTCTGCAATGGCGTTCATGCGTCGGATTTCCTTAGAATCTGAAGGGGCTTGGAGCCCTATGTGCGCGCAGGCGGTGCAAAATGCAAGGCCGCCTGAAATAAAGTTTCAGACGGCCTTGCAGCAGATCCGGACAGGCCGCCCGAATTTCCAAATGCGATATTATATCACTTAGCGCCCCGCCGGACATTGATTGTTTCTATTTTTCGGATAGTGCTAAAATTCTTGACTTCAAACTGAAAGATTCCAACTGAAAGATCCGCCATGAAATTTGCAACCGAAGCCATCCACAGCAGCTATAACCCCGACGACCACAACCGCGCCATCATGCCGCCTATTTATCAAAACAGCATGTTCCGCATGAAGGAAATCGGCGAACAGATTCCGTTCCGCTACGCCCGCGCGAGCAATCCCACCCGCAAAGTGCTGGAAGACACCGTTGCCGCGCTGGAACACGGCGCGGCGGGCTTCGCCTTCGGCAGCGGCATGGCCGGCATCGACTGCGTATACCGCGCCTTTCTGCGCCCCGGCGACACCATTGTCGCCGTGAGCGACATCTACGGCGGCAGCTACGACCTGCTCACCGAAGTGTATGCCCTGTGGGGCGTGAACGTGGTGTTTGCCGATTTAACCGACCCCGCCAATCTCGATAACGCGCTGGCCGGACACGAAAACGTGAAGATGGTGTGGCTGGAAACCCCGTCCAACCCGCTGCTGCGGCTGGTTGATATCGAAACGCTGGCCGCCAAAGCCAAAGCCGCCGGCGCGCTGGTGGGCATCGACAACACTTTCGCCACGCCCTATCTGCAAAACCCGCTCGATATGGGCTGCGACATCGTGTTCCATTCTGCCACCAAATATCTGTGCGGCCATTCCGACGTGCTGATGGGCGTGGTGGCGGTGAAAACCGAAGAATTGGCGCGCCCGATGCGCACCATGATGATGAACACCGGCGGCGTGGCCGGGCCGATGGATTGCGCGCTGGTGCTGCGCGGCATCAAAACGCTGGCCCTGCGCATGCAGCGCCATTGCGAAAACGCGCTGGAAATCGCCCACCGTTTGGAAGCGCATCCTGCGGTTGAAAAGGTGTTCTACCCCGGCCTGCCTTCGCACGAACATCACAATTTGGCGAAACGGCAAATGAGGGATTTCGGCGGCGTGGTGAGCATTTGGCTGAAAAACGACAGCAAAGAAGCCGCCGGCAGCGTGATTAAAAACCTGCAAATGGTTCAGATGGCTTCCAGCCTGGGCGGCGTGGAAAGCCTGATTAACCACTGCTATTCGCAATCGCACAGCGGCGTGCCGCACGAAATCAAAACCGCCGCCGGCATCAAAACCGGCCTGCTGCGCTTTTCTATCGGCGTGGAAGATGTGGAAGACATTTGGGCAGATATTTCCGCCGCGCTGGATGCGGCACAGGCTGAGAGTTGATCACTTACTTGACAACGATTCCGTCATGCTCGGGCTTGACCCGAGCATCTTAATTGTTCAAAAAACAGCAGATACCCGGAGCAAGCCCGAGCATGACGCAGAGCTTTAAAATACCGAAATGGCTTGCAACTGTCTCAGGCCGTCTGAAAAATGCTGACTACCGTCATTAGCTGCGCAAATCCGCTATTTGTGCAGGCCGCACTCTTTAGTGTCTTTATTCTCCCACCACCATCGTCCGGCACGGATGCTTTCTCCCTCTTTCACCGGGCGCGTACAGGGTTCGCAGCCTATACTGGGGTAACCTTCGCGGTATAACGCGTTGAGCGGCACTTGGTGCGCTTGGGCATAAGCCCACACATCACCGTCTGCCCAATCGAAAATCGGGTTGAATTTGAAGATACCGCGTGCACCGTCATGCTCTTCAAAACTCAAGCCGCTGCGGGTTTCTGACTGGCTTTGGCGTTGTCCGGTCAGCCAGGCGGGCGCACCGGCCAAGGCGCGGTTGAGCGGTTCGATTTTGCGGATACGACAACAACGGCGGCGCAATTCCACGCTTTCATACATGGCGGCGCTGCCGTATTCCTGCTCGAACACATCTGCCGCTTGCGCATTGGGGCTGAACACTTCAATGCAGATGCGGTAACGGCTGTCGGTTTCTCCAATCAGAGCGGCGGTTTCGGGATTGAGTTTGCCGGTGTTAAGCGTGATGATGCGCAGCGGCAGCTTCAGGCGGGCGATCTGGTCGGTGATAATCATATCTTCCACCGCCAGGCTGGAAGCGAAAACGGCTTTGGGAAAGCGTTCGGCGACTTCCTGCAAACGCGCGGCCAAAACCTGTTCTTTAGCGGGCTGTTGCGCGGCTTCGGCTTCTGAAACGGCAGGAATCTGCCAAAGTTTGGGGGCGTATAGCGACATGGTAGGGTTCCGTATTCTTTTTTCTGCCGCATTGTGCGCCCGCCCCTGCCGCATTGGGAAAGAATGGTTTTTTATTTGATTATAACCAAAGGCCGTCTGAAAACATTTCCGGTCAATGTTTTCAGACGGCCTTTGGCTTATTTTTCCATCACCACACCAAACCGGTTGAGTTGAAAACTAATGTGCCGGCTTAGCTTGGGTTTAGAAGGGAATATCATCGTCGATATCGTCCACCGGCGCAGCAGGGACCGCAGGGGCTTGGCGACGCGGAGCGGCGGGCGGTGCGCTCGAGGCTTCCTGCTGGTAAGCGGGGGCGTTTTGGTAATGCTGCTGCGGCGCAGACTGCTGGTAGCCGCCTTGGGCATCGCCGTATTCGGCGGAGCCGCCGCTGCGCGATCCAAGCATTTTCATTTCGCTGCCGATAATGTCGTAGGCGGTGCGCTCTATGCCGTCCTTACCCGTGTATTTTCGGCTTTGGATGCGGCCTTCGATATAAACCGAGCTGCCTTTGCGCAGATATTGGCCGGCCACTTCGGCCAAACGGCGGTAGAGGGTGATGTTGTGCCATTCGGTGCGTTCCTGACGCTGGCCGGTTTGGCGGTCGTTCCAAACTTCGCTGGTAGCTATGCTGAAATTGCAGACGGCCTCGCCGTTGGGCATATAGCGCACTTCAGGGTCGCGGCCGAGATTGCCGATAAGGATGACTTTGTTTAACGATGACATCAATTTGCTCCTGATATGGTTTGTTCGGCGGCATTGGGGTCGAAACCTTTTTGCAATGCCTTGATAAAAACGATTTTTTTGTCGGCGCTGAAGCTGACGGCTTCTACGCCTTCCAATGCGGTTAAGGCAGAGTTTAATTGCTCCTCCCTGCCGCGCCAAGTTTCCGGCACCGGAAAAGTGAGGTTTTTAACCGGTTTGGGAGCGGGTGAACACACGGCAACCGCCAACCACAGCAGAACCAGACCGCTGCAAAAAGCGAACACGCCGTTGAAGCCGTAGTGTTGGAACAACACTCCTCCGACCGCGCCGCCGGCAAACAGGCCGACCGACTGCATGGTGTTATACACCCCCATAGCGGTACCTTTCAAATCGGACGGGGCGATTTTCGACACCATCGAGGGCAGGCTGGCTTCCAGCACGTTGAAGCCGATAAAGTAAACCGTTAAAAAAACGGCTGCCGCCCAAACGGAATGCAGCCCGAACAGCAGGCCGGCTTGGGCGGCGGCAATGCAGGCGATGCCGATCACAAACACCGCTTTGAGTTTGTTGCGCGTTTCACCGGCGATAATCAGCGGCACCATCGCAATCAGGCCGATAAGCGTGGCGGGCAGGTAGATTTTCCAATGCTGCTCTTTAAACAGCCCCAACTCCACCAAAGCGAAAGGCAGCGCGGTAAACAATGCCATTTGCGCAGCGTGCAGGGCGAAAATGCCGAAATCGAGTGCCAGCAGCCTGCCGTCTTTCATCACTTCGCCCAAACGCGAGGGCTGCGCCTGAGCGTCTTCATGCAGCTTCGACTCGGAAGGGTTGGGCGTAAACCAAGCCACAACGGCAATGCTGGCCACGGTTAGCACGCCTGTTAAAACGAACAGCCCCCTAACGCCTATCCATGCGGCCAATACGGGCGCCAGCGCCAGGCTGGCCGAGAAAGTCAGCCCTATGCTCAAACCGATCATGGCCATGGCGCGGGTGCGTACTTCATCGCGGGTGAGGTCGGCCAACAGGGCAGTAACCGCCGCACTCACGGCACCCGCACCCTGCACCGCCCGCGCCAGCACCAGCATTTCCAGCGTGTCGGCGGCGGCGGCCATAAAACTGCCGGCGGCAAACACGATTAAGCCGGAATAAATTACTTTTTTGCGGCCGAACTTATCGGAAGCCATGCCCAGCGGAAGTTGCAGCACGGCCTGCGTCAAACCGTACATACCCATCGCCATGCCGACCAGCGCTTTGTTGCTTTCCGCGCCGGACAAAGTGGCGGCATAGAGCGCCAGCACGGGCAGCACCAAAAACATGCCGAGCATACGCAGCGCATACACGCCTGCCAGCGAAGTGCCCGCGCGCCATTCGTGCGGATACATCTGTGTGCGGTTTTCTTTTGCCATAATCCGGTCAAGTGTTTTCAGACGGCCTCCTCTTTCAGGCCGTCTGAAAAAAGGTGCGGTTAAAATTCAACCCCACTGCCAGCGGTTGCGCCATGCGCCGAGCACGGCGTTGGGGTATTTGCTGCTGCCGAGGCTGCCGTTGAAGCGCGCCAGCGCACGCACCAGATTGCCCCGCTCCACGTTGTTGTAGTGGCGCAAAATAGTGCAGCCGTAGCGCAGGTTGGTACGGATATCGAACAGGTTGTGCGAAGGTTTGCCGATATAGTTTTTCCAAAACGGCATCACCTGCATCAGCCCGCGCGCGCCCACATTGCTGATGGCGTATTGGCGGAACGCGCTTTCCACCTCTATCAGGCCGAGTACCACCTGTGTGTCTAACCCGGCGCGGCTGGATTCATATTGGATATTGACCAGCAGCCGTTTGCGCTCGCCCTCGTCGGCCACATAACGCGTCAGCCGTGCCGACATGTCGCGCAGCCAGCGTTCGCCCTCTTCGGCGCGGTTGAATACCAGCCGCGCGGGATTGACGTTGTTAATGGAGCTGCGCATCACCGAAGCCACATCGTCGGACAGAGTTTCTTCGCGCTGCGCCCCCGCCCGTGCCAAGGCGGGGCTGAGTAATAACGCGCCGCCCGCCGCCAGCAGACGGCGGCGCAGTAAAAATTCGGCAGGAATAAGGTTTTCCGGTTTCATAATGTATGGTTTTAAAATTATTAGTTATGTTTTCAGACGGCCTGCATACTGCATCAGGCCGTCTGAAAAACTTAATCCAAATGTTCGCTGCTTTGCGCCAACACCGTGCGGTTGCCGTTGGCCTCGGGGGCAGACACAATACCGTCGGCTTCCATCTGGTCGATTAAGCGGGCGGCACGGTTGTAGCCGATGCGCAAATAGCGCTGCACCGAAGAAATGGTGGCCTTGCGGGTTTTAATCACGCAGGCAACGGCATCGTCGTACATCGGGTCTTGCTCTTCGTCGCCGCTGCGCTGGCCGTTGGCGTTGCTGAACAAGTCGTCGCCGCCCACACCTGCGGTGAGGATGTCGTCGATATAGTTCGGCTCGCCGAATTGTTTCAGATATTCAACCACATGGTGAACTTCTTCGTCGGCCACAAACGCGCCGTGCACGCGCCGCGGATAGCCCGTACCGGGCGGCAGAAACAGCATATCGCCCTGCCCGAGCAGGTTTTCCGCGCCCATTTGATCGAGAATGGTACGGCTGTCGACCTTGCTCGACACTTGGAATGCAATGCGCGTGGGAATATTGGCTTTAATCAGGCCGGTAATCACGTCCACGCTGGGGCGCTGGGTGGCAAGAATCAGGTGGATGCCGGCGGCGCGGGCTTTTTGCGCCAAACGGGCGATCAGCTCTTCGATTTTCTTGCCCGCCGTCATCATCAGATCGGCGAACTCGTCCACCACCACCACGATAAACGGAAGTTTTTCCAGCGGTTCGGGGTCTTCGGGCGTGAGCGTGAACGGATTGGCCAATTTCTCGCCGCGCGCTGCCGCTTCGGCCACTTTCTGATTGAAACCCGCCACATTGCGCACGCCCATATGGCTCATCAAGCGGTAGCGTTTTTCCATCTCGTTCACGCACCAAGTAAGCGCGTTGGCGGCCAACTTCATATCGGTTACCACGGGCGCAAGCAGATGCGGAATGCCTTCGTAAATCGACAGTTCCAGCATTTTCGGGTCGATCATAATCATGCGCACTTCGTCGGGCGTGGCTTTGAACAGCATCGACAGAATCATCGAGTTCACCCCTACCGATTTGCCCGAACCCGTGGTGCCCGCCACCAGGAGGTGCGGCGCTTTGGCCAAATCGGTTACCACCGGCCCGCCGGTAATGTCCTGCCCCAAGGCCAGTGTGAGTTTGGATTTGGATTCCTGAAACGCCGGCGAATTGAAGATTTCGCTCAGGCGTATCATCTGCCGTTTGGGGTTGGGCAGCTCCAAACCCATGCAGGTTTTGCCCGGAATGGTTTCCACCACGCGGATAGAGGCCACGCCGAGCGAGCGGGCCAAATCTTTTTCGAGGTTCATCACCGCATTGCCGCGCACGCCTACATCAGGTTCGATTTCATAACGGGTAATCACAGGGCCGGCATAGGCATCCATCACTTTCACCTTCACCTTAAATTCGGCCAGCTTCTCTTCAATGGTGATGCTGTTTTCGAGCAGGGCTTCTTCGGTTTGGGTGGCGCTGTGATCGAACTGCGGCGGTTGCAGCAGGGCCACAGTGGGCAGGTGCGGTCCGCCTGAGCCTGCCTGACTTTGCACAACGCCCGCCACATCTGCCGGCACCGTTTCAGACGGCCTTAGGGGTTCGGCGGCCGGTTCGGGCGTTTTATGTTCAAACACCGCAGCCGTGGTTTCATCGGCACGATCCGGCACCATAGCGGCGGCCGGTCGGGCAGAAAGCGGCCTCTCCGTTTCAGATGCAGACTCCTGCAGCAGACGGTCGGTAATCGACCAACTCGGACGGCTGCTGATATGTGCACTGGCCTGCCCGGCATATTCGGCACCATGCGGCACGACAGTCTGCTGCGGTGAGGGTTCATGCCGGAACACGGGCGGCACGGGAATATCAATCACTGGCCACTCCACCTCGGGTACGGGCGGCGGCTCAACCACCGTGGCATCTGCCGCAGCGGCAAACGGCGTAAAGCGGGTGGAAATCGGCGGCGTGGCGGCAACGGGAGCCGGCTGCAGCTGCACCGAATGGCTCTGCCCCACCCGGGCTGCATCGGGAATCACACTTTCGCGCATCGCGGTGTTGATGCGGCGGATACGCTGGCGGTTAACCGGCGAATCGGTTTTGGCGAGGTTGGCGAACACTTCGCCTTCGGGAATCACTTTGGGCTGCAAAACCTGCACCGGCGCCTGCGCCGACACTTGGCGGCGGCGCGCCAAACGCTGCCGCAGCAGGTTGGAGCGGATATCGTCTTCGCCTATGGTTTCGGGGTTGGCCAATGCCTGCTCCACAGACTGCGTCATTTCGGTGCGCGGCACGGAATGCGAAAGCTGGCGCACTTCCGAAAGCACCCGTTCGCGGGTGCGCACCAGCGCGGGATCATCCAAACCGATAACTTTCGGTTCGATAACCGGCTTGGGCGGGGCGGTTTCTTCGAGCGCGGGTTTGAACTGCCAGTTGAGTTCCACCACCTCCATATCGGGAGAGGGGTTGGAAAACGGTTTCGGAGCGGGCGGGCCGGCCTCGCTTTGGGAACGGTCGGCAAGATGGGTTTCGTGCAGCGAACGGGTTGCTTCTTCCAGCGTGATCACAGGCAGCGAAGCATCAACGGGCTTGCCCGACGGGCAGTATTCGTTTTCATCGAAAGACACATAAGGCGCGATGTCGATGGCTTTGCCGGTGATGCCGTGGCTTTTGGGCGCGGCGGTTTGTGCGGTTTCAGGCTCTTCAGGCAGCACGGCGCCGAACATGGGAATGCTGCCGCCCTCTTCCGCCGGTGTGTTTCCGTTTTCAGACGGCTCCTGCGCTGCTTCTGTCTGCCCGGCCGCATTTTCAGGCAGCGGTTCGGCTTTCAGCGCACGAATGGGTGCTTCGGCGTTTCCGGCACCGCTGCCCGCTTCGGCAAATTCGGGTTCGGGCTGAACTTCGATTTTCGGTGCGGCAGCGAAAATCGGCAACTCGTTGAAATCGTCTTCCTGCTGTGTTTCGCGCCTGCCTCCCGAAGTAGCATCAAGCCTGCGGCTGTGTTTGGGCGAGAGTGCGCGGAATTTTTCAACAGCTTTGTCGTAAACCGCTTTGGCCTCTTCGGCAGCGCGGTGGCTCTGACGGGTATTTTGCAGGTTGGGATCCACGCCGCGCAAGGCTTTGGGCGGCTTGCCGCCGCCCGCTTCGGGTGCAGGTTCAGCTTCTGCCTCCGCCTCGTGGCGGCTCAGGTAAGTCAGCTCGCGCAGCCATTCCTGCTCTTGGCGGTGGCGCACCCATAACACACCCGCTATCGCGCACAGCAGCACAATCAGTAAAAATGTCCACAACATAAAATAAAACGGCCAGGTTGGTTTCGGCAAAGGCGTTATTCTAACGTGTTTCGGCCTTAAAAAGAATAATTTTCACGCCTCCAAGCGGCTTTTGGCAACAAAGGGATTCGGCACCATAACAGGCCGGAAAGCCGGGAAAGAGTTGAATCTGCCTGAGAGGGGTAGTCCGAAACATCAGGCCGTCTGAAAACAGCGTGCGGATCAGCCGGCTTAGAAACGGTTTTTCCATTCTCTCAAAGCAATGAATACGTCGGCGCCTCCTGCCAATTTTCTGCCGGCCTCTTCCTCCGCCTTCCGCGCCACCTGTGCGCAATCCGTTCGCAGAAACGGGTTGACCTGCCGCTCGTGCGCAAGGCTCACCGGCAGCGTGGGCATGCATGCCGCGGCGGCTTGGGCGGCACGCACGGCCGAGTTATCCGGCTCGACACAGGCGGCAAAGCGCAGGTTGGCGGCGGTGTATTCGTGCGCGGGGTAAAACAAAGTATTTTCGGGTAGGCCGGCGTAGCGTTGCAGCGAGGCGTAAAGCTGCCGGGGCGTGCCGGTGAACACGCGTCCGCAGCCCGCCGAAAACAGCGTGTCGCCGCAGAAAACGTGCAGCCCGTCGGAGCCGTGCAGCAGATAGCCCAGATGGGTATCGGTGTGGCCGGGGGTGTGCCACACTTCTATATTGCGGCTGTCGAACGTTAGCCGTGCGCCTTCGTTTACGTGCCGGCCGGCCGCTGCAATGTCGCGGTTGCCGTATACCGTGCATTGCGGATACGCCTGCTTCAGCCCGGCAATGCCGCCGGTGTGGTCGTGATGGTGGTGGGTAATCCATATCTGCACCAGCTCCAACCGCTGCCGTTGCAGATAATCGAGCACGGGCGCGGCCTCACCGGGGTCTATGCATACAGCGCGGCCGTTATGAGAAACAATCCAGATATAGTTGTCGGATAACGCGGCAACGGGGGTGATGTTTAAAGTTTCCATAAAACCGTCCTGCAACCTTTTTTCAGACGGCCTTGATTATATCGCAGCGCGGGGGTATAAATCAGGCCGTCTGAACACCTTTGCTCCGTAAACAAATGTATTTTCTGGCCGAATGGTTCCCCCCTTCCCTGCTCTTTACCGCCCTGCTGTTGTGGGCGGCGGTTTTGCTGGCGGCGGCCAAACCGGCTTTTGCTGCGCTGAACCGCCGCAGCGGGGCGGTTGTTGCTGCCGCGGCCTATTTGGCCGTGCTGTGGGGCCTTAACGCAGGCTTGGGCGGCGGCCAACTGGCCGGCATGAGCTACCACCTGCTCGGCATCAATCTGCTTACGCTGATGTTCGGCCTGCCTGCGGCACTGTGGCTGGGTACTTTGCTGCTGGTGCCTTATCTCGGTTTGCACGGTGCAGACAATTTATACGCCGCCGGGCTGAACGCGCTGTTTGTGCTGCTGCCCGCCGCGACGGTTAATTTTTTGTTCCGCCGCCTGTCGTCCGGACTGCCCGACAACCTGTTTATCTATATTTTTTTGAACGGCTTTCTTGCCGCTGCGGCGGGTATGCTGCTGACGGGGCTGTCGGTGGTGGCACTGTTGCAGTTTGCGGGCGTGTTTGCCGCCGAAACGCTTTGGCAGTCGGCATTTCCGGTGTTTTTCCTGCTCGCTTGGGGAGAGGCTTTTTTAAGCGGTATCCTTACGGCGGTTTTTGTGGCACTGCGGCCGCAATGGCTGGCCACTTTCGACGATACGCGTTTTTTGCGCGCCGAAAACAGCATTTGGAAATAACAGCAATTCCAAGGGCTCTCAAACAGCATTTGAGTGTTGCACTTGAAATGCGAATGCAAGCAGATTGTGAAACAGAAAATCCGCAATCAGGCGTGGTTGTTGGATTACAGCGGCCACGATATTGCTGCAGGCCGTCTGAATGCCTTAGCGGAAACAGTGAAATCGGGCGATAAAACTTTTAACGAAAGCCAGACTGCCACACTCTATTTTCTTCTGCTCTTCGGCAATAAATTCACCCGCACGCTCGGGCGCGATGCGTTGCAAAAACACTACTCCCGTCTGCAGAAAAACCTGCCGCAAGAGGGGCGGATACGCTGCTTGGAGTAACGGAAAAGCAGTTTGCGGGGATGCATATACTGATTGACGACATCAAACCGCGAGAAAAAAAAGTCAATGCCAACCAGCTTTTGCTGTTTTAATCCGGAAATTTTACCGGCAAAAAAGCCTGAAACCCTGATGAGACAAGGGTTTCAGGCTGGGGTAATTGTAACACTACGAGATGAGAGAGGGAGCTACAACTTCAAAAGGAGCACAGGCAACCCCATAAACATTGTAACACTACGAGATGAGAGAGGGAGCTACAACACCATTTGCTGCCGGTTACCTACCCTAAATCTACAATTTCTCAACAGCCAGTAAATAAGGCGGGCAGTTTTTGCGGTTGATAAAACCGTATTTCAACACGGCATATTGCCGTTGCGGCAAATCTGCTGCCCATGCTTCTACAGCATTCGCCTCCCTATATCCGGCATCATGACCGGGATAGAGTACCGCTGCCAGCAGGCCGCCCGGTTTCAACAGCGCCAATGCGGCATTCAAGGCGCATATGCTGGTGTCGGCTTGGGTGGTTAACGTTTTGTCGCCACCAGGCAGCCAGCCGAAATTAAACACTGCCGCCGCCAACGGTTCATTGATATATTCCGCCAATGTTTCATGCCCCGCACACACATATTCCACCTGAGCCTGTATGCCGGCATCTGCCAAGCGGGCTGCGGTTTTAGCCAGCGCTTTCTGTTGCACGTCAAATGCCCACACCTTACCTTCCGATCCCGCGCACTGTGCCAACAGCAGGGTGTCGTGTCCGTTTCCAGCAGTTCCGTCAAGCACGCTTTCGCCGGGGCGGATGCTGTGGCGCAGCAAATCGTGAGTGAAAGGCAGAATATTGTTTAACAGCATCGCATGGCCGTCTGAAAAACAGCGTGATAAAAAATACCTTACCGTGTCGGATACGGTAAGGTATTTTTTATGCCTTATTCGGCAGCTTGTTGGGTTTCCACTTGAACGGGGGCTGCCGCCTGGGGTTGTGGTTGTTTGTTTTCGTGCTGCAAACTCACCGCACGTGCCGGAACAATGGTGGAAATGGCGTGTTTGTAAACCATTTGCGTTACTGAGGTGTTCCTCAACAGCACGACATATTGGTCGAACGATTCAACCTGCCCCTGAAGCTTGATACCGTTTACCAGATAAATGGAAACAGGCACATGCTCTTTACGCAGAGCGTTCAAAAAAGGATCTTGTAACATTTGTCCTTTCGCGGTCATTTTTATACTCCGTTATTATGGTTTTGAAATATTCGGGAAAACATTTGCTGATTGTAGCCTTGAATGCGCTTTTTTACCAATCTTATTTCGGTAAGAATATGCAAACGTTTTCAGCCCTGCACTGAACGTGCCTTGAAATTAAGATAACAATACTGCGGGAAAGTTCAACCTGTGATGCAGATATCCGGAAAAATACAAGCGGCTTGAGCGGCCTCCTGCCCGTTTTATGCCGGTAACAAAAAAAGTAAACGGCTGCCGGGCAGCCGTTTTTCAAACCTGAATAAAGGTACTTTTTACCGACAGGTTTATTTTGCCGGAGCAGCAGGCTCTGCAGGAGCAGAAGCTGCATCAGGACGCTCAAAGCCTTTGTCTTTCATGCAAGCATCAAAGGCAGCGCGGTCTTGAGTATTGCCCACAGTTTGCTGGCACTCTTGCAGAGCTTGTTCAACGCTGATGTTGGCGGTTTCGGGGGCTTTGTCTTTGTTGCTGGAACAGGCAGTCAGAGCCAGGGTTGCGAAAGCGGCAGCAATCAATACTTTTTTCATGAATAAAGTCCTTTCAATTGAAATGGTTTTTCAGCCGCCCCGGAAGGTGCGGGCCGATAAGTAAGCCGGCATAAAGCCGTCATGATGCAGAATAGGCTGCATTGTGTAGTCAGATTACTTTGGCTTCATTAAGTTTCTAAAAAATCGAAAGGAAAGTGATAATGTTTTTATACAAATACGGCAATATGTTAAAAAAGAAAATTATTTGCAATAAAATGTTTGGCAAATGAACTTTATTCAACCTGTGCGAACAATCAAGGCCGTCTGAAACTTTGTTTTCAGACGGCCTTTTGCAACCCGAGTTTCACGATATATTCAGATTAGTCTGCAACCAACACCACTTTCATCGCACCGTTTTCAGCAGCGTGTTTGAATACATCGTAGGCTTTTTCCAGTTCGCTGAATTTGAAACGGTGGGTGAGCATTTTGGTGTAATCGACTGAACTGGTTGAAATTGCTTTCATCAGCATTTCGGTTGTATTGGCGTTTACCAGACCGGTGGTAATGGTGAGATTTTTAATCCACAGTTTTTCCAGTTTGAAATCAACAGGTACGCCGTGCACCCCAACTACAGCCACATTGCCGCCAGGTTTTACGATGTCTTGACACATATCCCAAGTGGCGGGAATACCTACCGCCTCAATGGCCACATCAACACCGTCTTCACCGACAATACCGGATACCTGTGCCGCCACATCACCCGAAGCAGGGTTGACGGTATGGGTGGCACCCAACTCTTTCGCCAGTTTCAAACGGTTTTCGTCCATATCGCACATAATCAGTACCGAAGGGCTGTATAACTGTGCAGTCAGCAGAGCCGACATACCCACAGGGCCGGCGCCGGCAATAAACACAGTGTCGCCCGGTTTTACATCTCCGTACTGCACGCCGATTTCGTGGGCGGTGGGCAGTGCGTCGCTCAACAGCAGCGCCACTTCTTCGTTGACATTATCGGGCAGCGGAATCAGGCTGTTGTCGGCATAGGGCGTGCGCACATATTCGGCCTGCGTGCCGTCGATCATATAGCCGAGAATCCAACCGCCATTACGGCAGTGCGAATAGAGCTGGACTTTGCAGTTATCGCAGGTGCAGCATTTGCTCACGCACGAAATGATAACTTTATCGCCTTTTTTAATGTTTTTTACCGCCGAACCCACTTCTTCAACGATGCCGATACCTTCGTGACCGAGAATGCGCCCTGCCGAGATTTCGGGGTTTTTGCCTTTCCAGATGCCCAAGTCGGTGCCGCAGATGGTGGTTTTGGTTATTTTAACAACCGCATCCGTGGGATCGATAATCTGCGGTTTCGGTTTTTCTTCAAAGCGGATATCGCCCGCACCGTAATAAGCCATTGCTTTCATTTTGCCGTCCTTTCAAGGTTGGTGGAAACTGCGATACAGCGGTTATAAAGTAAATGCTTTGAAACGTCAAATTTATTTCCATTTCAATATGTTATACTATAACAATTTATAAAAACCAAAACAGTCATGCCGTCTGAAAAACTGGTTTCAGACGGCATGACTGCTGCGGTTCGCCCTGTATGGGCTTGTATTCCGACACCTCCTATCCTGCTGCCTGTTCCAGCTCTAGGGAAGCTGCCAGCAGCGACAGCCGCGCCATCACACCGTACACATACAGGCGGTTGCATTCGCAATCGGGATTGGCCGAATCAGTTTGCGGCACCCCGAGCGAATCCCATTGGGCGAATATGCGTTTGCAGCGTTCGTCGCTGCCGTTTTCCGCCCCCGCAACAGGAATCGCCTGATTGAGCGGTACAAACGACATACCCGTGGCATTGAGGTTTTCATCGGTGCCCCGGCCTTCGTGCACACGGAAAAAGCCGCCGACTACAAAGCGGTCTATCATATACACCACCGGCTCGGAAACGGCGCCGTTAAGCGTTTCATAAGTATAGATGCCTTCCTGCACAATCACTTCGCTCACTTCCAAGCCTTCTTTGATTTTTGCCATTTTATTGCGGTTTTTGCGGTTCAAGCCGCGCACTTCGTCGGCCGATTTCACGCTCATCACACCCATGCCGTATGTGCCCGCATCGGCTTTCACAATCACAAAAGGCTTGTCGGCAATTCCTTTTTCATCATATTTGGTTTGGATTTTCGCCAGCATCCGCTCCACTGCTTCGGCCAGTGCGTCTTCACCTTCTCGTTCCTGAAAGTCCAAGCCGCTGATTTGCTCGAAATACGGGTTGATGTGCCACACGTCTATATCCAGCATTTCGGCAAATTCGGCGGCCACCCGCTCATAGGCGGCAAAATGGGCGGTTTTGCGGCGCGTGGTCCAGCCGCCGTGCAAAGGCGGCAGCACGGTTTGGTTGATGCCTTGCAGAACCTCAGGCACACCGCCCGACAAATCGTTGTTGAGCAACACCAGACACGGTGAAAAACCGTCGGCCAGATGCACGCGCCCACGGGTGCGCTGCAAAGGTTCGAGCAAAATTTTATCGCCCAACGCGGTTTCAAATTCGGTGGCTTCGGTAATTTCGGGATTCAGGCTGCCCAAGCGCACTTCAAAACCCGCCGAGCGCAGAATATTGGCCAAGGCATACACATTTTGCAGATAAAACGTATTGCGGGTATGGTTTTCGGGCACAATCAGCACCGATTTGGCCTGCGGGCAGGAACGCTCGACCGCGTCTTGCGCGGCGTGCGCGGCCAGTTGGATAAAATTCGGATTTAGGTTGTTGAAACCGCCCGGAAACAGGTTCATATCGATTGAAGCCATTTTATAGCCGGCGTTGCGGATATCGACCGAACCGTAAAAAGGCGGCTTGTGCTGCGCCCACTGTTGGCGGAACCAAGCTTCGATTTTGGTTTGGTTGCTTAAGATTTTTCTTTCAAATTCTTGCAGTTGCGTCAGATAAGCACTAGACATCACGGGCAGCGACATGGTTTTTCACCTGCATTAAAAACTGTTAACCCCCGCATAATAGGTTTTTCAGACGGCCTATACAAGCACCAAGATGGTTTATTGATAGCATACGAAGTTCTAAAACAAGACAAAATGTCTAAAATTTTTAAAAAATCCCAGCAAAAACCAAGTCAACCATTTTTTTTAGACATTTTGCTTGCATTCCGCCCCGCAAATCGCTACCATCATGCGATATTTTCTTTGATAACAAAAGCACAAACCATGAAACCGCAAACCCTTTACGACAAACTCTGGAACAGCCATATTGTGCGCGAAGAAGAAGACGGCACCGTCCTGCTCTATATCGACCGCCACCTTGTGCACGAAGTTACCAGTCCGCAGGCTTTCGAAGGCCTGAAAATGGCCGGCCGCAAACTGTGGCGCATCGACAGCGTAGTTTCCACCGCCGACCACAACACCCCCACCAACGATTGGGACAAAGGCATCCAAGATCCGGTTTCCAAACTGCAAGTCGACACCTTGGACAGCAACATCAAAGAATTCGGCGCGCTGGCTTATTTTCCGTTTAAAGACAAAGGCCAAGGCATTGTGCACGTGATGGGCCCCGAACAGGGCGCCACCCTGCCCGGCATGACCGTGGTTTGCGGCGACTCGCACACTTCCACCCACGGCGCATTCGGCGCACTGGCGCACGGCATCGGCACTTCCGAAGTCGAGCACACCATGGCCACCCAGTGCATCACCGCCAAAAAATCCAAGTCCATGCTGATTAAAGTGAACGGCCGTCTGAAACCCGGCGTAACCGCCAAAGACGCAGCCTTATACATCATCGGCCAAATCGGCACCGCCGGCGGTACCGGTTATGCGGTTGAGTTCGGCGGCGAAGCCATCCGCAGCTTGTCGATGGAAGGCCGCATGACCCTGTGCAACATGGCTATCGAAGCCGGTGCGCGCAGCGGCATCGTGGCAGTCGATCAAACCACCATCGATTATGTGAAAAACAAACCGCTTGCCCCCAAAGGCGAAGATTGGGAAAAAGCCGTGGCCTACTGGCAAACGCTGGTTTCCGACGAAGGCGCGGTTTTCGACAAAGTTTACGAGTTCGACGCTGCCGATATCGAACCGCAGGTTACTTGGGGCACTTCGCCCGAAATGGTGCTCGACATCAACGGCAAAGTGCCCAACCCCGCCAACGAGGCCGATCCGGTCAAACGCAGCGGTATGGAGCGCGCACTGGAATACATGGGCTTGACTGCCGACACCCCGCTCAATCAAATCCCCGTCGATGTAGTGTTTATCGGCTCCTGCACCAACAGCCGCATTGAAGATTTGCGTGAAGCCGCCGCCGTGGCCAAAGGCCGCCAAAAAGCCGCCAACGTCAGCCGCGTATTGGTGGTGCCCGGCTCCGGCTTGGTAAAAGAGCAGGCCGAGCGCGAAGGCTTGGACAAAATCTTCACCGAAGCCGGCTTCGAATGGCGCGAACCGGGCTGCTCGATGTGCCTGGCCATGAACGCCGACCGCCTCGCTCCGCAGGAGCGCTGCGCCTCCACCTCCAACCGCAACTTCGAAGGCCGCCAAGGCAACGGTGGGCGCACCCACTTGGTCAGCCCCGCAATGGCCGCCGCCGCCGCGGTTGCCGGCCATTTTACCGACGTGCGCAGTTTGTAAAAAACAACAGGCCGTCTGAAAAACTTTCAGACGGCCTGCTCCGGAAAATTGTTTTTTAGAAAAAACTTTGGCATGATAACAAACATGCAGTAATGCATATTGCCAGTACTTTCAAATATTATGGAGATTAAAACATGAAAAAACTCATGTTGTTGGCCGCTTTGGCCTCTGCAGTTTCACTGTCTGCCTGCAATACCGTGTCCGGTTTCGGCAAAGATATTTCCCGCGTAGGCAGCAATCTCGAACAATCTGCCGACCGCCACGCCAACTAAACAAGCCCCGCCCCCTCGCACCGCACCGCGCGGGGGCGTTTTTCGCCCGAAAGTACAAACATGAAAGCATTCACGCAAATTACCGCGCTGGTTGCCCCGCTTGACCGCGCCAACGTCGATACCGACGCCATTATCCCCAAACAATTCTTAAAATCCATCAAGCGCTCAGGGTTCGGCCCCAACGCCTTCGACGAATGGCGCTATCTCGATCACGGTGAGCCGGGCATGGACAACAGCAAGCGCCCGCTTAATCCTGATTTTTCACTTAACCAGCCGCGCTATCAAGGCGCACAGATTCTGCTTACCCGTAAAAACTTCGGCTGCGGCTCCTCGCGCGAGCACGCCCCGTGGGCGCTCGACGACTACGGTTTCCGAGCCGTAATCGCCCCCAGCTTTGCCGATATTTTCTTCAACAACTGCTACAAAAACGGCCTGCTGCCGATTGTGTTGAGCGAAGAAGAAGTCGATCAACTGTTTAAAGAAGTCGAAGCCAACGAAGGCTACCGGCTGGCCATTGATTTGGAAAAGCAAACACTTACCACCCCCAGCGGTCAAACTTTTACTTTCGACATTACCGAACACCGCAAACACTGCCTGTTAAACGGCCTCGACGAAATCGGCCTGACCCTGCAACATGCCGGTGAAATCAAAGCGTTTGAAGAAAAGCGCAAAGCCTCTCAGCCGTGGCTGTTTAACGTTTGATTATTTTCAGATAAAAACAAACCCTTACATCCGCATAATTACCACACTTATGCGGATGTAAGGGTTTGTTTTTATCTTCGTCTACAGCACCAGCGGTGCCACCACAAACCCTAAAGCCACGGCAAACACAATCGCCAATACGCCGGGGATTAGAAACGAGTGGTTGAACACGAAACGGCCGATGCGCGTGCTGCCGGTGTCGTCCATCTGCACCGCGCCGAGCAGGGTCGGATAAGTGGGCAAAACAAACAGCGCCGATACGGCGGCAAAACTGGCCACCAGAATATACACTTGCGAATTGTTTTCCGGCGTGATGCCCAGCGCCAGAATCACGGCGGGCATAATGGCTTTGGCCGTTGCCGCCTGCGAATACAGCAGCATGCTGGCGAAAAACAGCGCCACCGCTAACAGCCACGGATAATTGCCCACCAGCGCCGAAGCGGTTTCTTTAACGGCATCGATATGGCCGCTCACAAACGTGTCGCCCAACCAAGCCACGCCCAGCACACACACGCAGGCGGCCATGCCCGATTTAAACGTGCTCATATCCAGCAGCTTGCCGGTATCGAGCTTGCAGCACATCACAATCAGGCTGGCGATAATCATCATAAAGCTGATAATCGCGCCGTCGCGCGGCAGCACCGGCTCTTTAATCAAACCCACGGCAGGCGAAATCGCGCAGGCATACAGCACCACCGCCACCACGCCGCCGAAGAAAATCCACACCGATTTGCGTGCGCCCGCAGGCAGCGCTTCGCGCTCACCCACATTGTGCGGCTGCACCAAGCCTTCGGCCAAACGCTGTTGATAAGCCTTGCTTTTCGACAAATCCAGATTGCCGAACAAATTAATCAGCAGCGCCACCAGCATACAGGCCGCATAAGTGGTAACCAGCCACACCAGCAGCAATTTGGGGTAGCTCACCCCCAAAGGCTCTAGCACACCGCTCATAAACACCACCGCCGCACTCACGGGCGAAGCGGTAATGGCAATCTGCGAAGCCACCACGGCGATGCTCAACGGCGCGCTGGGGCGGATATTTTCGCTTTTGGCCACTTCCACAATCACCGGCATCATCGAAAACGCCGTGTGCCCCGTGCCGGCGAGAATGGTGAGAAAATAAGTAACTGTGGGCGCCAAGAAATTGATGTTTTTCGGATTCCGGCGCAGCAGGCGCTCGGCGGCGCGCACCAGATAATCCAAACCGCCCGCCAGTTGCAGCGCGGCAATGGCGGAAATCACCGCCATAATAATCAGAATCACATCATAAGGAACCTTGCCCGGCTCCATGCCCAATGCCAACGCCAGCACCGCCACACCCAAACCGCCGGTGTAGCCGATGGCCAGGCCGCCCAAACGCACGCCGAGAAAAATCGCGCCCAGTAAAACGGCCAGTTGCAGTAATAAAGAAATGTCCATCTGCCCATCCTGAATGTCTGAATTAAAGTATGAACTTTATTTTTAACATAGTTTCAAACAGCCGCAAACTGTTTCAAATGTTTGAACCAATACGCAGGCCGTTTAACCGTAATTTAAATAACATATTTAAAACAACATATTAAATACCTTGTAGAAATAATTTCAATTCGGCCGGTGTAGTATTTTGTAAGTTGACTCAAGTCAAAATCAGTTCGGGCCCGGGGTATAAAATGTTTGCATGTAATTTTTCAACACCCACCCTGAACGAAAGGATAAGCCATGATTAAAGGCATCCAAATCACCCGCAGCACCGATTCAGACCTGACAGGCTCTTTCTGGCTGCTGGACGACGAAACCCAAGAAGTACGCTGCCTGTGCGTTAAAGGCAGCAAATACCGCGAAGACGACGTAACAGCTTTGTCTGCTTTAGGCGACGTTTCCTACAAAGAAGTGCCGGTGGATATCACCGCCCGCCCGAAAGTGGAAGGCGGCCAACATTTGAACGTGAACGTGTTAACCCGCGAAACCTTGGAAGACGCCGTTGCCAACCCCGACAAATATCCTCAGCTGACCATCCGCGTATCAGGCTATGCCGTGCGTTTCAACTCGCTCACACCCGAACAGCAGCGCGATGTGATAACCCGCACTTTTACCAACAGCCTGTAATTTTCATACAGCAAAACAGGCCGTCTGAAAGTTTCAGACGGCCTGTTCCTTTTGAATCCAAAGCTTTACCTGCCGAACGGCAGCCATATTCTGGCCAACACATACATCAGTGCGCCACCCCCGCCCAGCAGCACAAACAAAATGCCTTTCTTGCGCGCGTTCGGGCAAAACCAGTAAACGGCGAGGCTGAAGCTGAAAAACAGGGCGGCCACCACCCACACCAGCTGTTTGTCTTTGAAGCGGTTGAGCGTGTAGCTTTCGGTGATCATCACATACATCTGCCACAAAGCCGCCATACACATGCTGATCACGCCTGCGGGCAGAAAAATGATACCGAGCAGTTCTTTATTCACGATGCGGCCGTCTGAAATCTGAAAAATAAAGGTAGGATTATAAACCCTGTCGCAAACAAACCGGAAGCGGCCTGTTTTCAGACGGCTTTAAGGTGTTTTTGCAAAGGCCTCGGCCTGAGACTTTTGCAAGCCATGCCGCCATTTTAAAACCTCTGCGTCATGCTCGGGCTTGACCCGAGCATCTCTTTATTTCAAAAGAAATCTTTAGATACTCGGGTCAAGCCCGAGTATGACGAAACGGTTATCAAATAAGCCGTCCGACTATACAGCTTCCGCAACAAACAACCGGCAATCCCTTATTTTACATTCTCGGGATGCTGCTTCACCGCTGCGGTGATGAAATGGCCGAACGGCAAGAGCGGCAGCAGCAGGCATTGGAAGGCGTGGTAAATATCGGGCTTGCCCGACCAAACGCTTTCGTCGGGGCGGTTTTCGATGTCGAGCTGGTGATACCAGCGCCCCTCGCCCTCCAGCAGATATTGCGCGGTATAGGCGGTAAAGGTTTCGTACCAATAAGAAAATTCGCTGCCGAGTTCAGCCTCCACATAACCTTGCGCCGCACCCAAGCCGCCGATCGGGGCGTGGCCTGCGTTGATGCCCTCCAGCGCCACGCACGCGCCTATGCCTTCGCACAACACCCAGTGCATACGGTCGCGCACAATCGGGTTGCCTTCGAAATCGGTGGTGTAAACAAAGCCCGCCGCGCCGTCGCCGTGCCAATTGTTGAGTGCCTGGCGGAACAGGCCGAAGGCGGTGGCGGAATAATCCGACGGGGTTTTCACGCCGTATTTACGGTTCATTACCAGGGCATGGCAGCCCAGGCGCGCCCATTCGAGCGCATGGCCGACCGTGGCGCCGTAGGGGCGGAACTGGTGCGCTTTGTCGTGCTCGTTGTAGTCCCAAACGATGTTCCAGTTTTCGTCGAAATGTTCGGGAATACGGTAGGCGTTTTGTCCGCAAAGGCCGAACACGAATTGCAGAATCGAATTGGCGCGCCCGAGCCAGCGTGCCGCACGTTCGTCGCCGGGGGCGGCGCCCAGCGCCAGTTGCGCGTCGAATGCGGCCAGGCAGGCTTCAACGGTGTGCATATTGGCGTTTACGCCGCGATAGGGTTCGCTTTCGGAAAAGTCGCGCGAGAACGATTCGCGCATTTTTCCTGCGGCTTCGTCCCAAAAATAACGGTCGTGAACCGCGCTTATGGCGTCAAACAGCTCGTCTGCCCGCCTGATTCCCGCCAACAGGCCGCTGGATGCGGCCAACAGCACAAAAGCGTGGGCATAGGCTGTTTTCTGTGTGCCGGCTTCGGTGGGTACGGCCAGCCCGCCTGCGCCCGGCCGGTGCTCGAGCGCTTCGAAAAAGCCGCCGTGTTCGCGGTCTTGAAAATGCTCGAGCAGCGCATTGATGCCGTGTTCGGCCAACTCGTGGCAGCCTTCAATGCCCATCAGCGCGCCGATGCTGTAGATATGCGTCATGCGGCAGCTGATCCAGGTTTGCACGGGCTGCGACAAATCGACTTCGCCGTGTTTGTCGAGATAGCCGAAGCCGAACGGCACTTTCGATTTGCGGGCAAATTCCAGCAGCGCCCTGCTCTGTCTGATCAGCCATTGTTGGTGTTGCGGGTTGTGAAGCGGGGTAATCATGCGGTTTCTCCTGTTTGAGATAACGGTTGCGGGTTTTCGATTTTTCCTCTGGTTATGAATAGGCCGTCTGAAAAGCGATAAGTTCACCCTTTTTCAGACGGCCTTGATACAGCTCACAATCTGCTTCACACCGGATCAGTGTGCACCAGCACTTCTGCGTTTTCAAACAGGGCGCGGATATTGGCCGCCACCGCTTTGGCCGTTTCGTGCGCCTCTTCGAGGCTGGCGGCGGCGCTCACTTCGATATGCAGCTGCACGAACACCTGCGCGCCCGACCGGCGGGTTTTCAAATCGTGCACGCCCCGCACCTGCGGCACGTTCAGCGCAGCTTCCCTGACAGCCTCAGTTTGCCCGTGCGGCAGGGCCTTGTCCATCAGGGTGTTGACCGCTTCTTTGCCGATATCGAAAGCACTTTTCAGAATCCAGGCCGCCAAACCCAGCGCCAGCCATGCGTCGGCCGAATACCAGCCGTAAGATGCCGTCAGCAGCGCCGCCAACACCACCGAATTGGAAAGCAGATCGGTAACATAGTGCAGCCGGTCGGCGGCGACGGCCTGCGACCCCGTGCGTTTGACCACATAGCGCTGAAACGCCACCAGCGCCAGCGTCATCACCACCGACACCACCATCACCGCAACGCCCCAGCCGGTATGCTGCAAAGGCTCGGGCTTCATCAGGCGGCCGAAGGCGTTTAAAAACAGAAACACCGCCGAGCCGCCGATAAATGCCGACTGCGCCAATGCCGACAAGCCTTCGGCCTTGCCGTGGCCGAACGGGTGGTTTTCGTCGGCAGGCTGCAAAGCCAGGCGTACCGCCAAAAGATTGAGCGCGCTGGCGGCAAGGTCGGTGAGCGAATCGGTAAAACTCGCCAAAATGCTCACCGACCCGCTAAACAGCCAAGCGGCAGCTTTCAGCCCGGCCAGCAGCAAAGCCGTGGCGGTAGAAGCATATGTGGCAAGCTTCAATAAGCGTTCGCGCGAAAGTTCCATACAGCATCCCTTTGTTTCAAAAATGTGATGAAAGATTGTACATGTTTGCACCCGAAATTTTCCGAATCGGCAGAGGCCGTCTGAACCTTCGGGTAATGCCGTAACTGCTTTACCGGCAATATCCGCCCCGCAGGCAAAACAGATATGCCTGAATTTTTACACAACCCTAACCTTGGCAAAATCTGAAACACCATTAAAATAACCCCAACCCGTTTGCACAGCATGAAAAACAGGCGGTATTGTTGCAGAAGCTTCAAATTTGTTTGAGCCTCCCTGCCGCCTCAACAAAGGATTCAATCATGAAACACATTTTATCTGCCGCCGCACTCTGCACCGCCCTGAGCGCCTGCACCGTAGGCACGCCCGGTATGTCGGTGGGCGTGGGTGTGGGCACCGGCATAGGCCGCCATGTCGGCTTGGGCACTTCCATCAATATCCCCGTCGGGCTGGACCGCACCCGCACCGGCGGCAACACCAAAGACGGCGTAAACGTAGTGGAAGAGCAAACCGTTACCTATTTCGACGCCCAAGGCAACGCCCGCAACCAACCGGTTAAAGGCGGCTTTCACCGCCGGCTGATCGGCAAACGCAGCAACGAATACACCGTGCAGGATTTCTACAGCGACAACAACCAAAAACGCACCGACCCCTACACCCTGCCCCGCAGCCGCCTGATGGATTTCCGCGCCCACCCCGAAGACGGCACGCTGACCACCTATGCCTACAACGGCAACGTGATGCAGCAGCAGGTTTTCAAAAACGGCAGGCTGGTAAACGCGAAATATTAATCCGGCGGCTTTTGCCCAATGGCAAGCATCAATGGAACAGGCCGTCTGAAAGCATTATCTTTCAGACGGCCTGAAGCCTTTGCAAAATTCTCCGGTATTTTAAAATCTCTACGTCATGCCCGGACTTGACCCGAGCATCTTATTGTTTCGAAAAAATAGCAGATACTCGGGTCAAGCCCGAGTATGACCGCGGTAGCGGAAGGCGGAGGCGGAATAACAAACAAACCGGCCAAGACTTCGGCCCGGTTTGCCTATTAAACTCAAGCGTTCAGATTCACCGAATGCTCGCGCGTTTCGTGGAACACGATGTCCGGCCAGCGTTCCTGCGTTAAATTCAGGTTCACGCGGTTGGGGGCGAGGTAGGCCAGGTTGCCGCCCGCGTCTACCGACAAGTTGGCCGCGTTGGCTTTTTCAAATTCGGCCAGCTTTTTCTTGTCGGCGCACGACACCCAGCGTGCCGACCAGATGGAAGCGTTGTCGAACACGGCTTCCACGCCGTATTCGGCGGCCAGGCGCGAGGTAACCACTTCAAACTGCAACACACCCACCGCGCCCAAAATCAAATCGCCGCCGCTGTGCGGTTTGAACACCTGCACCGCGCCTTCTTCGCCCAGCTGTTGCAAGCCTTTTTGCAGCTGTTTGATTTTCAGCGGGTTTTTGATGCGCACGCTGCGGAACAGTTCGGGCGCGAAAAACGGGATGCCGGTAAAGGCCAGCTGTTCGCCTTCGGAAAAACTGTCGCCGATTTGGATGTTGCCGTGGTTGGGAATGCCGATGATGTCGCCCGCGTAGGCTTCTTCCACCAGTTCGCGGTCGTGCGACATAAACGTTACCACGCTGGAGGCGGCGATTTCGCGGTTAATCCGCAGGTGCTTCATCTTCATACCGCGCTCGAATTTGCCCGAACACACGCGCAAGAAGGCAATGCGGTCGCGGTGTTTCGGATCCATATTGGCTTGGATTTTAAACACAAAACCCGAGAATTTTTCTTCAGACGGCATCACTTCGCGCACGGTCGCATCGCGGCCTTGCGGCGCGGGCGCCCAGTCAATCAGCGAATTCAAGATTTCCTGAATACCGAAGTTGTTAATCGCCGAGCCGAAGAACACGGGCGTGAGTCCGCCTGCCAAAAATTCGTCTAAATCAAATTCGTTGGACGCGGCCTGCACCAGCTCGATTTCATCGCGCAGCTGTTGGATTTCCAGCGGAAAACGCTTTTCCAGCTCGGGGTTGGCTATGCCTTTGATGATGTCGAACTCGTGCGGCAAACGCTCGCCGCCTGCATCGAACAGGTAAATTTCGTCGTTCAGAATGTGATACACACCCTTGAAGTTTTTGCCCATGCCGATCGGCCAGGTTATCGGCGCGCAGCGGATTTTCAGAATATTTTCCACTTCGTCGAGCAGTTCCAGCGAATCGCGCACTTCGCGGTCGTATTTGTTCATAAAGGTAACGATGGGCGTGTTGCGCAGGCGGCAAACGTTTAAGAGTTTAATCGTTTGCGCCTCCACGCCTTTGGCCGCGTCAATCACCATCAGCGCGCTGTCCACCGCCGTCAATACACGGTAGGTGTCTTCCGAGAAGTCTTGGTGGCCGGGTGTATCGAGCAGGTTGACGGTGTGGTCGCGGTAGTCGAACTGCATCACCGAAGAAGCCACGGAAATGCCGCGCTGCTTCTCGATTTCCATCCAGTCGGAAGTGGCGAACTTGCCGCTTTTCTTGCCCTTCACTGTGCCCGCGCTCTGAATCGCACCCGAAAACAGCAGCAGTTTTTCGGTGAGCGTGGTTTTACCCGCATCGGGGTGGGAAATGATGGCAAAGGTGCGGCGGCGGCGCACTTCTTGTGGAATATTCGACATGGCTGCTCTTAATCTATACACTATATGAAAAACGGTTTCGGCTTAGGTTGGTTTGAACGGGTAAACCACGCAACTGCCAAACAGGCCGTCTGAAAAGTTTTTTCAGACGGCCTGCCATACAAACCGACCGATAAAACAAGGCGCCGAATTGTATAAAAAAACGCTTGTTTTTTCAATATTTAAACTGGGGCAATCCGTATTTGGATATTTTTCAGGCCGTCTGAAAACTTTTCAGACGGCCTCAATGCCACGGCTGATTAAAAATTCCGGCAGCGGCTTACAAATCGAAAGACTGCACCACGTTCACATGCAAACGCGCATCCACATTACCGCGCGTGGCGTTGGAATACGGGCATACGGCATGCGCTTTTTCAATCAGTTTCTTCGCATCTTCCACGCTCAAGCCCGCAACCGTAATCGTGATGTCCAAATCCAGGGCAAAGGCGCCGTCGGCTTTTTGGCCGATGCCCACGCCCACGGTGGTGCTGGATGATGTCGGTTTCAAGCCCAAACTCGGGGCAACGTGGTTCATCGCGCTGTCGAAACAGGCGGCGTAGCCCATGGCAAACAATTGCTCTGGGTTGGTGCCCTGTTTGCCGTTGTCGTTTTGAAAGCCGACCAAATCAAAGCCGATCGAGCCGTCGTCCACCTGCGTATGGCCGTCGCGGCCTCCGGTGGCGGTGGCCGATGTTTTGTAGAAAATTTTCATTTTAAGCTCCTGTATAAATCAAAGTTGTTGAATCAAATAATTTTGATAGCCGATTTCTTCAATCAAGCCCAAATGTTCGGCAAGCCAATTAGTGTGCTCTTGCTCATCCACGATGAATTCCTCAATCATGCGCCGGCTGATGTAATCATCAGCAAATTCCGCCACAAGCGCATTCAGCTCTGCCATGCCTTTAATGCCTTCCTGATAATCATAGGCCAACATTTCACGAATATCGTCAAAAACAGGAAAAGCATCAATCGCGACTTCGGGCATACCGCCAAGTTCCAGCAGGCGGGCGTTGACGCGTTGTGCTTCCTGCCACTCATCCTGTGCTTCTGCCTGCATTTTGTCTGCCAGCTTGGGGTAGCCTTTTTGTCGGATAATCTCGGCATGAATGCTGTGCTGCTGCGAATTGCCAAACCAAGTTTTGGCCATTGCTTTCAAGATTGCGAGTTGCCTGTCTTTTGCCATGTCAGTCTCCTATTTAACAGTATAGATGAGGTTTCATTATATTGATGTTTACGAATAGGGAGTATATGATTCCTCCAAATCACTTGCCTGTTTCTCCAAAAAACCATGCTTTCAAACAAAAACCTTGAGCGGCTGCTCAAGCTTATCCCGCACAACCAAACCTACCGCTCCCCCATTAAAGGCTTGGTTATCCACCACTGCGACCGGCCGTTTTCTTATGAAAACGTGATTCAGGAACCAAGCATTTGCATTGTGGTCAGAGGCGAGCGGGAAATACGGCTGGGGGAGCAACACTTGCTGTTTGACAGCCGCCATTTCATGTTTTGCCCCGTGGATATTCCGATGTGCGGTAAGATTACCCGCGCCACGCCGGCCGAGCCGTTTGTGGTACTGTCGATGAAAATCGATTTGCAGGCGGTCGGCAAAATCCTGCTGGAGCAGGCCGTATCGGTTCGGGACGACGAAGCCGATGCAACCGCTTTTGCGCAATGGCATTTAAGCGCCCATCTGGCCGACGCTTTCGAGCGCTTATTGCTCTTGCACGAAAATCCAAACGACATTGCCTTTCTGGCGCCGCTGTTCCAGCAGGAAATCTACTACCGCCTGCTCACGGGCGAACAGGGCGGCAAGCTCAAACAGATGGCGAGCTTCGGCTCAAACACGCAGAAAATCACCAAAGCCACGGATTACCTGCAAGCGCACTTTCGCGACGCCATACGGGTGGAAACGCTGGCCGGATTGTGCGGCATGTCTTTATCGGGCTTTCACCACCACTTTAAGCAACTCACTACGCTCTCACCCCTGCAATACCAAAAATCGCTGCGCTTGATGGAAGCCAAGCGGCTGATTTGCCAAGAACATTTATCCGTTTCCGGCGCAGCCTACCAAGTGGGCTACGAAAGCCCCAGCCAGTTCAGCCGCGAATACAAACGCTATTTCGGCACGGCTCCGGCGGCCGATAAAAGCAGTTTGGCCGTCTGAAATATTTCAGACGGCCTGATTAGGTTTAGAATGGCAGCCGTTTAACCGTATCAAAAAAGGAATAAAAATGACCAAAATCGCCCTCGTTATCGGCAGCTTGAGCCGCCAATCCATCAACCGCGCCGTGGCCGAACACATCGCCGCGCAAGCGCCCGCAGGCGTGGAAATCGAAGAAGTGCAAATCAGCGACTTGCCGCTCTACACGCAAGACCTCGATGCCGAAAACGTGCCGCCCTACGAACGCGTGCGCGCGCAGCTCAAAGTGGCCGACGCCGTGCTGATTGTCAGCCCCGAACACAACCGCGCCATGCCCGCCGCCGTGAAAAACATCATCGACACCGCCTCGCGCCCTTACGGCCAAAACGTGTGGCAGGGCAAAAAAGCGGCCATCGTTACCGCATCGCCCGGCAGCTACGGCGGCATCAACAGTGGCCTGCAAATCCGCCAAAGCCTGCAATCGCTGGGCGCCGACGTGTTAATCGCCCCCGAAGTGTTCCTAAGCCGCGCCAACGCCGCTTTGGACAACGGCAAAGTGGCCGACGAGCGCACCGCCGGATTTTTAAACAAATTCGCCGCCGCCTTTTACGCTTGGGCGGGGCAATAAAGCGAAAGGCCGTCTGAACGCTTGTTTGCAGGCTTTCAGACGGCCTATCCATACATCAACTTTAAAGTAAATAAACATGAACAAACCTGCAATCGTATTGGTACACGGCTTTTGGGGCGCCGCCGCCCACTGGGCCAAAGTGATTCCCCTCTTGCACAAGCAAGCGTAGGTTGGGTTGTTAAACCCAACATATTGATGCTTTTATCCAACCTACCGTGCCGTGCTTGCCCGATGCGCAACTCACCAATAATCCTTTTCCCTCGAAATCAACAAGCGTAATATTTACACCTGCTTGAAAAATCCGGAGAACAAACATGAACGAAAGCGCCGTCATTATCGCCACTGTGGTCGTCGCACATTTCTTGGCCTTAATCAGCCCCGGGCCGGATTTTTTACTCGTCATCCGCAGCGCCCTGCGCAACAACCGCCGCCGTGCAGTCGGTGTGGCCTTGGGTATCGCCTTGGCAAACGGCATCTATATTGTTTTGTGCATGGTCGGCGTGGGTGCCGCAATTGCCCATTCCATATGGCTGATGTTTCTCTTGAAAATCATAGGCGGTGTTTTTTTGCTCTATGTGGCATACGGCGCATTGCGCGCCAAACGCAGCGATTACGCCTTTATCACGCAAACACCGCAGGATACCCGGCAAAAAGCAGCGCCGTCTTTTTGGGCTGAATTTTTCCTCGGCATCGCCTCGGGCCTGTCCAACCCGAAAAACATTGTCTTTTATTTAAGCCTGTTTTCGGTAGTGCTGACCCCGCAAATCAGCATGGGGCTTACCGTTGCCTTAGGCGTGTGGATGGTGTTGTTGGTTTTCGTATGGGATACGATGATTATATTCGTACTCTCGCAACACAAAGTGCGCCGCGCCTTCGGCAAAGCCGCTTTTTATGTGGATAAAACCGCAGGCATCCTGCTTGGCCTGATGGGTGGGAAATTGCTGCACAGTGCGGTGAAAGAAACGGTTTGAATGCGCCAACACCGCGCCTTACCCTTAAGCAGCGGCAAACCGATACGCCTGCCTTTTCAAGCCATACCGGCACCTCAATGACATACGTCATACTCGGGCTTGACCCGAGTATCTTTTTGTTGAGACCTTTGCAAAGGTTTCAGGCCGCCTGAAAATGATTTTCAGACGGCCTGAATATATTTTACAGAAACTCCGAACGAATGCTTTGCTGCGGCTGCCGCCAAACCCTCCGTTCAGCTGCCGCCCTGCACGGCCTGTGATACCAGTTTGCATGCGTCTTCGTCGCCGCCGCTGCACGACTGCAGAAACAGCGCATGGGCTTTCTCGACGTTTTTCGCCACACCACGGCCTTCCAAATACATATGCCCCAAATTATATTGGGCCACCGCGCTGCCGCGGTCGGCGGCCTGCGTGTACCACAGGGCGGCTTTCTGCGCATCGGCTTCCACGCCGCGGCCTTCATCGTAAAGGAAGCCGATTTCTGCCTGCGCTTCCGCCAAGCCTTGCTTAGCGGCCTGTTCATACCAATAGGCGGCCTGTTTCATGTCCTGCTTCCCCCCCGTGCCGTGCGCATACATATAGGCAAGGTTTTTCTGGGCGGTGTCGTCGCCGCTTTCGGCCGCCTGTTCAAACCACTCGAATGCCTGTTTGTAATCCTGCGCCACACCGTAACCGTAAAAATACATGAGGCCGAGGTTGTTTTGGGCATGGCCGTTGCCCTGCGAGGCGGCTTTGCGGTACCACGACACCGCCGTTTTGGCGTTTTCTTTCACGCCGCGGCCTTCGTGATACATGGTGCCCAAATGCGCCTGCGCACCGGCATGGCCTTTTCTGGCAGCCTTGAGATACAGTTTGGCTGCGCGTTCGTGGTTCTGTTCGACACCGCTGCCGGTTTCATAGGCCAGTGCCAGCTCGTATTGCGCCTGTTGGTCGGGCACCCGGGTGTCGGCAGAAGCCGGCAGGGAAAAAACGGCTGGCACCGCGGCAGCTAAACAGAAATATGCGTTTTTTTTCATGGTTCGATACAAAGTTATTATTCCAAAAAAATAATAACAAAAGCATATTAATCAGATTCAAAATAAAGATATGCGGATATTTTTTAGTGCCCAAGGGTATATCCGGCGCGGTTTTGCGCTTACAATCGGCTTTTTTGCGCCGCCGTTCAGACGGCCTCCACCATCCAGCAGGAACCTCTATGGCAAAAGCCCCGAAAACCGTTTACCAATGCAGCGAATGCGGCGGCACCGCACCCAAATGGCAGGGCAAATGCCCGCATTGCGGCGAGTGGAACACGCTGCAAGAGAGCCTCGCCGCGCCCGAGCCGAAAAACGCGCGTTTCCAATCGTGGGCGGCGGATACGGCGCAGGTGCAGGATTTGTCAAAAGTTACCGCCGTCGAAGTGCCGCGCGAGCCGACCGGCATCGGCGAACTCGACCGCGTGCTCGGTGGCGGCTTGGTCGGCGGGGCGGTAATTCTGCTCGGCGGCGACCCCGGAATCGGCAAATCGACGCTGCTGCTGCAAACCGTGGCGGTGATGGCGAAAAGCCGAAAGGTGCTGTATGTGTCGGGCGAAGAATCGGCGCAGCAGGTGGCGCTGCGCGCGCAGCGTTTGGGTTTGAAAAGCGAAGGCGTGAACCTCTTGGCCGAAATCCGTATGGAAGCGATTCAGACGGCCTTGAAACAGCACAGGCCTGCCGTTGTCGTTATCGATTCGATTCAAACCATGTATTCCGACCAAATCACCTCCGCGCCCGGCTCGGTGTCGCAGGTGCGCGAATGCGCCGCCCAGCTTACCCGCATGGCCAAGCAGATGGGCATTGCCATGATATTGGTCGGCCATGTTACCAAAGACGGCGCCATCGCCGGCCCGCGCGTGCTGGAGCACATGGTCGATACCGTGCTCTATTTCGAGGGCGACCAGCATTCCAACTACCGCATGATACGCGCCATCAAAAACCGCTTCGGCGCGGCCAACGAATTGGGCGTGTTCGCCATGACCGAACACGGCTTGAAAGGTGTGTCCAACCCTTCGGCCATTTTTCTGGCCAGTTACCGCGACGATGTGCCCGGCTCGTGCGTGTTGGTTACGCAGGAAGGCAGCCGCCCGCTGCTGGTGGAAATTCAGGTGCTGGTGGACGACGCGCACGGCTTCACGCCCAAGCGGCTCACCGTCGGCCTCGAACAAAACCGCCTCGCCATGCTGCTGGCCGTGTTAAACCGCCACGCGGGCATCGCCTGCTTCGACCAAGACGTGTTTTTAAACGCGGTGGGCGGCGTGAAAATCAACGAACCGGCGGCCGACTTGGCGATTATCCTCGCTATGTTATCCAGCTTCCGCAACCGCCCGCTGCCCGAAAAAATGGTGGCCTTCGGCGAAATCGGCTTAAGCGGCGAAGTGCGCCCCGTCGCGCGCGGGCAGGAGCGGCTGAAAGAGGCGGAGAAACTGGGGTTCAAACGTGCGGTGGTGCCCAAAGCCAACCTGCCGCGCAATCCGAAAGAGTTTCCCAACTTGCAGATTTTCGGCGTGGCCGGTTTGCAGGAAGCGGTGGAGGTGTGCAGGGATGCGGCGGAATAGCAATGGTGCGCGAAACCTTTTTTGGGTTATGAAGTGAAGAAAGTACGAACCGAGTAATCCAAGTTATAGTGGCTTAAATTCAAAATAGTACAGCGTTGCCTCGCCTTGCCGTACTATTTGTACTGTCTGCGGCTCGGCGCCTTGTCCTATTTTGAATTTAAGCCACTATATAAACAAGGCCGTCTGAAAAATCTTTCAGACGGCCTGCCGTTATCTGTAATGCCCCGTCAGCGGTGCGGCCTGCGCTGGCCTTTCATCTGCTGCTGTGCCATCTGGTTCATCTGCTGGCGGGTCGGGCGGTTTTTCATCATGGCGTGCGCTTCTTCCACCGAGCATTTCTGCGACAGGCAGATGATGGTAACCGCATCTTTCTGCGCCTGTCCGCCGGTGTGGTACATACGGCGCAGGTTGGCTTCGTTGACGCGGCCTTTTTCGGGGTCGATGTCGAACTTTTTCAGGCGTTCGAGAAACTGGCGCTGCTGGCGGCGCGTTGTCCAGATCATGCCGCCGATAACGCCCGCCATCACGGCAACGGCCAGCAGAATGGCCACCGGCCACGAATCGGTGAATAAAACGAATATCAGGCTCAGCACGGCCGTGGCCAAAACGGCCAAGCCGCCCAAGCGGAGTTTGGTTTTGTTATCCATGCGGGTGTTCCTTACAATCTTCTCGGTTCGATACAGGCCGTCTGAAAGCAGTTGCCGCGCGGCGGAAAGGTTTCAGACGGCCTTTTTGAAAAACAGGCGCATTATAGCCTTATCCCGCCAATCCCGTAACCAGATGTTTGAATTCGGCCCATGCGTTGCCCTCTTCTGCTCCTTTGATGATGCGGTCGATGCGGGCGCAGTCTTGCAGGGCGGCAAGCAGGCGGTTGATACTGATGCGTTTGACCGCCGCCGGCGCCAAGGTTTGCTTGTCCCCCCACAGGCGCAGGCTGTTGCGCACGGCCTGCACGCTCTGCCCCTGCTTGAGGGCGGCGGTTAAGCGGATAAGGGTGCGGACGTCTTCGGCCACCGCCCACAACAGCAGCACGGGTTCTTCGCCTTCCGCTTCCAAACCCTCGAGCAGGCGCGCCACGCGGGGGGCGTCGCCTCCCATCCATGCGCCGGCGAGCTGGAACACGTCGAAACGGGCCACGTTGGCAACGGCGGCTTCGGCATCGGCCATGTTGACCAGATGTCCTGCGGGGTGCAGCAGGGCGAGTTTGTCGATTTCCTGCTTGGCAGCCAGCAGGTTGCCTTCTACGCGCTCGGCAAACAGCGCCAGCGCGTCGGCTTCGATATCGAGGTTGAGGCGGTTCAGACGGCCGCGTATCCATTGCGGCAGCGCGGCGCCGGTAACAGCTTTGGCCTCCAGCACCACGCCGTGCGCCGCCAGTGAGGCAAACCATTTGGCCTGCGTTTGGGCCCGCTCGAGCTTGGGCAGCATCACCACGGTTACCGTGTCTTCGGGCAGGCGTTCGGCCAGCGTTTGCAGTGCGTCGCCGCCGTTTTTGCCGGGCTTGCCACCGGGAATGTGGATTTCCAAAAGTTTCAAATCGGCAAACAGCCCCATGCTGCCTGCCGATTGCAGAAGTTCGTTCCAATCAAAAGCGTTGTCGGCGGTATAAACCTCGCGGTTGAGGTAACCCTGTTTTTTGGCGGCGGCGCGCAGGCCGTCCAAAGCTTCCACACGCAGCAGATCTTCTTCGCCGTGTATCACATACAGGGGCTTGAGCGGCAGTTCGGGCGACAACCCGCCGATATTCATCACCGGCATTACTGCGCTTTCAAAAAGGTGAGGCGGCGCACAATCTGGTCGGCGGCATCGGTGCGCATTTCCGACCAAATGGTGTTTTCTTCTTCGGCCTTACCCAAAACTTCGCTGTCGGCATAATCCATTTTGCGCTCGACCTGCACCGCTATCGGTTCGCCCACGGGTCGGCCGTTCACACTGGCCTGCGCTTCCACCTGCAACACCAGCAGGTATTCGTTGATGACGGCGGCGCGGGTAACGGTGAACACATCGCGGCGGGTGCCGATATGATTCACTGTTACCGTGGCCTGCGCTTCGGATGCGCCCACCGGTTTGCCGCTGGCGCGGCGCAAGGCATTTTCAAGCGGCTGCTGCATGGATTGGCCGTTGGCAACGTGCCAAGATTGATAAGGCAGCGTGCCGGACATGCCGCCCATTCCTTTTAAGTGGAAACCGCAGGCGGCCACCAGCAGCACGGCGGCGGCTAACAAAATCTTTTTCATAAAGCTCTTCCATTTGGTAGAGAAACAGACCGGGTTTGGATTATAGCCCAGCGGCGGAAAGTTTGTCAGGCCGTCTGAAAAACGGTTCGCCGCCGGTTCGGCTCAGTCGATATGTGATGTAAAACCCGTGATAACAAACACGGTTTTATTTTAAACGCTGAAAACTTCGCTGCGTTTGTTCACGGCTCGTTTTCAGACGGCCTAACCGATTTTGGAGTACAATTATAGCTTTTGCCCGCCCGCTTTTTGCCATGTCTAAAAAACCCAAACACGAACTTGAAAACAACAAACTCAACAAACGCCTGCGTCATGCCGTGGGCGATGCAATCAACGATTTCAACATGATTGAAAACGGCGACAAAATCATGGTGTGCCTCTCGGGCGGCAAAGACAGCTATGCGCTTCTGGACATTCTGCGCCAGTTGCAAGCCTCCGCGCCGGTGGATTTCGAGCTGGTGGCCGTCAATCTCGACCAAAAACAGCCCGGCTTTCCCGAACACGTTTTGCCCGAATATCTCGAAAGCATCGGCGTGCCGTATAAAATCATCGAAGAAGACACTTATTCGGTGGTCAAACGCGTGATTGAAGAAGGAAAAACCACCTGTTCGCTGTGCAGCCGCCTGCGCCGCGGCGTGCTCTACCGCGTGGCCAAAGAATTAGGCTGCACCAAGATCGCTCTGGGCCACCACCGCGACGACATTCTCGAAACCCTGTTTCTAAACATGTTTTACGGCGGCAAACTCAAAGCCATGCCGCCGAAACTCGTGAGCGACAACGGCGAACACATCGTTATCCGCCCGCTTGCGTATGTGAAAGAAAAAGATTTGGAACGTTACGCCGAAGTCAGGCAGTTCCCGATTATTCCCTGCAATTTGTGCGGTTCGCAGCCCAACCTGCAACGGCAGGTGATTAAAGAAATGCTGCAAGACTGGGACAAACGCTTTCCCGGCCGCATCGAAAGCATGTTTTCCGCCCTGCAAAACGTGGTGCCTTCCCACCTGGCCGACACCGGCCTGTTCGACTTCGCCGGTTTGCAGCGCGGCCAAAAACTGAAACACGGCGGCGATCTGGCTTTCGATAAAGAAACCGTGCCGCAGCAGTTTTCAGACGGTCTCAAAGCGGAAAATGGCGAAATCAGGCTGCCCGCCGCCGCGCCGAAAAAAGTGATCAATATTCTGGCGAGCAAACCCAAATAAGGCTGCAAATGTTTCAGACGGCCAAAACCATTCAGGCCGTCTGAAAAGCAAAACCGCCTTGTTTCTGCGTATTTTCCCCTTTTTATCCCGCGCGCAAACTGTTACATTAGGGCGTGTAGTCAGAATGCTTGCGAAGCGGTTTTTTGAGGAAAAATCCGCAGATGCAAGGCAAAAAGCACAGCAAGATTAGACATCTTGCGAGCATTTTAGCTTCGCAAGTCCGCTTCGCTACCTAACGCGCAGATGCGGATTTAAACCAAAAATACCGCCGCAACACTTTCTGACTACACGCCCTAACCCACCTGAAAGGCCGTCTGAAAACCATGCACTATTTCAGCATCCACACTCAAGAAGGCGATCATTTGGGCTTTTTCATCATGCTGCCCGACAACGAATCCGAAAACCCGCCGCAAAGCGGGCGTTTCGCCGTGAAGCTGCAAAGCGAAAACCCGCCGCAGGAAACCGCCGCCGTGCGCGCGCTTGCCGCCTGCCAAAACACCGGAACGCCGCTTTATTGGGCGCTCGAAAAAGACCATGTCGCCCTGTTTGACGACAACGCCGCCCTCGGCCGCATACGCGGCGAATACCTGACCCTTGCCGGCCAAACGCTGGTGCTCAACAATTTAACGGGAACCCTCTAATGGAAAGCGTGTTTATCCTGATACCCATCAGCATTATTCTGGCGTTTCTGATTGCCTATTTTTTCTGGTGGTCGGGCAAAAACGGCCAGTTCGACGATTTGGAAGGCCCCGCCCACCGCATTCTGATGGACGATGATTCCACCGACAAACAAGCCGCCGACAAGCCGCAAGAAAAACAACAAAATGAGCCTTAAAGACAACCTCAACTTCCCTACCAGCCGCCGCTTCGCCCCGCTTTTCGGCACGCAGTTTCTCGGCGCTTTCAACGATAACCTGTTTAAAACCGCGCTGTTCGTGATGATCAGCTTCTACGGCCTGGGGCAGAACGATTTCCTGCCCGCCAGCCAGATGCTCAACCTCGGCGCGCTGCTGTTTATCCTGCCCTATTTTCTGTTTTCTGCGATTTCAGGGCAGCTGAGCACCAAATTCGACAAAGCCGGGCTGGCACGGGTAATCAAGGTGTTGGAAATCGTGGTGATGGCGGCAGCGGCTCTCGGCTTTTATATGCAGTCCGCCCCCCTGCTGCTGTTCTGCCTGTTTTGCATGGGCGCGCAATCCACGCTGTTCGGCCCGCTGAAATACGCTATCCTGCCCGATTACCTCAACGATAAAGAGCTGATTATGGGTAACAGCCTGATCGAATCGGGCACGTTTCTGGCGATTCTGTCCGGCCAGATTCTCGGCACGGCGGTGGCGGGCATTCCGCCGCATATCGTCGGCATCATGGTGGTAGCGGTGGCGGCAGCAGGCACGGTTACCAGCCTGTTTATGCCGTCAGTTCCCGCCAAAGACCCCGCCGCCCGCCTCGAACCCAACATCGCCAAAGGCACTTGGGTGCTGTTGAAAGAAACCTTCGCCCAACGCGAACTCTACGCCGCCATCATCGGCATTTCGTGGTTTTGGTTCGTCGGCTCGGTTTACACCACCCAACTGCCCACATTCACGCAAATCCACCTCGGCGGCAACGACAACGTATTTAACCTGATGCTGGCGCTGTTTTCCGTCGGCATCGCCGCCGGCTCGGTGTTGTGCGCCAAAGTCAGCCGCCAACGGCTGCACTTGGGCTTGGTGGCCGTGGGTGCGCTCGGCCTGACCGCCGGCGGCCTTTTGCTGGTTTGGCTCACGCACGGCCAACGCTTTACCGGGCTGCAAGGTTTGGGCTGGTTTTTGTCGCAGGCCAACGCCTACCCCGTTATCCTCACCATGATTGCCATCGGCTTTTTCGGCGGCTTTTTCTCGGTGCCGCTCTACACTTGGCTGCAAACCGCCAGCAGCGACGCCTTCCGCGCACACGCAGTGGCCGCCAACAATATCGTCAACGGCCTGTTTATGGTAACCGCCGCACTCTTGAGCGCCGCGCTGCTGTGGCTGTTCGACAGCATCACCCTTCTTTATCTGGCGGTGGCGGCGGGCAACCTGCCTCTGATTGCCTATCTGATCAAACTTGAACCCCAGTTTTTAAGCAGTTTGAAAAGCTTTCTGAAAAAATAAGCCCGGTATACAAAAAGGCCGTCTGAAATATTTAATGCCGTGTTTTCAAAAGCGGTATAACGGTATTAAATATTTCAGACGGCCGGAAATCCAAATGCGGACAGCATTAAGGTTGACAGGGTGGAAACAATTCCAACCCATACCAGAACTGTTGCACGCCCTATTCTTCCCGCTCCCCGCCCAAAATCATTGATCCGATGCCGGAGTCGGTAAAGATTTCCAGCAGCAGCGCATTGGGCACGCGCCCGTCGATAATGTGGGTGGCTTTCACACCGTTTACCGCCGCCTCGACCGCCGAGCTGATTTTCGGCAACATTCCGCCGTGAAGCGTGCCGTCTGCAATCAATTCATCGATACGTTTCGGCGTGAGGTTGGTGAGCAGGTTTCCGTTTTTATCGAGCACGCCCGCGATATTGGTCATCATCAGCAGTTTTTCAGCACTTAACTCTTCGGCCAGCCTGCCTGCCACCAAATCGGCATTAATGTTAAAGGCTTCGCCGTTACGGCCTACACCGATAGGGGCGACCACGGGAATATGACCATAAGCGATGATGCTTTTAATCAGCGAGCAGTCGATGCTTTCCACCACGCCCACTTGGCCGATGTCCACACCGTTGCGCTCGGGCGTATTGATAAACAGTTTTTGGGCGCGGATAAAATGGCTGTCGCGGCCGGTAATGCCTACGGCTTTGCCGCCGTGCAGGTTGAGCAGCGATACAATTTCTTTGTTTACATGACCGCCCAGCACCATTTCCACAATATCCATGGTTTCGCTGTCGGTAACACGCATGCCCTGCACAAACTCGCCTTCTTTACCCACCTTATTGAGCATACCGTTAATCTGCGGGCCTCCGCCGTGCACAATCACAGGGTTGATACCCACCAGTTTCAACAGCACCACGTCTTTGGCAAACCCGTCTTTCAGCTGCGGATCGGTCATGGCGTTGCCGCCATATTTAATAACGATGGTTTTGCCGGAAAAACGGCGGATATACGGCAAGGCTTCCGATAGGATTCCGGCCTTTTGAACCGCGCTGATATGCTGTGTGTCACCCATGAGATTTTCCCTTTGAATCATTGGTTTCAGACGGCCTATGTTATACCAATCCGAAAAAATAAGCTAACAGCCCGAAATTGCAGCCGTTTTAAAAATCAGAACCGCACCGGAACAATACTGCCGCCAACTTCAGAAACCTGCCGTTTCCGCACAGGCTCAAATAACGATACTCAAACGTTTCAAACAGTCTGAGGCCTTTGCAAAACCGTCAGATGCGGATGCGGTTCAAGGCGCAGCAGCACAGCGGGCAGGGCAGTACCTAACGGGCATAAGCGCACAACGCAGAAATGCGCCGCAGATGGCGGTTTTGCAAAGGCCTCAGTCTTGTCTTTTATTCTGTCTCACTATAGGTTATTCCATTGTATGCACCGACTTTCCCCAAACATCTGCTGTTTTTGCAGATAAAAATACCCGGGTCAATCCCGGGTATGCTGGAGCGGAATGTTGAAAACCGGCCTTGACAGTACCTGCTTTTTGTCCGTCAGGCTTCTGCGTTATCGCCCGCAGCCCCGTCGGCCGCACCTTCTGTTTCGGCGTTTTCACTATCATTTTCCACGCCTCCGCCTTCTGCGGGCACGTCTTCGTCTTCTTCCGGCTCGGCAATCCTTTCCAAACTTACCAGCGTTTCGCCTTCGTCGAGGTTGATCAGGCGCACGCCTTGGGCGGCGCGACCGGTTTCGCGGATTTGCTCGACTTTGGTGCGGATTAACACGCCGCCACTGGTAATCAGCATCAAATCGTCGCTTTCGTTAACCAAAGTTGCGGCCACCAATTCGCCGTTGCGCTCGCCGGTGTCGATGGCGATGATGCCCTGCCCGCCTTTGCCTTTTCGGCTGTAATCTTCAATCGGCGTGCGTTTGCCGTAGCCGTTTTGCGTGGCGGTGAGTACCTGTTGCTCGGTGTTGTCGGGCGCGGAAACCAGCAGGCTGACAATGCGGCCGCCTTTGGGCAGGCGCATACCGCGCAGGCCGCCGCTGCCGCGGCCGGACGGGCGCACGCCGTTACCTTTCAGCACGGGCGCATCGGCGCCGTCCGTTTCGTCGTGTTCGGTTTCTGCTTCCGCATCAAGGCCGTCTGAATCTTCGTTTTCCAAATCGTCGGCCTCGCCGTTGCGCTCGTAATATTCGTTAAAGCGGATGGCTTTGCCGAGGTTGGAGAACAGCATGATGTCGCTGGTGCCGGAGGTTTTGGCCACGCCCACCAGCGAGTCGCCGTCTTTGAGGGCGATAGCCTTGATGCCTTGCGTGCGCACGTTTTTGAAGGCGGAAAGCTGCACTTTTTTCACCATACCTTGTGCGGTGGCGAAGAATACGTATTCGTCTTCGGGGAACTCGCGCACGGCCATGATGGCGCTCACTTTTTCGCCTTCGTCGAGCTGAATCACGTTGTTAATCGGACGGCCGCGGCTGTTGCGCCCTCCTTCGGGAAGTTTGTATACCTTAATCCAGTGGCAGCGGCCCAAATTAGTGAAACACATCAGGTAATCGTGGGTATTGGCCACGAACAGGGTTTCGATAAAGTCTTCGTCTTTTGTGGCGGCAGCCTGTTTGCCCCGTCCGCCGCGGCGCTGCGCCTGATAATCGGTGGTGGGCTGGGTTTTGATGTAGCCGCCGTGGGTAAGCGTTACCACCATTTCGCGCGGCGGAATCAGGTCTTCGTCGGCAATATCGCCGCCGAAGGGGTTGATTTCGCTGCGGCGCCCGTCGCCGAAGTTGGTTTTGATTTCTTCCAATTCTTCGTGAATGATGGCGGTAATGCGCTCGGGCTTGGCTAAAATATCCAGAAAATCAATAATCTGACCCATGATGGTTTTGTAGTCGGCCACGATGGTGTCTTGGTCGAGGCCGGTGAGGTTGCGCAGGCTCATGCGCAAAATGGCATCGGCCTGAATATCGCTCAAAAAGTAGCCGCCCGCCTGCAAACCCAAGCCTGCGGGCAGGCCTTCGGGGCGCGCCATCTGCATATCCAAATCGGTGCGGCTGAGCATTTCGCCCACCAAGCCTGACTGCCACGGGCGCGACAGCAGTTTTTCTTTCGCTTCGGGCGCGTCGGCGGATTCTTTAATCAACTGAATCATCTCGTCGATGTTCGACAAAGCCACTGCTTTGCCTTCGGCGATATGGCCTTCATGGCGCGCTTTTTTCAGGCGGAACAGGGTGCGGCGGGTAACGACTTCGCGGCGGTGGCGTAGAAACTCGCTCAAAATCTGTTTCAGGTTCAACAGGCGCGGCTGGCCGTCGACCAAGGCCACCATATTGATGCCGAAGCTGTCTTGCAGTTGGGTGAGTTTGTAGAGCTGGTTGAGCACCACTTCGGCGTTTTCGTTGCGCTTGAGTTCAATCACCACGCGCATACCCGATTTGTCGGATTCGTCGCGCAAATCGGAAATGCCTTCCAGAACTTTGTCGCGCACCAGTTCGCCGATTTTCTCCACCAATTTGGCTTTGTTTACCTGATAGGGGATTTCGTCGATGATGATGGCTTCGCGCTCACCGTTTTTGCCGATAGGCTCGATATGGGTTTTGCCGCGCATCACCACGCGGCCGCGGCCGGTTTTATAGCCTTCGCGCACGCCGCCCAATCCATAGATGGTGGCGCCGGTGGGGAAATCGGGGGCTTTGATGATGTTGATGAGTTCGTCGATATCGGTTTGCGGCTCAGCCAAGAGTTTCAGGCAGGCATCGATGGTGTCGGGCAGGTTGTGCGGCGGGATATTGGTGGCCATGCCCACGGCGATGCCGGAAGAACCGTTAACCAGCAAGGCGGGAAAACGGGTGGGCAACACCAGCGGCTCGCTTTCGCTGCCGTCGTAGTTGGGGCCGAAGTTAACGGTTTCCTCTTCTATGTCGGCCAGCATTTCGTGTGCGATTTTCGCCATGCGGATTTCGGTATAACGCATGGCTGCCGCACCGTCGCCGTCAACCGAACCGAAGTTGCCCTGGCCGTCGACCAACACATAGCGCATCGAAAAATCCTGCGCCATGCGCACGATGGTGTCGTATACGGCAGAATCGCCGTGCGGGTGGTATTTACCGATAACGTCGCCGACGATACGGGCAGACTTTTTATAAGCACTGTTCCAATTGTTTTTCAGCTCGTGCATGGCATACAGCACGCGGCGGTGCACGGGCTTCAAGCCGTCGCGCACATCGGGCAGCGCGCGCCCCACAATCACGCTCATGGCGTAATCGAGGTAGCTGCGGCGCATTTCTTCTTCAAGGCTGATGGGGAGGGTTTCGAGGGCAAAATGATGGTCGTTGCGTGTGGTTGCGTCGGTCATGGCGGAATAGTGATTTCATAGAAAAAATTTTGCGTCATTTTAGCATAAAACACGCCTGAATTGGCGCGTTCGGGATATTTTGTAAAACACCGGAACCGTCTGAAAAATTCCGCCTTTTCCGTGCAGATAACCCGCCTGCGTCTTTCAGACGGCCTTTTCTGCAAGCATATGCTAAGCTGCGTAAAAAATGCCCGCCGCAGCCGTGCGCCGTTGCGCCCGCCTGTCCGCCACCTTACAATGACGGCGTTTCCAACCCACGGAGAGCCTTATGCGACGTATTCTGCTGCTTGCGTTGGCCGCAACCGCCCTGCAGGTTTCCGCCGCCCCGCACCACGATAAAGACACCCTCGAAAACACCCGCTATCAAGAAAACGAAGCCGACAAAGCGGCGCGCGAATTCAAAGAAGCCGATGTTGCCCTGCCCGCTTTTCCCGACACGAAAAGCAGCGGCTGGTTTGATATTTATGTGGGCAACAATTTCGGTAAACAGCCGAAAATCCTGCTCGACAGCATCAGCCGTGCGCCCGACGGCACTATCCGTTATGTGTTGAACGTGCAGTCGCAACAGGGGCACGACAATTTAACCGCCGAAGGCATTTACTGCTCGCCCACTTCTTTCGGCGGCGAGAGCAAACGTTCGTCTTATAAAGTGTTCGGTTATGGTGATCCGGTTAACAAACGCTGGATTGCACCGCGCACAGGCGGCTGGAAAAACATCGGTTCGATTCTCAGCGGAGCCGACCCCGTACGCGCCCCCCTTTTCCGAGCATTCTGCGAAGACGGAACACCTTCCGATCTGAAAAAACTGAAGCAGCGGGTTATCGAACGGGCGGGCAAACATCCGCCTTCTATGATGAACCGCAGCAAATAACCCCAAAGGCCGTCTGAATAACCAAACTGCCCCAAGATCTCGGGGGTAAAGCATCTCTTTCTCAGACCGCCCCTGCCAGCCGGTTTCTTTTCAATGTAACAGAACCCGGCTTTTTCCAACGCCTTTCAAAATATTCTTCACACACTTATCTCTGCTGTATCTTTATCACCCCTGCATTGCTCCATAACAGCACCGGCAAGGCGTTTGGCCGACGCACCGCTATCAGCCTTGTGTCTTTATCGTAGGCATTAACCGGCATATGTGCCGTCAACTCTTTGCCGTTCGGCTCAATCACAATACGCACATCATTACCGCGCACTTTTTCAGGCACAATAAACACCAATCGGCGGTCATTTGTTACTTAAGTTGGAAAATACCCAATTTTTTTCGAGATACAGTTGAAATTTTTCCCGGTCTGTTTCTTTCCGAATATTACGATGTTATGATTATTAAATAATAATATTCGGAATAATAACATGAGTATCAAACAGTGGCCCGAAGGGGAAAGGCCGCGCGAAAAACTGCTGGCGCGCGGCGCGGGGGCGTTAAGCGATGCCGAGCTGCTCGCGATTCTGTTAAGGGTGGGTACGCGCGGCATGAGCGCGGTGGATCTGGCACGCCACCTGCTCAACGAATTCGGCAGTTTGGGGAAATTGCTGAGTGCCGACGCCAAAACCCTGTCGGCACACAAAGGCATGGGTTTGGCGGGCTACACGCAGTTTGCGGTGGTGCGCGAAATCGGCCGGCGCGTGCTGGGCGAAGAATTGCAGGAAAACACCGTTTTCAACCGCCCGCAAGACGTAGCCGACTTACTGCGGCTGCATTTGGGGCACGAGCGGGTGGAGGTGAGTGTGGCGCTGCTGCTTAACCGCCGCAACCAACTGATTGCCCTGCACGAACTGTCGCGCGGCACGGTGGCGGAAAACACGGTGTATGTGCGTGAAATCGTAAAGCTCTCGCTCGAACATTACGCCACTGCCGTAATTATCGCCCACAACCACCCCGGCGGTTCACCCGAGCCGTCAAAGTCCGACATCGCCTTCACCCGCCGCCTGGCGCAGGCGCTGGATTTGGTAGACGTGGTTCTGCTCGATCATTTTGTTGTTACGGCACGGCAGGCGGTGTCATTGCACGAACGCGGCTTGATGGACAGGGAAATGTTGGAAAAAGAACAGGTTGCGGTTTTATAGTGGAAATTAAATTTATCCGTTATATAAAAGCTTTGAGGCCGTCTGAAAGATTTTCAGACGGCCTCAAAGCTTTGCAAACCATATCGGCAGCTTCAAAAAACTGCCCTCGGTGCATTTTGCAAAAACCCCAAACTTTGCGGCCGCTTAACCCTGTGTGAGCAGGCTCAGCGCTTCGCGGTATTTTTCCACCGTTTTGCGGATGATTTCATCGGGCACTTTCGGTGCGGGCGCCTGTTTGTTCCAGCCGCTTTGTTCCAGCCAGTCGCGCACGAACTGTTTGTCGAACGAGGGCGGGTTAGTGCCGACGCGGTATTGGTCGGCCGGCCAGAAGCGGCTCGAGTCGGGCGTGAGCACTTCGTCCATCAGCGTCAGCATGCCGTTTTCGTCGAGGCCGAATTCGAATTTGGTGTCGCAGATGATGATGCCGCGGGTTTCGGCGTATGCGGCCGCTTCGGTGTAGAGCTGAATGGCTTTGCGGCGCACTTCGGCGGCCAGCTCTTTGCCGATGATGGCTTCGCATTCTTCAAAGCTGATGTTTTCGTCGTGATCGCCCACGGCGGCTTTGGTGGAGGGGGTGAAAATCACTTCGGGCAGCCGCTGCGCCTCCTGAAGGCCTTCGGGCAGTTTGATGCCGCACACGGTGCCGGTTTGCCGGTAGTCTTTCCAGCCGCTGCCGGCCAGGTAGCCGCGCACGATGGCTTCCACTTTAACCGGTGTGAGCTTTTTGGCAACCACGGCGCGTTTTTCCAACGCACGCGCTTCGTCTTCAGGCAGCACGTCGTAAACAGTATCGCCGGTAAAGTGGTTGGGCATGATGTGGGCGAGTTTGCCGAACCAGAAATTGGAAATCTGGGTGAGGATTTCGCCTTTGCCGGGAATCGGGTCGTCAAGAATCACATCGAAGGCGGAAAGGCGGTCGGAAGCGACCATAAGCATACGTTTTTCGTCGATTTCGTATAAGTCGCGGACTTTGCCGGAATAGATTTTTTTCAGGCTGATGGCAGACATGTTTTTTCCAAGAATGTTTCAACACACAGGGCAGCATAAAGCTATGTTATGTATTGCCCTGTTCTGGAAAGGGCACGCCCTTATCGGATAAACCAAATTTTACCGCCGCAAACGGCGGGGGTTCAACCGAAAAGAAATTTCTGATGAGCGGCTTGGCTTGCAAGGCCGCCATTTTAGCTTAGGGGCTTAGGAAGCAAATTTACCCTAACGTCATTTTCCGCAACATCTTCAGCAGTACTTTGTAGAGGTCGTCATGCCTGTGGTTG